>JAESTV010000031.1 GCA_016763475.1 Roseicyclus sp.
AAAGCCGCGCCGCTGAGATCATGAAGGTCCAGCGCGATATTGTCGCCCGGCGCCGTCGCAAGCTGATCCAATTGGCCACACGGCTGGCGTTGTTTGTGCTGCTGCCGACAATAATGGTCAGCTACTATTATTACGCCGTGGCCACGCCGCTGTACGCCACCAACACCGAATTTGTGATCCAGAAGGCCGAATCCTCTCCGGGCGGCGGCGGCGGGCTTGGCGGGCTTCTGGGCGGCACCAGTTTCGCCACCGTGCAAGAATCGATCACGGTTCAAAGTTATCTGGAAAGTCGTGAGGCGATGTTACGTCTTGATGAAGAACTGGGGTTCCGGGCGCATTTTTCGTCTGCAGAGATTGATCCGCTGGTCCGCCTTGCCCCCGACGCATCAAACGAGTCGATGTATGGCACCTACCTGCGCAATCTGACGATTGGTTATGACCCGACTGAGGGCCTGATCCGGATGGAGGTTCTGGCCGCAGATCCCGCAACATCGCAGGCGTTCTCCCAGGCCTTGATCGGGTATGCGGAAGAGCGGGTCGACCAGATGTCCTCCCGCTTGCGCGAAGACCAGATGTCTGGCGCGCGGGAAAGTTTTGGCGAAGCCGAAGAGCGATCATTGCTTGCGCAAATGCGGGTGCTGGAGTTGCAGGAGCAACGCGGGGTTCTGTCGGCGGAGGCCGAGGTCAACCAGGTCTTCAACCGGATCGCCAACTTTGAGATGCAGATGGCCGAAGAACGCCTTCGCTTGGCCGAAATCAACGCCTCACCACGCCCCAACCCCACCCGCGTTCAGGTGGCTGAGGCCACCATCGCGCGTTATGAGGCCGTTATCTCGGAGCTTCGCTCGTCCCTAACCGATGAGGGCGAAGGCGAAGTTTCGTTGGCGCGCATCAGTTCGGAACTGGTGATCGCCCAGGCGGATCTGGAAACCCGGCAATTGATGCTGACAGAAGCGTTGCAAGCGATGGAATCCGCCCGGTCAGAGGCCAGCCGCCAGTCACTTTATATTTCCATGGGTGTGTTCCCCATCGCCCCTGACGAAGCGGCATATCCCAAGGCATTTGAAAAGACCTTGCTTGCACTTGTCGTCTTTTCTGGCATCTACCTTCTGATATCAATGACCGCCTCGATATTGCGGGAACAGGTAAGCTCCTGATCCATGTATACCCGGGGCCAGTGGCTCCGGGAGTTTGCCCTTGAAGATTGTTGAGATCGGTAAGCTGCGTGTCAGCAACGACGCGCCTTTGATGGTGATCGCCGGCCCGTGCCAGTTGGAGAACCTGGATCATGCCCGCATGATTGCGGAGCACATGGCGCAGGTCTGTGCTGATACGGGCGCACAATTTGTCTTCAAGGGCAGCTATGACAAGGCCAACCGCACCTCTCTTGGTGGCGAACGCGGCTTGGGTATGGACGCGGGACTGTCGATTTTGGCCGCGATCCGAGACGAGTTTGGTTGCCCGGTCCTGACGGACGTCCACGCGCCTGATCAATGTGCATCTGTGGCCGAGGCTGTCGATATCCTGCAAATCCCCGCGTTCCTGTGCCGCCAGACCGACCTGTTGCTGGCGGCTGGTGAAACGGGCGCTGCGATCAACATCAAGAAGGGGCAGTTTCTGGCCCCCTGGGATATGGTGAATGTTGTGGGCAAAGTCGCCAGCACCGGCAACAAGCGCTTGCTGCTGACCGAGCGTGGCGTTTCGTTTGGCTATAACGCACTGGTGACTGATATGCGGTCCCTGCCAGAGATGGCCAAGACAGGGTATCCCGTGGTGATGGACGCGACCCATGCCGTTGCACAACCCGGTGGGCTTGGCGGATCGTCAGGTGGGCAACGGGAGTTTGCGCCCGTTATTGCCCGCGCAGCCGTGGCGTTGGGCATCAGCGGCGTGTTCCTGGAAACACACGAGGACCCGGATCGCGCGCCCTCGGACGGGCCGAATATGATCCGAATGGACGACATGGCGGGTGTCATCACCACGTTGATGGCGCTGGATGCGGTCGCCAAAGCCAACCCGATCCGGATCTGACCCGATGGCCGGATTTGACCCGATGACCAGATTTGACCCGATGACCAGATTTGATCCGATGATACGTACGCTCCTCCTGTCCCTGCTTTTGCTTGTGCCCGCAGCGGCCTTTGCCCAGACCGAGGGCAGCCAGCCCAGCGGCACAATTGCCGTCGAAAGTGACCTGCAACAGGACGCTGCTATTGCCGACCGCATCCGCGACATCCTGCGCCAGTTGGATGGGTATCGGCAGGTTTCTGTCTCTGTGGCGGACGGCATTGTGACGTTGCGCGGCTCAGCGCTTGAGGCAACCCGGATTGAGGCGCTGAATGACCTCGTGGCGCGGGTTGAAGGCGTTGTGGCCATCGAAAATCAGGTGCGCGAAAGCACCGATGTGGTGGAACGCCTGAACCCTGCGCTTGAGCGGATGCAGGAAAGGGCCCAACAATTTCTCGCCTTTTCGCCGCTGATCCTTGTAGCGCTCAGCTCCGGAGTGTTGCTGACAGCGTTTGGGTTGTGGCTTGCCCGCCGCCGCTGGCCCTGGGACGTGATTGCACCCAATGCGTTTATTGCCGATATCTATCGTCAGGTTGTGCGGCTTGCGTTTGTCGTCCTGGGAATCGTTCTGGCCCTTGATTTGCTGAACGCGACGGCCCTCCTGGGCACAATTCTGGGAGCTGCGGGGATTGTCGGGCTGGCCATCGGATTTGCGGTGCGTGACACGGTTGAGAACTTCATCTCGTCGATCATGTTGTCAATCCGCCAACCGTTTCGCCCCAAAGATCTGGTCGAGATTGAAGGTGATGTGGGCCATGTGATCCGCCTGACCAGCCGCGCCACAATCCTGCTGAGCCCCAACGGCAACCATATCCGGATTCCGAACGCAACTGTCTTCAAATCAAGAATCATCAACTACACCCGCAACGATGAACGCCGCTTCACCTTCCTGGTCGGCATTGATCCGGCGGCAGATATCGCCGAGGCGCAGCGGATCATTCTGTCGGCCTTAAAGGAGCTTCCGTTCGTGCTGGATGCCCCCGGCCCGGGTGTCTGGGTTGAAGGCCTTGGCGCGTCCACCATCGACATCACCGCCGCGGGTTGGATCAAGCAGCACGAAACCGGGATCGGCATGGCCAAAGGTGAAGCGATCCGGGTTGTGAAGGCGCGACTGGAGGCCGCTGGAATAACCTTGCCAGAACCAACCTACCGCCTGTTGGGCGCAGGTGTGCCCGGCGCATCAGGCCCGGAACAAGCAGGTGCAGCGCCGGTCGCAGCCCAGGTTGCAGCCCACGTCGAAGTCCAGGACGTCGGCACCGACGAAGCCGCTGCTTTGGAGGAGATTATCGAGGCCGAACGTGAAGCGTTGCCCGACGGTGACCTGCTGCGCCGCGAAGCACCGCAGGAATAGCGGAAACCCCGCACCAGAAAACGCACCAGAAAACGCTTCGGGGGACTTGATCCCGCCCGCGCGGCGTCGTATTCCCCGCGGCACGGTTGGGGTGTAGCCAAGTGGTAAGGCAATGCTTTTTGGTAGCATGTACCGTAGGTTCGAATCCTACCACCCCAGCCAAATACTTCCCTGATTTCGAGAACCTGCGGTTCACTGCGGGAAAGCGGCGTGTTTTCGGCTGGTTAGCGGTGTTGGCTTGTCAAAGAGACGCTTCACCGGCCCTGTGACCCACCCCTATCCGCGCCAAGTCTCGGCAGGCCATTTTGGCGATCGCCATCATTCGTTCGCCCCAGGACGCTTCGATACGGGACCGCCGTCGCGGGCGGATATTGGCGCGGTGATCACGTGCCCTTCTTTGCGCACCCTCAATCATGCCCCGCCTCACACCTTGCCCCAAGGCTTGAGCTTTCTTTGCAAAAAAGTGTTGGCGTCCGGCGACTGCGCGCAGCATCCGCAAGTTTTATCCGCCTTCGTGCGGACAAGACGCCTCAACATTCGTGCAGGGAGGGCTTGGCCCGTTTGGAAATTTGCTATCAATTGAGCAAGCGGCAATTGGCTGGCAAATGGATGTTTTGGCCAGAAAATACAACTTGCTCCATTGGAAAGGCGCCATACCTTGAAAACACGCACAAGGCTTGGTCCATTAGCTAATCTCACTCGAGGTCACATCGATCTGATTCTCATTGCTTTCATGCTTGTCGCGACGGGGGCCGAAATTTCACATGCTCAGCATGGCGCAACAGGCGAAGAACTCCAAATACTTGACACAGGTGAGACAATTTCCGCCCTCTGCGGTTTTCGCGCCGCTCCGGAGCGAGCAATATTTGAAATACAGTGTGACACTTCTCAAGCTTTTCTCGCCACTTTGGCGGGAACGGATATATCGCTTCAAGCAGTCCTCCAGGGACGGCTAAGTACGGCCGAATACTCTGGGAGCTACGACGACACTCAGGCGCGTCAACCTGAGCCAATGGAACAAATTCTGAGTGCAATTAACCAGTGCTTCGAGGCCGTCAGTTGCGAGCTTCCCTCATTTATGGGCAGTATGGCAACCACAGATCATGGCTCGTCTGAGGTGGAAATTAGAGAAGTTGAGCTTCGCCACACTGTTCTTGGGAATCCGTTTCCTGGTGGGGTGGCATATCTAATCACAACCGATGAATACAAGTCCATCTGGTTTAATTTAGAAACCACTGAATGGGGAACGGTATTTGCCACCTATCTTTTACTGTTTGAGGAATAAAAATTGGTTACAGTTTTTTTTCCCAATAATCAGTCCTCGTAAGAACTGGGAAGGGGGGAGGCGTCTTCGGCAGGCACATCCCGCCAGCTCAACCCATTGCAATTTATGAATATTATGACACTCAGCACGCGTTTATCATCAACCCGAGGCTTTCCGTGTGACTTCGGAAAGAACGGTCGAGGGCGGGTCATCTGGGCGTCCGTCAGCCAGAAAAGTCACTCATATCATTGCTCCTGTTTCGGAGCTCTGGATTAGAGTTTCATCACAAAATCTATGGGTCCTGAGCCTACGCCGATGGGCACTCGGATCATAAGCTCCGAAGCTTCCGGGCGCATTAACCGGCCACGGCATTCCTGCGACTAATTTGCGACTAACGAGCAGGTGTTTTTGTCTAAGATATTGGAGGTTTTGGTAGCGGAGGAGGGACTCGAACCCCCGACACGCGGATTATGATTTTTCCTTGCTGTCCAAACAGGGTGTTTCAGGGCCACTCAACCCATCCCTTTACAGCTTGAAATCATTGCCCTTTGCAGGCGGCAGGTCATTTCGTTCCGTCTCACGCCAAATCATTCAAGCACGCTGCTCTTGCTACCCGAGTGAAACCCACAGGGCTTCGGGATGGCACGTGTCTCTAAAAGCCCTTCGAGTCGCTTCAAAACCCTACAAACCATCTAGGGTTGTCCCTGACGAGCTGCGCCCGTCCGTCTTATCATGGGAGCATGAAACAGAAACTCACCACAAAGTTCATCGAAACCCGAAAACCCGACCCGATGAAGCGCCGCGATTTCCGCGACGAAGTTGTGCCAGGATTAGTGCTGCGCGTCAGCACGTCGGGCACCAAGACCTTCAGCTTTCACAAGCGCATCAATGGTAAGATGAAACGACTGACAATCGGGCGCTTTGGCACCCTTTCTCTGACACAGGCACGGGATCGGGCGCGGCAAATCCTCTATGAAATCGAAACAGGTAGGTTTGAGGACCAAACGGGCATCGAGGTGGAAAACAGGCCAACGCTGGGTGAGGTGATCCCTGACTACATTGAAAAGCATGCCAAGGTTCACAACAGGGATTGGAAGAATAAGGCACGGTTACTCGGCAAATTCGCGGGTCTATACGGAAAGCGGATCGACCAGATCAAGCGGGCCGATGTCGTGCGTGCCTGCGATATAATCTACAAGTCAGCACCTGTCAGTGCGAACCGTGCGCTGGCCCACCTCAAGCACTTGATGGGGTGGTGTGTTGAAAGAGGCATGATTGATGCGTCACCCATCGCCGGGATGAAACCGCTCGCCAAGGAAACGCCGCGCGAACGGGTCCTGTCGGATGATGAGCTGGGCGCGCTGTGGGCGGCCTGTGACGCCGAAGGCTATCCTTTCGGAGATTGCATGAAGTTGTTGATCCTGAGCGGCCAGAGACGCGCCGAGGTCGCCGAAATGCGCTGGTCGGAAATCGACCTTGAAAATCGCCTTTGGACCCTGCCTTCGCTACGGGCCAAGAACGGCAGGCAGCACACGGTCCCGATTACTGACGCGATGCTGGACGTCCTGCGTAGAGTGCCGAGGTTCCTCGGGTCGGACTATGTGTTTACCACGACCGGGAAAACGCCGATTTCGGGATTCGGGCGATTGAAAGAACGGCTCGACAAGGCATTGTCCGAAGGCACCGAGCGGTGGACAATTCACGACCTGCGCCGCACCATGTCCACCAACATGGCAATGCTGGGCGTTCCGCAACCCGTTACAGAGGCGCTGTTGAACCACAAGACGGGTGTGGTCTCGGGCGTGGCTGCCGTCTACAATGTCTATTCATACGCAAACGAGAAGCGCGAAGCCCTCGCGAAATGGTCGCAGCACGTTATGAAATTGGCTAGAAAATACGATGACGAAATCGCACCTGACAAACGCCAATCCATTTGAAGGCCCAAGACAGGCATTCGAAGTCGTTGGGCGCGAAGTTTTTCGTGATGCGTGGCGTGTCGATTGCATCGAGGACCCCAAAGATGCTGAACATCGCGAGGTGCTAGCAATCCTTCGAAACGCCTTGCGATCCGGCGAAGTAAGTGCTCATTGGCATTCTCTCGATCTCAAGCACAGCGGCGATCTGCGACCACAGGATGCGGACCAAGAGTTTTTTCGATTTATTCTGCGTGATGACCACGTTTTTCACCACGGCATGAACGAACCTGTTCGGTGCAAAATTCACGTCGAGCAGTTGCGGCGATGGCTTCGTGGCAAGGAAGCTCAGCCAGCTACCCCGACCCAGTTGGCCAAGAACCAATGCCTTGACTGGCTGATAGAAATTTTCTCGGATCAAGAGCGAAAAATACCACCGTCAGATGCATTGAAGCGCGAAGCCAAAGATAGGTTTCCGCGCTTGTCCGATCACGCATTCAAAGAAGCCCGCAAACGCGCCATCGAGATAACCAAGCGAGATGACTTGGCCAAACCCGGTCGGCGCAAAAATCAAATCGGTGAATGATCTGAATTCCTTCCAATTTTTTGCCGCATCTGCATCCGCTACCTTCTGACCATCAGCTGAGAACACGGAATGCGCATTCCTTCACCCCAAATTGAAGGAAACAAAGATGAAAATCGAAGACGGTCGCAAGACCTTGGCCACGCGCGACGACCTGAAGCGCTTTGGTATCAATGTGAGCAATACAACGTTGCTGCGCTGGGAGGCCCGTGGGCGCTTTCCTCGGCGTATCAGGATGGCCGGAACCAGCGTTGCTTGGTTCCTGACCGAGATCGACGACTGGCTCGCTGAACGCGCCGCAGAGCGTGCTCGTACGCACTACGCCGAATACTGACCCACAATCCCCTCTGACAGCCACCGCAATTTAACCGCGCGCATTCGCGTGCGCCTTGCGGCGTGCCCCAACGAAAGTAAAACTCATGACCTACGGCTCAACAAGACGTAAGAAACAATCCGAATTTCCCGCGCTGATTGATAAAGACTCAGCCGATCAAGATGTCCTGCAAGATCAGTATGATTTCCTCTGTGGAATTTGGGAGTCAGTGGCGGCACCCGGCCCTGATCTTTTTGCCAACTTGTGCTTTCGACGGAAAGGCACGTCGAAGATGATCGACAAATTCACGCCCTTGAGCGGGGACATAAGACTCGACCGGCTTCTTTGCAAATACGACCGGCATCGCTTTGACCAGTATTTCAGCCCCAACCTTTATGCGCGGCCAAGCAGGAGATTGAGCGGCGTTCATATGACCCGCCTCGGCTGGTGCGACGTGGATGAGGCTGATCCCTTTGCCTTCGAGCCGAAACCATCCGTCGTTTGGCAGACCTCGCCCGGTCGCACGCAAGCACTCTGGTTCTGGGATCGCCCTTACACACCGGCACAGGCGTCGGCCTATTCGAAGGCGCTCACGTATCGGCACGGCGGCGACAAGGGCGGCAGCGCGGCGAACAAGCTCTTGCGTCTGCCCGGTTCGTTCAACCACAAGCCGGATTACGAGAAACCGTTTATTCCGTTGTTGCATTTCGACCTGCGCCCGATCTCGGCACGCCCCCGGTTACTGACGGGGCAAGATGGAAGCTACGGGGGCGAACCCCAAGACCTAGACATGAACCCCGACGCGCATGATCGCCTCGCCGTATTGAAAAAATACCACTCCAAATTGAGTGCATCGACGCGATCACTGATCCGGCATGATCGCGTATTGGCAGGCAATCGATCCAGTCGGATATATGCGATGGTCGCTGGGCTGTACGAGGCCAAAGCAACGGTAAATGAGATCGCCAGTGTGGTTTGGGCAAGCCCCTATTTTCGAGACAAATACGGCGACGACCGGAACGCGCTCGAAACCGAAGTTTCTCGGATCATTGCAAAGCTGGGGGGTGTCCAATGAAAAGTGCCGACACCTTTCGCACGCTCGACGATATCGAAGCAAAAGACATCGATTGGCTCTGGGAACCCCTGATCCCTTACGAGAAAACGACGATCCTTGAAGGCGATCCCGAACTCGGCAAGTCATACCTTTGTATGCACATCTCGGCATTGGTGACCACAGGTGGGAAGCTGCCTGACGGATCAAAGATCGAAAAGGGCAACGTCCTCTACATCAGTTCTGAGGATGACGCTGCCGACACGATCCGGCCACGCATGGAGCAAATGGGGGCGGACCTGAAACGGGTCCGCGTCCTCGACGATTTCCTTATTTTCGACGACAAAGGATTGAGGCGACTTCGAACGGAAATGGAGAAAAATAGGCCGGATTTGGTGGTCATCGACACGCTCTATTCCTTTCTGTCGGGCAAGGTTGACATGGGAAAACCAACCTCGATCCGTGCAGCACTGCACCAACTCGACAAGCTGTTCAAAGAGTATGGTCCTGCCGTGATTGCCATCCGGCACTGGACAAAAGGCGGCAAGGGCAAGGCCATTTACCGTGGTGTCGGGTCAATCGACGTGATCGGCGTTGCACGAACGGCGCTGGCTGTCGCCAAGCACCCGGAGGACGAAAAGCTTCGCATTCTCGCGCAGGTCAAAAACAACATCGGAGCAAAGGCCCAAGGGTTTGTTTATGAGATCGTACCACAGGACAAAGGCATGCCCATCATCGAATGGCGCGGCACGACCAACTATTCTGCCGATGACTTGGAACAGCAGGGGTCGGATGGTCAGGACGAATTTAGCCGGGCTAAGGAATTCCTCCAAAAGGTGCTTGCCGCAGGGCCGATGCCGTCTGCCGATCTTTTCGACCGAGCAGCCGAAGCTGGTATATCGCGCCCGACCCTGAACCGGGCAAAGTCTGAAGCAGGCGCGAAATCAGAGAAAAAGGGGAAAGGCTGGATGTGGATGCTCAACCAAGGCTGAGCCTGAAGTTGCTCAAGTTGATCAACATACTCACGAAACTGGCGATAAACATCGGAATTGATGATTGTCGGGAAAACTTGAGAAAGATGAGAAACTTGAGCAACTTCGCCATGTGTCGGGCGGGGAGCGGCTGACAGCCCAAAACCTCGGCAGTCGATATGACCCCTCGTCTGTCCGCAAGCGAGGCGCATCAAAAAAAACGCCTCCCCCCATCCCCCTGTGGTCGCCCTATGACAGCGCCGCCGGGACGTTGGACAGGACGCCCCGGAGAGACACGCGGACTATCTATCAGTCTGTCGGATGTGAGCCGGGTCCGAATTGCTGAACCTTTTCAAGCAGTCCGCATCGGCGTTTGGTTTTGCAATGATGCGCCGGGTTCCACTCGGGTGGCAATCTGCTTGGGCAGGCGTTCTCGTGATCATTCTTGGACCCAGCCCTTGCGGTGGTAATAGCGCAGGACAATCGCGCGATTGTACAAAGGGAACCCGATCCACAGGCCGTTCAGGGTGAAGAGCGACAAGATCGCCCACAGGAACATGCCCTTGAACAGGTAGTAGAATGGGCCGAACAGCAGACACCAAAGTCGATGCCAGTTTCCAAGAATAACCTTGCGCTGACCGTTAAAGGTCCATGTCGCCTCGATTGCCATATTGATAGTCTCCTTGGTCAGAATGTGGCTTGTATCCAATGCGATAAGAAAGTTGTGGACCTTCGTCAGGGTTAACCCCGGTCAACTGCCCATTGACAGCAGGAGGGGCCACCGAAGCGGGCCGGAGAAAACAGCGCCTCAGCGGGCCACAAGTCGCCAGCGGCATGATTATGCAGGGTACACGCGGAATACTGGCGAACCGGCGCTTCTGGCTCATTGTAACGCCGCCGCGCGTGCGTTTCGCTCTACCTACCGGGGATTTATTGCAGGTCATTCCGAGTTGCACACCGGCAGCGCACCATGCGCCTCGACATGTTCCCAGATCAGCCGCCGTTCCGCATAGGCTATGTAGGGGTGCAAGATATGGGCCGCGGGATCGATCCCATCCGGCAGATGCACCGAAACCCAAAGGCCGGATATGTCGCCGTCGAACACACCGTGAAATGTGACCCCGCCTGCATGGCCTTTTTTTCCAGTTACGGCGGACCTGTTGAACTGCCGTATCCTGCCCCTGATGCCCTTGGCGGCCCACGTCCTGCCTATGTAGACGGAATTGCTCGGGTCGCCTCGCGCGATGACGTATATTCCCGCCAGTTGCGGCAGGCTGGCCCGTTCTGTCCAAGCGATAGGTTCGGCGAGGTGAAGCCCCATGATGCCCCAATCTGCGAGCGCCCTCGCAATTGACTGGTGATCGGGGTGTTAGAAAACCGCACGTACACGGTCCCTGTGCCTTTAGCCGGGGCCTGTTGTATAACACAGGCACCCCGACCATAGGGTCAAAGGTGTTCAGCCGATTTCTCGACCTAGTACGTGAGGGGTTTCTAAGCCCCAACATGGCCGCGTCTGCCATGTCGAGATCAGTGGTAGCAGCAATTCGAGAAAAGCTAAAGATGTTCTGGGCTTATCCCTGACACGCTGCCAAACTTCGTCTTATCGATCTGCATCGACATACAAGGAGATCGACATGACCGACATCGTGACACTCAAGGCCCTGTGCGACGAACTGAAGATTGACCCACGCGAGGCGCGCGAACGCCTGCGCGCCGCCGTCGGAGACGCCAAAGCGAACCCTGAACTGGCGAAGGCGCGGAAGCCACGCACACCGTGGCAATGGGTGAAGGGGTCGAAGGGGTTTGAGGAGGCCAAGAAGGCACTCTCCCAATAGCACAAAGCAAATACACACGTCTGGGGGTCGCTTTCTGCGGCCCTTGGAGTTTTGGGCCACGACCAACCGAAAGTGAAAGTGCTCAGTTGTAATGCAACGCTACCACGATATAGCTTGAGCCAAACATCTAGGCGCGTCGAGTGGTTCAAAACACCATTTCGAGGTTGGGCAGAAAGAAGAATAGCGTTTATGAGCAAGAGTGTAGTTCAACAATACGAAGAGTCCCTCGAAACTATCAAAGGTGGGCTATTGTCGCTCAAAGCTGCGGGGGCCGACGGTTTTGAAGGGCTCCTTCGTATTGCACTGACCGATTTAACAGGGATTCCGTTCCGCCTTGCGGCAAGTGGATTACAGGGAGGAATAGACGGCGATGCAGCAATGCCGAGTGATCCCGTTTGTTTCGAAGCCAAACGATATTCGGGACCTATTCCTAGAAACGAAGTCTTGACGAAAATTGCGGATTTGGCTCGTCACAAAGCCGCTGCTGATCGTCTGTGGATTCTTGGCGCTACGATTGAGGTCAATTCACAGCTTTCAATGGCGTTCAGAAAGATGGCGACCAACACGCTGTTTCCACCCTCATTCTGGATTGGACTGCCGCACCGCTGCCTCTTCTTGCCATCGCAGTGGTTGCCGCAGGTGGCCAGTCCATTGATTTTATCGTCAATAATTACGAGGCGAAAACAAACCAGAAAAAACTTGGCGATGCTGAACTGCGTGCGGCGTTCACGAATATCTCGAGCCATCCAGAATTTGGCAACCTTCTTCAAAGGCTCAAGTCCAACCTCAATGTCTCGAAATTGGCACTGATGCGAGCGGTCGAACTGAACGCCGAGTGGCGAGAGCAAACGTTCGGCTCCACACACCGGGCCAGGGAACGTCTCGGACAAGGGCTTGCGGTTCTGGAGGAGATGGCTTTCCCGTCAATGCGCGGTGAGTTGCGGGGGGGCATCGCCGGTGAGCTTCAAGCGGGTAACGACGTCATCCTGTTGGGTGATGAGGGGCATGGGAAGTCATGGATTTCGGCACAACTATGCTCTGACGCAAAAGGCTTGGCGCTATTTGTCAGCGCAGAAAAGCTTGAAGGTGTTTCCGTCGAAGACCTTGATGATTTCTTGATCCAACTTCTGATCAAACAAACCGGTGAAGTAGCCGACGATGCGCTCAAGCTTAGGTGGAGATACCGCCTTGAGGCGTGGAAGACCACACCACCGCTTGCTTCATTGATGGTCGTTGTTGATGGCCTGAATCAACGTCAAAGCCTCCGTTGGGACCGACTCCTTAACGGCATCCAATCCCGATTGGCGGGAATTGGAGGTCGGATGGTCGTGACCGTCAGACCGCACTTCTGGCGGAAGACAATTGCCCGTGGTCTGGCATTCAGGCCGACAGAGATCGAGGTTCCTGAATGGTCGCCCGCCGAACGCAATGAACTGCTGAAGCACCACGGGATTTCTCTTGGTTGGCTCGACCAAAAAACCCTGCACACACTCCAAAATCCGAGATTGCTCAGCGTTGCCGTCGCAACCCTTCCGCATCGGGAGGCCATCGCATGGAAGGGATTGACGACCGATAGGTTGCTGATGGAGCATCTTCGCGCATCGCAGCTTGAAAACTACGAAGACGAGACCTTTGCAGACTTGGCCAACCGCCTCAGCAAGCATGCAGAAACGGTTTTGGAGCGGGTGAACGCGTCTTCGAACGAACCGCCCCAGAACTTTCAGGCAGACACCAGCGCAGTCATTGAAACGAGGTTCTTCCGACCACTTCCAGGGCCGGGTGATCAATATGAACTACGTGACGAGGGACTAACACTGGCGCTCGGCTTCACACTGGTTGACCAACTTTGGCAAACGCAATTGGCAAAACAGGACTTGTCCGGACGCGTATCTCAGCTTGTTGAACCGATCAATGCTATGGATCGAACCGCTGACGTGCTTTTTGCATCTCTTTTGATCTGCTCCCTCGACGATATCCGGTTCGATACGGAGATTTTCTCTATCCTGCTCGATGAGTTTGCTAACCTTCAAAATGTCGATGACCGACGCTTCGAGGAATTCGCCGAGATCGTCAAGCAACAGCCGAAAGTGTTGTTCGATGCCCTGAGGAAACTTTGCCTTGAAAGAGGGCGGCGGATTAATCACGACTGGTTTGTTTCTGCCGCCTTCATGGTCGCCCGCTCTGAAACAGGCTGGCCCGCGGCAGAAGCCGCCATTCATCAGTGGCTTCACTGTTACAACAAAGACCCCGTTGAACAGACCAACCACTATCACAAACGCGGTGACGATGAGTATGAAAAGCGGCATGAGAAAAAGAAAGCGGAGATCGACGAAGCATTGCCAAATCTCTCTGCGTTCGAAACGCGTCTGCTGGAACGGATGACCGAAGTATCAAACGAGCCTGATGAATTACTTTCGATGGCTCTTCGGCTATTGGCAGGTCACTCTCTTGCGGATTTCGCAGAAAGCTTTGTTTCGATGGGTCTGGCGTTTGCGTTGGATAGGAACGTGCATTCTGCACGAAAAGCCTTTCAGCAACTCACAACCTTCAACCGAGTGAACCGCACTGCGACTAGAAACGCTTTTCTGAAAGCAATTGAACCACTGCGCACGAAAGACACTTCGCGAGGAGGCCAATGGACCGTCGTTCGAATGCTCTACGCCAGCGGTAACGAAACGGACGCGGCAGAAGCCAGTGTGCTAGCCAAAGAGCTACGAAAGGACTGGCCTCAATTCGAGCCCCCATCTCCAACCGAATGGCGCCAAGTCAAAGTGGCAAATCCTGACGCCACTCGACCGGTAGATATGAATGAAGGATTGCGGCAGTTTAACGCCCTTGATCCCGGCAAGATTTTGCAGTCGATGAGCCTTGGAATCGAAGACCACAGATTCAGGGATTTCCTGCCCGTGGCCTGCCGATTTAAGCCTGAAGCCGCTGTTGAGAAAACCCGAAACTTACTTGCAGGTCTGCTTACAAGAACAGGATTTCCCTTGCGGCAGGTCATTTTGAACTGTGAGGATCACCTCCCGTTGGTCGATCCTGAGTTGGCAAAGGGCTTGATTACGAGGGTGGCGGAGAGCGATGCCTTTGAGACGCTGCCCGAACAAGATCAGCCGATTTGCAGGATGTTCGCGTTCTACTATGCCGCCGGGCAAATTTCGGCAGGCGAACAGCTCAGGTGCATGAGAGGTAAGGAACTCGGGCCAGACTACCTACTTTCTGTCATCCCAAGCCTCAAACTCCAACCGACAGAGGCCATAGTAGCGGTCGTTCGCAGCGCGCTCAATGACGGTGATGAAAACGCAGCATATGGCGCTCTTGCGGCTGCGCTCTTCGGGCAAACACAGATAAATGACGAACTCGGAGGCCTAATATTGACGTGTTCTCGCGGGGCGTCTTCCAAGCTTCGCGCCGTTGCCTACGAATTGGCGACGCACAAAGACCTGGATAGTGTTCGACAAGCGCACATGCGCAGCGACTGGAGCGCGGCCTCAGCGGATGAAAAGACCTATGAAGGCTGGTTCGGTTCGATGTTGTTAGTTGAGGAATACGCGCACGGCGAAGCGCCTGTCGATGGCCTCCTGAAGCGTATCAGCCAAAAGGCATGGTTTGCAGCCGCTGACAGGCTCGGAAAAGCGTTTGCCCAGCCATTGGCGGGTTGCTTTCTACAGAGCCTGCGCGGAGGGATAGCGGCTACAACTAAAATTCATCTACCTTCAGCAGATCTAATACTCTCAAGACATGATCCGGCTCCCTTTCCCTTTCTATCCATCGAAGAGACGGAACGAGAAAACGAGCGCTTCCCCAAGCAGCGGAGCCTGAAGGAGGTTCTGGGAACCGATGATGATTTCGATGAAAAGCAGAACAAACTAAATGCGGTGGCGACGGCGTTTTTCGAAGAACTGAAGGGGTCAGATGCACGACTGTTAGTTCAGCAAATCACCATCGACGACCTTCGACGTCTTGTTTGTGTGGTTCCGACGCTCCTGAGTGATCTTGTGGCGATATTGGATCAGGCAGAAGGCGCACAGTTTGTCTGGCTCAAGAACTTAGCTTTCGCGGTGGCAAACCTTATTTCTGGGAAATCTCCTGAACACGCTGTCGCTCTGCTAAATCGAGCCTCATCATCGCAAGGCTTCGTAACGCTGGCCTTGGGAGATGACCTAACGCTTGAGCACCAAGCGATTTGGGGCGCTGCCAAGTCTGAACCGATGGAGGCACTGTGGCGTGGCAGGCTGTTGGGTTCAGAAAATGACGCGATCCTTGCTCGTGAAGTGCTCGCAGCCAGCGTTTCGGTGCTGCCGCCTTCATCAAATCGATGGTCTTACAACTGGTGTCCAGCTATAGTAGTTTGGACCGAGCATACGGTATCTCGATTGCTGGTTACTCAACCCAATTTGATGCGTTTGCCGACATGATCAGTCAACACATCGGCAATGCAGGCGTATCAGGGCAAGCCGCCGATCACGCATGGTCAGAATATGAGAATGCAAAATGGGCACGCCATTGGGTTGATAGGATGTGGAGCGCTGAGACGCCTGAAGAGTTTTGGCGATGTCTTATGATTGCTAAGACTTCAGTGGATGCACGTGTGAGCCATAGCACACCTGAGAATAGCCGCTGGGTACTCTATAAACCTGTGTTCGAAAGGGCGAGAAAGTCGGCAAACAAGGAGCGAAACAAGGAGCGCGCCAAGAGGCTTATTGGACAGGAATCACCTGAACCGGTCTTCATAACCTCCACACAATAGCTTCGATATTGGTCCGTTTTCTCAAAACAGACGCTATCTAGGTATCTCGCTCATCTCACCGGTGAGCGGATTACCTACTATCAAAACGCTACCCGAGTGATACCCGAGGCCGATCCGTTGCACACCGCGCAGCCGTAGCGCATGCACACCCTTTTGAAATGTATGAGGGATTTTGGTAGCGGAGGAGGGACTCGAACCCCCGACACGCGGATTATGATTCCGAATTCCTCCCTTTTCATGGGTGAACATTGGTGCACCCAAATCTCTTATTTTGCTGTACTATCTGTAGTTTTTGCGTCATACTTGAACATACGAAAACACCCCTACGCTCACGATTTATGCGACTAAGAAGAGACTAAGGTGAAACTAACCGACCTGCACGTAAAGCGGCTGAAAGCTCCAGAGACAGGGCAGAAGACTCACTTTGATGAGACGCTTCGTGGCTTTGGAGTTCGTGTCTCTCAAGGTGGTACGAAGTCCTTCGTCGTTATGTACGGGCCGTCACGAAAGTTGCGCACCCTGGGGCGGTATCCAGCGCTATCGCTCGCCGAAGCACGCAAAGCGGCCAAACGGGTTCAAGCAGAGTTTCTTGACCAAAGTGATCATGCTCCTTTGCCAGAGCGCGTGGATTTTGCAGATGCTCGGAGTCGCTTCCTGGCCGACAGTAAAGTCAGGAACAAGGAACGCACATATACAGACTATCGCCGCCTGCTGAACCGACACTTCACCTTCAGTAAGGACGTCTCTGACCTTACCCGGCGCGATGTTATGTCGGTCATTGAGGGCCTGGCCAAAACTCCATCGGAGCAACAGCACGCCTTTGTGGCTATTCGGATCATGATGAATTGGTGTGTTAAACGTGGCCTGATCCATTCATCTCCTGTGCCGCCCTTGTCGTACACAACACCAGCCAGATCACACATCTTATCAGACGTCGATCTGGCCACTGTGTGGCGTCGGAGCGACGAGGTCGGATACCCCTATGGCAACATCAATCAGCTATTGATCCTAACTGGCCAACGTCGGGGAGAGGTCGCAGCATTGCGTCGGAGTTGGATTGAGGACGACTTGGTTGTGTTCCCGGCAGGGTTCACCAAGAACAAACGTGAGCACCGCCTGCCGCTATCTCCAATGGCGCAGAAGGTTCTGAGCGGCCTACCTGACACCGGTGATTTGTATTTCCCAGCTAGAGGAGTCGAAGACAGAGCGTTCAACGGTTGGGGGAAGTCCAAGCAACGATTTGATAAAACCTTAGAGGTCGCACCATACACCCTGCATGATTTGCGCAGGACGTTCAGTTCCAATATGGCCCGTTTGAGCACGCCAATTCACGTGACGGAGAAACTACTCAACCATATTTCAGGCACGGTTAGCGGCGTTGCAGCGGTCTATAATCGCTACTCCTATCTCGATGAAATGCGGCTGGCCGTTTCTTGTCACGACGACCATCTCGCAAAGCTCATCGAACCCTGATATCCTCGCGTGGCCTAGGTTTTTGTCAACCCTCGGGCATCGCGATGCTCTTCAATCTTGGAGATATCGTGATGCGGATGCTTTCAAAACGCCAGCTGAAGGAGTTGGTTTTGTACTCGCCACAACACATCGCACGCTTAGAGAAGGCAGGCCTATTCCCCTTACGGGTACAGCTAGGCCCGAACCGGGTGGGCTGGGTTGAGGAAGAAGTGCTGAACTGGCTTCAGAAGCGCCTGGACTGTCGAGAAGTTCCCAACCGACACTCCTGATCTCAGGAGCGGGGTGGTCGGGCGTGCACAGCTCGGCCGCCCATTTCTT
>JAESTV010000032.1 GCA_016763475.1 Roseicyclus sp.
AGGCCAAGCTCATAGGCTTCAGCGGTTTCTGACACCACAGGCAGGTCCATCATGCCCTGCCGCATCATGCCTTGGCCCACCAAGCCCTGGCCCACCAAGCCTTGGCCCACCAAGCCTTGGCCCATCGTCGGAGTGGCCAAGCCGAACCGCCCGACAACCCGGTTTCGAATCTTCATCACCCCATGCACCCAAGGCGGCAACGTGCCCAGCGCCGCCTCATAGGCGGCACGTGCAGTGCCCAATTCGGGCCGTACCGGGCCCTCGTGTGTGTCGGACCAATCAGGTGGCCCGGGCGGGCGCTCAAGGTTGCTCATGGCGCCCCCCGCAACCGTTGGGAAATCGCGGCGATATGGGCCGGGCCGACCTCACAACAGCCGCCCACAATTGTGGCGCCCTGCTCGATCCAGCCCATCACATGGTCCCCATAGGTCTCCGGCCCCATGTCGCGGCGCGCAGTCAGGGCGTCAACTGTGGGCGCGTCATCCAGGAACCCTTTGCTGATCTCGGTGAACCCATTGGCATAAGCTCCAAACGGCACCCCTGCGCGGCCCAGCAGGTCCAACGCGGCGGGCATCACCTCAGGGGTTGAGCAATTGACCAGCACCGCACCCGCCCCATCCGCCGCCGCGACACCATCAGCAAGCGCCTCGCCAGAGCGCAGACGTGTCCCGTCCGCATCATCAACGGTAAAAGCCAGCCACACTGGCAGGCCGTGGCCGAGCGCCCCTTCCAACGCGGAGCGCGCCTGTGCAAGCGAGGCGATTGTCTCACAGATCAACAGATCACAGGCAGATGCGTGCAGCGCCGCGATTTCCGAGAACCGGGCCACGGCCTCGATATGATCAGGGTGTAAATCAGGGCGGTAAGACGCCCCCAGCGGCCCGATCCCCCCGGCCACCAACCCTTTGCCATGGGCGTCACGCGCAGCGCGGGCCTGCGCCAGTGCCAAAGCATGCAGGGCCTCAAACTGATCCTCAATGCCCGCGCGCGCCAACCTGTCCCGGTGGATCGCATAGGTGTTGGTTGTCGCTATGTCGGCACCTGCCGCAAAGAAATCCGCGTGGATTTCGCGCACCAGATGCGGCTCTGTCCGCATCACATCTGTCGCCCACAGGGGTGTCGGCGGTGCATTGGAGCGCGTGACCAGCTCCTGCCCCATGCCGCCGTCCAGAACGGTAATCGCAGTCATCGCCGCGCCTCCACAGCCAGGTCACGTGACGCCAGCAGCGCCGCCGCGGCCACCGTCGCAAGGCTGCGCCGCAGCCCGTGACGCACGGAGTTGGACATGATCAACAACTGGCTGGTGTCCGGTGGCGTCGCGAAAAACGCCACCAAAACCCCAAGGTAAAGAAGATATGCCTCTGCACTCATGCCCGTATCCGCTGGTTTTCCGGATCCCAGATCGGCCCGTCTCCCAACACGGTCGCCCGCCGCATCTCGCCGTAAATGTTGACCTCTAACGTGGTGCCGACATCTGCCAGATCAGCACGCACCATCGCCAGCGCCACGGAATGCCCAACCCGGTAGCCCCAGGCGCCGCTGGTGGTTTCGCCCACCACATCCCCACCATGGACAATTGTGGACATATACGGCGCGTCAGCCTCTGCGGCGTCCACATTCAGCACCACAAAGCGCTTCTTCACGCCGCTCTGCTTCTCGCTCAACAGCGCCGCTTTACCGGGGAAATCCTGTGGCTTGTCGAACTTGATGAACCGCTCAAGCCCCCCTTCCAGCAGGGAATAATCGGTCGAAATGTCACCCTTCCACGCGCGATACCCCTTCTCGATCCGAAGCGCGTTCAGCGCGAACATCCCAAACGGCACCGCGCCCGCGCCCAGAACCGCATCATACAAATCAGGCATATCGGCGTTTGCTGCGTGGATCTCCCACCCCAACTCACCGGCAAAGGAGACCCGCGCCAACACACAGCGCTTGCCCACAATTGTCGCGCCCTGATGGCTCAACCACGGCAGCGACAGATCAGCATCCGTTCCCAACCCCTCAAACAACTCGCGCGCCTTAGGGCCGGTCACAATCAACGTTGAAAAGTCCTTCGTGTGATCCGTCAGGCTAACGCCCTCCGGCAGACCAGCCCGCCACAACATCTCAAAATCATGCCATTGCGCCGTCGCGGCGGTGATCAGCGTGAAATGATCCCCCCTATGGCGGATCAGCGACATCTCCGTCAGAATCCGCCCCCGCTGGTCCGGGAAATACCCGAGGTTCATGCGGCCAACCTTCGGCAACGCCCCTGCAATGGTGCCACGCAGCCACTCGGCAGCCCCCTCACCCCTTAGATCGAATCGAGCAAACCCCGGCAGGTCCAGCACCCCGACGCCGTCCCGCACCGCCTCACACTCGGCCCGAACCCGAGGCTCACACGGACCAGCCCGGCCCCAGGTCTCTGTCACCTCAATTGACGTATCATCACCCTCCGCAGCAAACCAATTCGCCCGCTCCCAGCCCCCATAAGCGCCCATCTGGCCGCCCAGTTCACGCACTTTGGAATCCACCGGAGACAGCCGTTTATTCCGCCCCGCAGGCCACGCCTTCCATGGGAAATGCATCCCGTATTCGTGGCCATAAGTCTCCACTGCCTTCTCCAGACAATAGCTGTGATCGGCGAAATCCATGTAGCGGCGCGGGTCACAGGCCCACATGTCCCACTCCGTCTGGCCATGGATGATCCACTCCGACAACACCTTGCCCGCACCACCGCCCTGCACGATCCCAAAGGTGAACGAATGCGCCTCAAATGCGTTAACAACCCCCGGCATCGGGCCAATCATCGGCAAGCCATCCGGCGCGTAGGGGATCGGACCGTTGATATTACGCCCGACGCCGCCTTCAGCCAGCAGGGGCACACGCTCCATCGCGTCCTCAATATACCACTCCAGACGATCCAGATCATCGGGGTACAGCTGGAAGCTGAAATCCTGCGGCATCGGATCATTGGGCGTCACCCAATGGGCTTTGCAGTTTTTCTCATACGGCCCGAGGTTCAGGCCGTTCTTGTCCTGCCGCAGGTAATACGAGCTGTCCACGTCCCGGATCAGCGGCAGCTTCCTGCCATTGGCCTGGGTCCATTCTTTCAGGGCCGGAATTTCCTCGGTCAGGAAATACTGGTGAGACATCACCACCATCGGCACCGTGCGCCCGCCGTAGGGTTTGAACCACTCCCCCACCCGCTGGGCATAATAGCCTGCGGCGTTCACCACATAGTCGCAGCGGATCTCTCCTTTCCCGGTTTCGACAATCCACTCGCCGTTCTCCCGCCGCACCCCGGTGGCAGGTGTGAACCGGTGAATCTGCGCACCCAGATCACGCGCGCCCTTGGCCATCGCCTGGGTCAGTTGTGACGGGTCGATATCGCCGTCATAGGGATCATATAGAATACCCGACAGATCGTGGGTCTGCAAAAACGGATACATCTCGCGGGCTTCGTCAGGAGACAGCATCGCCATGTCGATGCCCTGATATTGGGCCATACCCAGAACCCGCTGAAACTCCTGCGCGCGCTCCTTGGTGTGGCCCAGTCGCAGGGAGCCGGTGACATGGTAGTTCATCGGGTAGCCGACGGCTTCTGCCAGCCCGCGATACATCTCCAACGAGTACCGCTGCATGTTCAAAACCGCCCATGAGGTTGAGAAGTTGGGGCAATTTCCCGCCGCATGCCAGGTGCTACCTGCCGTCAGCTCATTCTTTTCCAGCAGCACGCAATCGCTCCAGCCGCCCATCGCCAGATGGTAAAGCGCCGAGGTGCCGACAACGCCGCCACCGATAATAACCACACGTGCGGTGCTCGGTAGATCTGCCATCTGTCTCTCCTCATAACGCGCAGGTCATGGCCGGCACGCGCGGCCCCGGTTGGCATCACTATCACCGCAGTTGATTTCAACTTCAATTTGCCAGACGCATCTGTTTTGATCGGAAAAACCGATCAGGAGGTGACGGGATGCAAATCGACCAGGTAGAGACCTTTCTGGACTTGCTGGACACACGATCGTTCAACCGGACCGCCGACCGCATCGGGGTCACCCAATCCACCATCTCTGGCCGGGTGAAGGCGCTGGAAAAGGCCTTGGGCGAACGCCTGTTTGAACGTGGTCGTGCCGGCACCCGCCCGACAACCGCCGCCCTGAGGTTTGAGGCCCACGCCCGCGTCCTGCGCCGCGCCTGGGCCGATGCACAGGCTGATGTGAAACCCATCGGGGCCGCAGTGATGCTGCGCATCGCGATCCAGCACGATTTGATCGACAACCACGTTGCAGATTGGCTTGCAGCCCTGCGGTCCGCCCTGCCCGACTGCGGCTTCTACGTGGACGGTGATTATTCCACCCAAATGTGCCGCGACCTGGAGAACGGGGCGCTTGATCTTGGCGTGGTCTTCACCCCTCGCCCGTCGCCAGACCTCTATTTCGAAAGCATGGGTGAGGTCACCTATCAGATGGTTGCAACGACTCCCACCACGCTGCCCCAAATCGAGCCGGTCAACTACATCCTGCCCAACTATGCCCCCGCCTTTGCGCAGACCCACGCGGTGCTCCTGCCCGGCCTCAGCCTTGGCAGCGTCTCCAGTGGTCAGGCTGCCGCCGTGCGCGGCCTGCTGATCGCCCTTGGTGGCGCAACCTACCTGCCCACAGAGATGGCAGATGCCCTCACCACAACCGCAACCGCCTCTATTGTGCCGGACGCCCCAAAGATCACCCAGCCGGTCTTCGTCGCCATGCACCTGCGAAACCGCCACCGCGCCGCTTACCGCAGCATGGCCAAAGTCCTGCGCAACCGTATCGGAGGCTGAAACGCGCCCTCATCTGGAATAACCCACCTCAAGTGGGCGCCAGGGTTGCACCATTGCTCCAGGGGGCAATTGTGACGAGAGCGGCGAAGACGATAACCCGTAGGGTGGGGCCAATCCTGCCGCCTGCCGCTTTACCGCCAGCCGAGCAATCCGACCCTCATACCCCGGCTCTTGCGGGTCATCACCGGCCAGCTTGGCCGGAACTCCATCAGCCAGCGCCGATAGCCCATTCGCCGCAGGCTCAGGGCGCGGCCAGTGGCTGCGCCATTGGCATTTGTCGAGATCGCCCTGACCCTGCCGGTCAGGACCATCGCGCACATGGTATCAGGCAAGTTCCTGTCAAAGAACTTCGCAGATATGGACCACACTATTCAGGTCGGGAGCGCCGTTGGGGATGCCGACAAATGTAGGGGTGCGGAATACCTCGCGCCACGCGCCTTTCGCCTCATAAGCGGCGATGGCGTCCAGATAGGCCGGGTCCTGGCTTGCATCGTGGCGCATGGAATAAATCAAGTGGCCACCAGGCCTGGTCACACGGACCAGCTCATCAAACGCATGTGGCGGCGCATGCCCCGGCGTGATTGTGCCCGAGGTCAGAGTGGCCGCGAAGTGGTTGGTGTCAAACGGTAATGTATCGCCAAGCGCCGCAATCTTCAACTCGTCGTACAGACCCTTGCTGCGCGCGATTTTCAACATCTCCGGCGACAGATCGAGGCCGACAAAGCCGCGATACCCCAGCAGATGTAATGGCTCCACCTGCATCCCGCTGCCGCACCCGGCGTCAAGGATCGGGGCAATGTCACGGGGCACAAAAGCCGCGAAGGCCGCCGCAACGACCCACGGCAATCGATAGCCGCCAGCCATAACCTCGGTTTCATAGGTGTCGGCCCAGGCATCGTATTTCGCGCGGGCAGCGTCGGGGGTGGTGGCGTCATAGACGCGTTCAAGATTACTCATATGCCAATCTCCCTCGCGGGCCACCTGATGGCAACAGGGTTTCCGGATTGATGCACGGATAGGCGTTTCCCTGCACCCGATGCCAGATCGACGTCACCCAGATCGACGTCACATGGATCAGGCCGGTAATTGTGGTGATCTTGCTGCGAACCTGCCCCGTGACCGCCCCCCGTGCCC
>JAESTV010000033.1 GCA_016763475.1 Roseicyclus sp.
ATGATCGAGCAGACAACCTATGACGACAATGGCCAGCTCCTGAGCGGGTCGTACATGGAATACACCATGCCACGTGCCGATGATTTTCCGATGTTCACGGTGGATCATTCCTGTGTAACGCCATGCACCCACAATCCGTTGGGTGTAAAAGGCTGTGGCGAAGCGGGGGCGATCGGATCCCCCCCGGCAGTTGTGAACGCGGTTGTGGATGCGCTTCAGCGCGCGGGCCACACTCAGGTCACTCATATTGATATGCCAGTCACGCCAAACCGCGTGTGGCAGGCGATGCAAGGCTGAGGGAAAGGACAGACCATGTATAATTTCGAATTTTCCAAACCCTCGACAATTGCCGATGCGGTTGTGGCGCTTGGGCAGGACGAGGCTCAGGCGTTGGGTGGGGGGCAGACGCTGCTTCCGACGATGAAGCAACGTTTGACCCAGACGGAGACGCTGGTAAGCCTTACGGGCATTGCCGAGATGATCGGCATCTCCACCAACGGTGCCGGCGAGATCTGCATTGGCGGCGCCACCACCCACGCGGCTGTGGCGGCGGCGGCGGGCTATCCGGGGCTTGCGGGCCTTGCCGGCAGGATCGGTGATCCTGCGGTGCGGACCCGTGGCACAATTGGCGGCTCACTTGCCAACAATGACCCGTCCGCCTGCTATCCGGCGGCGGCGTTGGGGTCTGGCGCCACACTTGTCACCAACACCCGTGAAATTGCGGCGGATGACTACTTTCAGGGCCTGTTTGAGACGGCGCTGGAGGAGGGTGAGATCGTCACCGAAGTGCGTTTCCCGGTGCCGGAAGTATCGCACTACGAAAAGTTTGTGCAACCGGCGTCGCGGTTCGCATTGGTTGGCGTGTTTGTGGCAAAATACGCCGATGGTGTTCGGGTGGCTGTCACCGGGGCATCCTCTGACGGCGTGTTCCGGTGGGCAGAGGCAGAGGCGGCATTGTCTGCGGACTTCTCCAAAGGGGCGGTTGATGGATTGGCAGTGCCCGGCGGTGACATGATCAGCGATCTTCACGGCACGGCTGATTACCGCGCCCATCTCGTGAAGGTCATGACCGGGCGGGCGGTTGCCGCTGCGTCCTGATCTGAACTGACGTTATGAAGTGCAACCGCCGGGGCCATGCCTTCGGCGGTTTGCGTTTGGGGGGCTGATGCAGTGTGAACGCGAGAAGATGGCGGCGGGGGATTGGTATTGCCGGGGGTGACGGTGGGTGACGACGCAATTATCGGTGCCGGGGCGGTGGTGACAAAAAACGTGGCCGCCGGGGCGGTGCGAGCGGTGGGGAATCCGGCGCGGGTATTGCCTTAGACAGGCGCGCCTGACGTGCAGCGCCTTGCCCTCATTCGGGTGCAAGAAAGACTGGCCGGGCGTAAAAGGACTGGCCGGGCGTAAAAGGACTGGCCGGGCGCAAGAAGGACTGGTCGCTGTTAGTGCGACATGCGCACAGTCAGCCCGCCATTTGCACCTTCGGTGGTGACCGGAATCGTCACGCCAAACGTTAGCCCGGCATCGGTTTCCCAAATCAGCTCGGCTCGGGCATCAAGCCCCGCGAAAGGGGTGATATTGGCTTCAGTTTGCCCTGATCCGCCGATCAAACCGATCTGGACGGAGCCAGAGAAATCGATCTCTCCCCCATGGGCAGAGGAGGCCGCAACAACGGCAAGGCCAACAGCGGCGAGGTGCATTTTCATCAGGTTGATCCAGTATCAGGATATCCCGGTAAGCCTAGCCGCAGGTGAGGCAGCAGACGAAGCAATCACACAAACACAATTTCAGTGAGCGGACTTGCGCCGAAGGCCAGATCTTGTCCCGGATACAAAAAAGGCGCGCCCAACCCGGACGCGCCATTGATCATGTGGGTGTGCGGCGTCACTTCACCGGGTTAATCATCATCACCATCTGGCGGCCTTCCATGCGGGGCATGGATTCGATCTTGCCAACACCTTCGATCCGGTCGACGACCCTTTCCAAAAGCTGCCGACCCAGATTCTGGTGCGCCATCTCACGGCCCCGGAAGCGCAGGGTGACCTTCACCTTGTCGCCACCTTCCAGAAACTTAAGCGCATCCGTCACCTTGCGGTCAAAGTCATGATCATCCGTCCCCGGACGCATCTTCACTTCCTTGATTTCAATGGTTTTTTGCTTCTTGCGAGCCTCGGCTTCGCGCTTCTGCGTTTCGTATTTGAACTTACCAAAGTCCATGATCTTACACACGGGTGGGTCGGCATTTGGCGATATCTCAACAAGGTCGAGGTCGACTTCTGCGGCGAGGTCCATGGCCCGCTCCGGCGTCACGACGCCAAGGTTTTCACCTTCCGCGCCAATCAGGCGGACGTGGTCAGAGCGAATACGGTCGTTGACGCGCGGGCCGGTATCACGTTGCGGCGGCGCGTTATGGGGTCTGCGGGCTATGGCGGTTGTCCTTTGGTAGCCTTATGTTGAAGCGCAAAGGTATCCTTACCGGCGCCGTTCTTCAAGGTGGATTTCGGCGCAATTTGCGGTCTGCGGGAATGATTTTATATCTGTGGCATTGCACGACCGCGACGCGCGCGATATGCGCAGAATGTAAAATTTGAATGACCCAGTGGGGGAACCAACATGAACCGAACTCTTATAATTATCGTCATTCTCGCAGCCTTAGGGGTTGGCGGCTACTATCTGACCCAAAATAACGCGCCGTCAGTTGAAGGCGCCGTTGAGGCCGTGGGCGAAGCTGCGGATGATGCCGCTGAAGGTGCTGCGGACGCCGTTGAAGGTGCTGCGGACGCCGTTGAAGGTGCCGTTGACGAGGTGACTGGCGCAGCGGAAGAGGCTGTTGATGAAGCCGCTGAAACCGCCGCCGCTGCCGCTGCCGAAGCTGAGGCTGCTGCTGCCGAAGCCGCTGCTGCTGCCGAAGCTGAGGCTGCTGAAGCCGCTGCTGCTGCCGAAGCTGAAGCTGCCGCTGCCGCTGAAGAAGCCGCTGCCACCGCAGAAGCTGAGGCCGCAGCTGCCGCCGCAGAGGCGGAAGCTGCTGCTGAGGCGGCTTCTGAAGAAGCAACCGCCGCGGCTGACGAAGCTGCCGCTGCCGTTGAAGAAGCTGCCGCAGAAGGCACTGAGGCTGCTGCTGATGCTACAGCGGGTCTGGCTGAAATCTTCTCCGAAGATGGCTTCGACGTCGATGTGGCACTGGAAGCTGTTGGCAACGCCGACATCTCCGCTCCGGTACGTCTGGCAGTCACCACCGCCCTGGAAGGCGCACGTGACAACCCGGAGCTTCTGGGGTCCGCCCTTGAGACCGCCCGCACCGCGCTTGGCATTGAATAAGCCGCTTACATTACTGAGACAAAAGAACCTCCGCCAATCTGGCGGGGGTTTTTATTTGTTTACAAGGGATTGAGCGGCGACATTCAGGTATCGCTTTAATCCAGAAACGCCTTCTCAACCACAAATTGTGCGGGTTTGGAATTGGCCCCTTCTTCCAACCCATAGCCTTCAAGCATTGCCTTGATCTCAAGGTTAAAGGCGAGGTTTCCACATACCATGGCGCGGTCGGTTTCGGGGTTCAGCGACGGCACGCCCAGATCGGTGAAGCACTCGCCCGAGCGCATCAGATCGGTAATCCGACCCATCTTCGGGCTCTGCTCGCGGGTTGTTGTGGGGTAGTAGCGCAGCTTGTCCGCGAACCCTTCACCAATCACCTCAGCCAGCAATTCATTGGTGCGAATGCCGTCGATCACCTCGGCCCCGTACGTCAGCTCACCCACTTCGCGGCAGGTGTGGGTGAGGATGATCTCATCATAATCCTCATAGGTCTGCGGCTCCCGCAGCAGTGAGGCAAACGGCGCAAACCCGGTGCCGGTGGCAAAGAACCAAAGCCGTTTTCCCGGCAAAAGCGCGTCATGCACCAACGTGCCGACAGGTTTGGGGCGCAGGATGATCTCATCACCTGGCTGGATGTGTTGCAGGCGGCTGGTGAGCGGCCCGTCCGGCACCTTGATCGAATAAAACTCCAATTCCTCATCCCAGGACGGTGAGGCGATGGAATAGGCGCGCAGCAGCGGCTTTTGTTTGCCGGTTTCGGGGTGTGGCTCTCCCATCAGGCCAATCATCACAAACTCACCTGAGCGAAAGCGCAGGGACGCAGGCCGCGTGCAGCGGAAGCTGAACAGGCGGTCGGTGTAATGTTTCACCTCCGTCACCTTTTGGGTGTCGGGGACGGCGGGGGTTGCCTTTACAGGCGCTGCATCTGTGTCTTTCACGGGGCTCTGCTCGGTCATCTGCTGTCAGGTGTGACGTACACCCGCTCCATTGGGATAGTTGTTGATTTGGGCAAGGGGAAGGGCTTGGCCCATATTTCCTCGACGGGGTGCTTGCCGGTGTCACCCCAACGGGGTGCTTGCCGGTGCGACCCCAACGGGGTGCTTGCCAGTGCGACCCTAACGGGGTGTTACCCCC
>JAESTV010000034.1 GCA_016763475.1 Roseicyclus sp.
TTGCGCGTGCTGCAATAAAAACCCGATCACTTCTTCAAGTAATTCTCTGTAAGGAATCAGCCGGCCTTTGCCAAAATCAATCAAAGAACCCGTGACACCAAAACGCTGGGCTAGCCAGCGGTTCTCGGCAATCAAAAGCGCCGGATAGGTCCGCCATTTAATGTTGCGCTGTTTGAGATGGATAAACATGCGTGTCAAACATTGGAACATGGCAACAATGGCCAAGGTGTCCTCCAGCCGTGTACACATATCCGACACCCTGGTCTCCAAGGTCGGAAAACGCACACTTGGCCTGATGTCCCACCAGATTTTACTGGCGTCCTCAATAACCCCCGCCCCGGTCAACATGCCCACCAGTTTTTCGTATTCTTCAATGGAGCTCATGGCTTCGGGGATACCTGTGCGCGGCATACCGTCAAACACCGAAAGCCTGTAGGATTTCATGCCCATAATATCCCCCTCCCAAAACGGCGACGAGGTGGATAGCGCCAGCATATGGGGCAAAAAATACCGCATCTGGTTCATCACATCGATGCGCATGGCCGGATCCAGAATACCCACATGCACATGGGTGCCGCAGATCAGCATCCGGCGAATAGCCCCTTGCAAGTCTTCGTTCATTTTGGAATAGCGCTCGCCCTCGGTCGGCTGCTGGGCCCGCCAGGTCGTGAACGGATGGGTAGACGCCGCCATCAAGCGCAGATCATGATCAATGGCAATTTTTGCCAAAGTTGAGCGCATATGGGTCAAATGTTCGCGGGCTTCGGTGACATTATTGCACACAGGTGTGGCTATTTCGATCTGGCAACGCAGAAATTCCGGGGTGACGCAATCGCCAAGTGCCTTCTTGCAGGCTGGAAAAAATGCGGCCGGCGGACTAGAAGCCGCTTCGCCCGTCTCGGGGTCAACCACCAAATATTCCTCTTCAACCCCCAATGTCAGCACATTGTCATCCATAACCGTCCCCTTTGCGGGTGTTTATAGCAGGATTTTCCAACTTGTAAAATACGAGAAATGGCTACAGCTTAATTCATAGGCACTTCAATACAAAGAATGTCCGAATTATTGATGGCCTTGATGGAAATATCGTCTCCTTGCAATAGACCTATTGCGTCTCTGGCATGAAGAATTTCGCCGTTTATTTCCACCGAACCGTCGATGATAAAAATATAGACGCCGCGAGTGGGTGATTTGTTAAAGGCATTGAATTGGTAGTCAAGGGCAACACTTTGTTTGATGTGGGCAAGGGAGAAAAACGCATCTTGGTTTATGCACAAGGATGCGTCTGTACCTTTCGGCGTAACGGGGAGCTGAAATTTATTTTCCCGTAATTTAGGGTCAAAAAGGTTTTGCTGATAGCATGGTGGAATATCCTTTTTCTTGGGTAACACCCAAATTTGCAGGAAGTTGACCTTTTCTTCTTGCGACATATTATATTCTGAATGGGTAACACCCGTGCCTGCGGACATGACTTGCACCTCGCCTGTACGGATAGTGTGGATATTGCCCATGCTGTCTTTATGTTCCAGCCCACCTGCGAGCGGGATGGAGACGATTTCCATATTTTTATGGGAATGGGTGGCAAACCCCTTGCCGCCCTCGACAAAGTCATCATTGAGCACCCGCAATTTACCAAACCCCATGCGTTCAGGATTGTAATAGTGGGCGAAACTGAACGTGTGTGAACTATTCAGCCAGCCATGCTGCGCAGTGCCACGCGTTTTGGCCCTGTGAATGATTTTTTTCATAATGTTCTCCTGCTCAAATTGCTATTGTGTGCTAGCGAATTTAATATACTTTACTGATTTTACGCAATGACCAAAAGCTACAATCGGATGAGATGTGATGACAGGCAAGCAAATAGGATTAAAAGGTAATGATGTAGCCCGCCACGCCAATTGGCTGGAGCTGTTTTATGATTTGATTTATGTGATTGTCATTGCCCGCCTCACCCACATGATCATTGGCGGATACGACACGGCGATCGGGTTCACTGAATATTTTACCTATGCGGTTTTGTTTGTACCCGTGTGGTGGACATGGACGGGGCACACCTTGTTTCTCAACCGGTTTGGTCGGGACACGCATCTTGAACGCTTGTTGACATTTGTACAAATGTTTGGCCTGATTTTATTGGCGGTTTTTGTGCTTGATGGTCTTAAGGGCGGTGGCGGTTTAGCCGGGGGTGCCAGCGCCTTTGCTCTGGCCTATGCATTTGTCCGCTTCACCCTGATTGCTATGTATATCATGGCTCACATTCAAAACCCGCAATATCGACCGTTAACGCTAAGACTGATACTGGGATTTAGTACAGGCGCGGCACTTTGGGCCGTCTCGGTGTTTTTTCCTCCGAATATAATGTTTGCACTTTGGGGGCTTGGGCTTGCTATTGATTTGTTGACGCCGATTTTTGCCCGCAATTGCTTGACCAAGATGCCCGTTCACCGCTCACACCTGCCTGAACGCACGGGGCTTTTATTCATCATTGTACTAGGGTCTGTGGACAATTAGGGATTCCCAAATCAGCTTATTTGTGATTCAATCTTCCTTTTAGGAGGTTTACTATGCGCAAAGAGCGTTTTGTTATCACGGATCGAAGTTGGGCTATCATTGAACCCTTGGTTCCTGGCACGGTTTCGGGTGTTGGCGTCACCGCCAAGGACACACGCCTGTTTTTGGAAGCTGTTTTATGGCGTGTGCGTGTCGGAGGCCCCTGGCGCGACTTGCCACCCGGCTTTGGCGAGTGGAACAGCGTCTTCCGGCGGTTCCGCCGATGGGCAAAAAAGGGCGTGTTTACGCGGATTTTTGAGGTTGTATCAGGTGACCCGGACTTTGAATATATCCTTATTGATGGAACCATAGTCAGCGTGCACCAGAAAGCAAGCGGCGCTAAAGGGGGACTCAAAATCAAGCCATTGGTCGCTCAAAAGGTGGATTGACCACCAAAATTCTCGCTCTAACTGATGCACTTGGCAATCTTGTCAGGTTCAGCCTGCATCCGGGGCAGCGCAGTGAAATTGTCGGCGTCCCAAATCTGATTGATGGCCTGAAATTTGGGGCTTTACTTGCCGATAAGGCCTTTGACGCCAACCATTTGCGGGCTGAACTGCACGCCCGAGGGGCAGAAGCTGTCATTCCCGCCAAACGAAACCGTAAAGTTCCTATTCCCCATGATGCCGAAATTTACAAATGGCGACATTTGGTTGAAAATTACTTCAGCAAAATCAAAGAGTTCCGAGGTATAAACACGAGGTACGACAAGACCGACACAAGTTACGAAGCATCATGGAACCTAGCTGCAACAGTAATCGCACTACGCTAATTGTCCACAGACCCTAAGGGTTGAAAGTTTTTGCTGCCTTCCTCTCTTTTTGTTCGCCATATGCGTTGCTGATCCCCTTGAATGCAAAATTGCTTCTGGAGAACCTGTGGCACTATATGATGTTTTTTTGCTCTCTTACCCATTGATATCATGTTATAATCTTTAATAGTCTACTTGCAAAGCCTCCTTTGGAGATATGTTGCTTTAAGGATGAAAACGAGATGTGCACTCTTGCCAGCAAATGTCCCTTAGTCGACATTAAAGCAGCGTCTTAAAATCGCCCAAAGTAAGACACTGAGCTAATGGCTGCTTCGGAGGATAAATCTGACATCCAACTGGACTCCCGCCTGGGAGTGAGCGGGTGGGGAGGGTTGTGTTTGACTGTCAACAGACGAGCATAGGAGAAAATTTACACCCACCCCATAACATCCGCCAAAGCCCGCTCTGCCAGTTTGCGCCTCCTGAACCTTGTTTTGTCCTTGCCCCTTAATCGTTTGCCGTCTTCGTCTTTGTAGATCAGCTCTATAGGCGGAAACAGGCCAAAATTTATGTTCATGGGTTGGAACTTGGCTTTAGGGCCTGTCATATAACCGCCCGTGACGTGCTCAAA
>JAESTV010000035.1 GCA_016763475.1 Roseicyclus sp.
CGCCCTCGCCGCCCTGCCCGCCCGCGCGCGCCTGCTGGAGATGCGCGCGTTGATCTTCGCGGCGGCCGAGGCGACAGGAACCGCCCCCCTTACAGAGACGCTAAAATGGGGGCAACCCGCCTATCTGCCTGCAAAGAAAGCCGGAACCACCCCGCGCCTTGGCATAAGTAACGGCGCGCCGGTGCTATTTGTCCATTGCCAGACAGATCTTGTGGACCGCTACCGCACGGCCTTCCCGACGGAATTCACCTACTCCGGCACCCGCGCCGTACACGTCCCCGCTGACGGCCCCTTTAATGACGCCGCCTTCCAACAGATCGCCGCACTTGCCCTGACCTATCACCGCGACAAACGCCGCTAACACCTGTCTTCCATTTGCCAGAAATATCCTCGGGGATCGAAGGGGGCAGACAGCCCCCTCGCACTTTCCTGGCAAGGGGCTTGCCTTCGCAAATGGGGGGCTTGCCCTCGCAAATGGGGGGCTTGCCCTCGCAAATGGGGGGCTTCCCCTCGCATATGGGGGTCGCAGGGGGCAAAGCCCCCCGCCTGGTCGGCGCGAATGCGCGGCGAAACACCGGCATCCAGCAAACCTCTACTCACAAATTAGGGCGCGCCAACTGCTTGGCGCGCCCTTTTGGTCTGCGTCAACACTCAGCGGTGCAGATCGAAGCGGTCGTTCTCCATCACCTTGACCCAGGCCGCGACGAAATCAGTGACCATCTTGGCCTCAGCATCCGCCGATCCATACACCTCTGATACAGCGCGCAACTGGCTGTTGGAACCAAAGACCAGATCAACCACATTGGCGGTCCATTTGGCCGCCCCGGTGGTGCGGTCCCGACCTTCAATAACGCCACTATCCGCCTGTTCCCACACGGTTTCCATGCTCAGAACGTTCTTGAAAAACGCGTTGTTGAGTGTGCCCGGAGTGTCAGTCAGAACGCCGTGTTTGGTGTCGCCGTGCGTTGCCGCCATGGCGCGCATACCGCCCACAAGCACCGTCATCTCTGGCATGCTCAGGCCCAGAAGCTGGGCCTTGTCCACCAGCATCTCTGCCGGTTCACGCTGAGAGGCGTCCCCGTGGTAATTGCGGAACCCATCTGATGTCGGCTCCAGCACGGCATAACTTTCGACGTCAGTCTGCTCTTGCGTGGCATCGCCGCGCCCCGGCGTGAATGGCACCGAAATGTCATGGCCACCGGCCTTGGCCGCCGCCTCAACGCCGACACCACCCGCCAGCACAATCAGATCCGCGATGGATATCTTGGCAGAGCCGCTGGCGTCAAAATCAGCCTTGATGCCGTCAAGAACACCCAAAACCCTGGACAGTTCGGCAGGGTTATTCACCGCCCAATTCCGGGCAGGCTCCAGACGGATGCGGGCACCATTGGCCCCGCCCCGCTTGTCACTGTCCCGATAACTTGCAGCAGAGCCCCAGGCCACACGCACAAGTTCCTGAGTGGACAGGCCAGAGGCCAGAACAGCCGCCTTCAACCCGGCCACCTCAGCGTCGCCAACCAGTGGACCGTCAGGTCCGGGGATCGGATCTTGCCACAGCAGTTCTTCACCGGGCACATCAGCGCCAAGATAGCGTTGGATCGGGCCCATATCGCGGTGGGTCAGCTTGAACCAGGCCCGCGCAAAGGCATCCGCGAGCTGATCTGGATTGGCGTGGAACCGGCGCGAGATCACCTCGTAGGCAGGATCCATCCGCATCGCCATGTCAGCGGTGGTCATCATGATGAACGTCTTGCCCGCCCCATCAGCCGTTGGCGCCATATCCTTTTCGGCAAGGTCCTTGGGCTGCCATTGATACGCACCTGCGGGGCTTTTCGTCAGCTCCCACTCGTAGCCAAACAGCACGTCGAAAAACGAATTGTCCCACTGGGTTGGTGTCGGGGTCCACGCGCCCTCAACGCCGGAGGTTGTGGCATCGACGCCTTTTCCGGACGCGAAATCGTTTTTCCAGCCAAGCCCCATCTGCTCGAGTGGCGCGGCTTCCGGCTCTGCCCCGACAAGATCGGGATCACCCGCTCCATGGGCCTTGCCGAATGTGTGCCCCCCGGCGACCAGCGCCACGGTTTCTTCGTCGTTCATCGCCATCCGCGCAAAGGTATCGCGGATGTCATGGGCCGACAGAAGTGGGTCTGGGTTGCCGTTGGGGCCTTCGGGGTTGACGTAAATCAAGCCCATCTGCACAGCCGCCAACGGGTTGGCGAGGTCCCGCTCCCCGGAATAACGCTCATCCCCAAGCCACGTGGCCTCCGGGCCCCAATAAAGGCCCTCCTCCGGTTCCCACACGTCGTCCCGGCCACCAGCAAAGCCGAAGGTCTTGAGCCCCATCACGTCAAGCGCAACAGTGCCCGCCAGGATCATCAGATCAGCCCAGGACAGGCTACGCCCATACTTCTCTTTCACCGGCCACAGAATACGACGCGCCTTGTCGAGGTTGCCATTGTCGGGCCAGGAATTCAGCGGCGCAAAACGCTGGGTGCCGTTGCCTGCCCCGCCGCGACCGTCATAGGTGCGATAGGTGCCCGCAGAGTGCCAGGACATGCGGATCATCAGGGGGCCGTAATGGCCGTAATCCGCAGGCCACCAATCTTTACTGTCGGTCAGGCAATGGGCCACGTCAGCCTTCACAGCTTCCATATCCAGTTTCTGAAATTCTTCAGCGTAGTCAAAGCCTTCGCCCATCGGGTCCAGCTTCTCGGAATTTGCGGACAGCGGCTTGAGGTTCAGCTGGTTTGGCCACCAATGTTGGTTCGCGGTGCTACCTGAGGGCTGCTGACCAGGCCCGTGCATCACGGGGCAACGTCCTGTTGTCGGGGATCCGTCCATGTCTCTCTCCAATGCTAGCTGTTTGACTGGCATGACGACCTGAGTCGTCCTGTTAGCCGGAGTCTATCAAAGCCGAGCCATTAGCTACAGTTGGATTTTCTGATACCTGTGATAAGTAGACCTTATGACCAACCTGACCCTTAAACAATTGCGCTACGTAGAGGCGCTGGCCCGCCACGGCCATTTTGGGCAGGCGGCCGAAGCGAGTGCAATCTCGCAACCCGCCTTGTCGATGCAGATCAAGGAGTTGGAGGAGGCCTTTGGCCTCGCGCTGTTTGAACGGAGTTCGCGCCACGTGCGCCTGACCGGGTTCGGAGAGGCGGTGCTGGAACGTGCCCAGGGCATATTGCGCGCGGTGGAAGAACTTGATGATCTTGGCCGCGCCGCCCGTGACAGCCTTGTGGGTCGCCTGCGCCTTGGCGTGATCCCCACAATTGCGCCCTACCTTTTGCCCCGCATTATCGGCGCACTTAACCATGACTACCCCGAGATTGACCTCCACATCCGCGAAACCATGACCCCGCGCCTGTTGGAGGATCTGGCCGCGGGTCGATTGGACACTGCGATCCTTGCGCTGCCGGTCTCGGAGCCGACGTTGATCGAAGTGCCGCTCCATGATGAGGAATTTGTGCTGGTGCGCCCGCAGCGCGACGCCGACAAACCTGTGCCCGATGCCCAGGCTCTGGCCCAGATGCGATTACTGCTGCTGGAAGAAGGCCATTGTTTCCGCGATCAGGCGTTATCCTTTTGTAACATCCGCTCGCCGCTCGCGAAGGGCGGTCTGGACGGCTCCAGCCTGTCGACATTGGTGCAGATGGTTGGTGCCGGAATTGGTGTGACGTTGATCCCCGAAATGGCGGTGGCGGTTGAAACCCGCTCAGCGGATGTTGCGGTGTCTCGGTTTGCGCGGCCACAACCCAAGCGGACCATCGGAATGGTCTGGCGCCGATCCAGCCCCCTATCCGATCAGTTGAACGGAATGGCTGATGCCGTGCGCGTGGCCATCGCGCCGGTTTAGGTGCCGGTTTAGGTGCCGATTTAGATGGCGGTGGGGGCGAAACGCTTTACCCTTTTGCTTCCAGCCTCGCACCCATGGCAATCACTTTGACGCCAGCCAGTTCAGCCTCCGCTTCTGGCGCCAAACCATGGGGCCCGCCCGCAACCAAGCCCCCCCGCAACAATTGATCCAACCCCTTGATGTGCAGGGCCAGAACGATATCGCTGGCCTCGATCGGCAGCCCCTGCCCTTCAGCCAGATGCACCGGGCGTCCTTGGGCAATCACCTTCACCGCTTGGGCATTTGGCAGGTCAAATTCGGTCACAAAGGCGCGGATATCGCGTCGGTTGCGGGCGCAGGCCAATAGATCAGCGGAGATAGCGGCATCGGGCCCGGCAGCACACAACAGGGTTCCGTCAGCCAGATATGGTGCCTGCCTTGCCCCTAAAATCGGGCCATTGCTGGTCACAAACACCACCTCTGCACGCGGCAGCACGGTGGCGAATGCCGCAACGCTGAACCCAGCCATCAACGCTTGCGCCGCGCGCAGCGGATCAGTTTCCACAACAGTGACGCGCCCGCCGAAAGCCGCCACATGGGCCGCCACACTTTGGCCCGCGCCGTCATACCCACAGACAACAACCCTGCGGCCCGCAAGTTGCAGGTTGGTGATATCCAAAAACGCCATCACGCTGGCTTGCCCGATCCCGATGTGATCCTCAGCCAGCGCCAAAAGCGCGGACCCAGACAGGTCAATAACCGGAACCGGCGGCTCACCTGGCGGCTCAACTGGCGGCTGACCTTGCATCGTTGCGCCTTTTTGGCCGGGCAACATCTCAGCCGTCGCACCAAGGATGTACCCCGATGCGCACTCTTCAAGCCGCGTGTGGACCGAAACTCCGGCCTGCCTCAACGCCTCGAAAAGGGTGGCCTCAGAGAGGGCGGCCTCAGTAAGGGCAACCTCTGAAAGGGTGGCGTCCGTGGACGTGGCGCGGCCCAGCACGGCAACCTCTGCCCCAACTGCGTGCAGGCGGAGCGCCAGCGCGGCCAGCTTCGGCTCCACCGGCAACGCCAAAGTGATCGCCACCCCATCCACCGAACACAATCCCGCAAGGGCATGCTCCAGAACCGGCATCGAGCTTGCCGCCCAGGCAATCCGGGCCAGTGCATCATCTACAGGGGCGGGAATACTCATGTCGCAATCCTGCTGATGATATCGCCATGATCGTCTGCCTGCTCTGGCCGACCCACACCCAATGTGATCCCCATCGACAACAGCTTCGCCGCCGCAATGGAATCATCCACCGCCTTGGGCAACACATGCACCCCCGGTGCCAGAGGTGTATTGACCAGATAATGCGCGCCCAGGCCCTGGACCGCAAATGTCAGGTCCATGATCTCAACCGGATGGCCAGCGCCACCTGCGATGTTCACCAATGCGCCGTTGGACAACACATGCAGGGCGCGGTCCCCAAGCCGATAGGTTGTGATCCCCGGCGGTGCCGGAGGTTGCGCGCAGGCAGAGGCACCAGAGGTGGCCAGGTTGGCAGAGGCGGCAAGGCCCGCCAACGCCACCACGTCAATCTCAAGATCATGGTGGCCCGCGTTGGCCAGAACCGTATTGTCAGACAGATGCGCAAACTCCGGGGCGCCAATGGCACGCATCCCGCCGGTGGCCGTGATGACAAAATCCGCGCCCGGTAACAGATCAGCGGCGGTGCCGACCCGGTGGCCGTCCATATGTGCCTCCAGCGCGCGGACCGGATCAACCTCGATCACCCGCACCTGTGCGCGCAGTTTCAAGGCATATTCCGCAATGCCGCGCCCCACATAGCCGTACCCCAGCACCACAACCTGCGCGCCTGCAATCTGGCGGTTGCTCAGGCGCAACACCGCCTGAAGCGTGGTCTGGCCAGTGCCATAACGGTTGTCGAACAGATGTTTGCACCGCGCGTCGTTAGCGGTGAGTGCTGGGAACGGCAACTTTCCCGCCGCCTCCAGAGCATAAAGCCGCGCGGTACCTGTGGTGGTTTCCTCGGACACCCCTTTGAGCCGGGCAAAGACATCGGGACGATGAATGCCCACCCGCATGGTCAACTCGGCCCCGTCGTCGATGATGTACTCCGGCTCCAGATCAGCCGCTTTACGCAGCTCCTCCTCCCACGTCACATGGGTGCCGCCCGCCTCGGACACCACCCGGATGCCTTTGTCACGCAGCGCCGCAACCACCGCGCCGTTGGTGGTGTAAGGGTTGGATCCGGCAACAATCACATCCGCCCCTGCCCCCGCCAGAACCGAGGCCAGATACGCCGTTTTCGCCTCAAGATGCACAACCACGGCGATGCGTTTTCCTTTCAGGGAGCCGTCCGAAACCACATCCCGCACCAAGCCATTCATCACCGGAGAGAACTGGCGCACCCACGCAATTCGCGCGTGACCGTCATCCACCACGGATTGATGGTCCGGCCCATTGTTCGCAGATTGCTCAACAGTAGGATTCCCAGCCAGATCCCCAGCCCGGCCCCCCGCATGATCTCTGGTGCCATCTATACCCATGCGACGTCCCCCATCTCCCGTACACTTGGGTAAAAGGCCCACGAACAATTGGCAAAGGGATTTGCGCCTGAAACGTACCCGCCAAGTCTAACTGGCGGCGCCTAACTGACGGAACCAAGCTCACTTTTGTGCAGCAAAGGTGAGGCGCGGAAGGCGTCACGCATCTTCTCCAGACTGTAATCCGGCTCTTGTAGACGCATAGTTTCCACCAGCTTCTCAGCCTCTGCCATCCGGCCACATTTCATGTAAAGCAGCCCCATCAAACGTTTCGGGGCCACAAAATGCGGCGCATCACGGGATAGAGCCTCGCCAATTTTAAGCGCCTCGCCGTAGCGCCCGGCACAGGCGGCCGAGCGCATCGCCACATAGCGGATTGACGACTTCGCGGCAGGGCTGACGCTGAGCGAATTGGCCCGGCGGGTCAGGCGGTACCCTTCCTCAAAATTCCCCAGATGAGTATGAACCATGCCCAGATACGAGATCCCAAACGGGTTTGTGGGGTTCAGCGTATTGCTACGCTGCGCCAGATCAAACGCCTCTTCATTTGACAGCAGCCACATCGAGCGAATGAACGCCGCCAACGACAGGATGATAGAATTTCCGGGTTGTTGTTCTTCAGCAAGTGTAATGAACAGTTCCATCTCTTCGCGGGTTGACTGCGCGCAAGCACCGCCGCCTTCCCCCAACAGGAACGTGCGCAAATAGGCGCGCCACGCAAGGAATACGGGTTGGGGATCAATGTCATAAGCTTTGACCAACAGGTGATCGGCGTTTTCGATCGACCCGGGGGAATAGTCATTTAATGACTTCATCGCCCGAAAACACAGGGCCGTTGCGATCCGCGCCACGGGGATCTGCGCCTCGTAGCCCGCGATCTCTTCAAGGGATTGCTCAACCGCCTCATTGACCAGATCAATCACGTCAAACCCGTCCACCTGCGGTGATGCCCCCGCCCCGGACAGACGGATCAGGTTGGAGAAGATCGTGCCATCAGCGGAGCGCGTCATATTGACAGAAAACCCAAGCCCACCGCTATGCTCAATGCTGGTAACATGCACCCGAAAGGCACGTTCAGCGTCCGTATGGCTGAGGCCGGTCATCGACGTCTCATCCACCAACTGAACCCGCCCGTTGTCATCAATGCTTTTGCAGATCAGGTCCTGCATCACGGCGTTAAAGGTCCGTGACTTCAGGCTTTCGCCCTCAGCCTTACCTCGTATGATGATCGGGCGCAGCAGCGGCGCGGGTGTTGCTTCACTGGCCCGGACAGGGTGCAGGCACCCCGCGATCCAATCCCGGCGATCCTTCAGCCAGCCCTCAAACGCCGGGTCACGGATGTTGAGGTCAGCCAGAAATACCGGGGCCTCACCGTGGGTTTTGGCGTGGGTTTTGGCGTGGGTTTTGGCGTGGGTTTCGCCAATTGCCGCTAGGTAATCGGCGTCGTCCACATCAACCCAGATCCGCGCCGGATCAAGGGCCAGAAGATGCGGCGATGATTGCAGGATATCGCGATCCCCGCGCAACGCCCGGCGCAACTCGAAGATACATTGCCGAAAGCTGGCGGCGGCCTGGCGTTCGCCCCGACCGCTCCAGAGATGTTCAACCACCCAAGTGCGCGGGCGCGCCTTATCAATGCCGGTCCCGAGGATTCCCAGAATCGCACGGGATTTCTTGCCCTTGATGTCAATCACCCGGCCCGAGGGGTCCTCCAGCCGAAACGGGCCGACGAGGTAGAGCTTATACAGGTTTGCCGACATGTCCCGTCACCCAATTCCGCAGAGAGCCATTGTTGGCTTTGCGCCATTGGGGCGTTAAAAATGTGTTAATTCCCCCTAAATGGTATCACAGATATTTGTTGTTTGTTGACAAATCTCGACGCGCCGCACGCACTGATGTTTGTGGATTTTTCGGGTGGGGCGTAATGTCGACGAACAGTTTTTCTTCTGTGCAGCATGGCCAACACGGGCAACACGGGCAACACGGCCAGCATGGTCAGCACGGGCAAAACGCGCAGTCTTCAGCCGCCTCAGGCACACCTGCATCCGCAGCGGTTGCCCTGACAATGAGCCACGCCACCAACGTCGGCCCCTGGACCTGGGACACAGACGGACCGCAACCCCTGCCACTGGACTTCAACAGCCCTGCCAATTTGCGCAACTGGTCTGCTGACGTGCGGGTGATGATAATGGTGCAGGAGATCACATCAAGCCTTGCGGTGCGGCCGATCAGCGGCACCCCGGATGCGGTCAACGTGACGCTCCAGAATGGCACTGCCATCGCGCGGATCGACCGTCCGGGTGTGGAGACGTTTGCCAAGCAGCTCAACTATCTGGAATATTACGCCGACCAACGGGTTGAGCGCACCGCGGAAATCCTGTCTCAACTCACCGACCTGATATCCCCGTTTGGCGCGGTCTTGCCGCTCCATCCAGAGCGTCACCGTTGGACCTTTGAGTTGTTACAGGTTGCCCTCGAGGCGGTCTCGCTTATCGAAATGCAGTGCAAACATCTGCTGGCGTGTCGGCGACCCAACGAATTCTCCGCCCAAGTCCACCCGATGATCCAGACTCCGGGCCACGGCGCTCTGCCCTCCGGCCATGCAACCGAGGCGTTCCTCGTCGCCACCTTGCTGCGTGACCTGGCCCAGACAGCCCCGCACCAACCGCACCTTGCGGAGCAACAACTGCTGCGCCAGGCCGCGCGGATTGCCCAGAACCGCACCGCAGCAGGGGTTCATTTCCCTGTCGATTCCGCGGCCGGAGCCACCCTTGGAGTATCCGTTGGCGGCTATATCCTCGAGATGGCCGGAAGTGCGGGCCATGCCCACGGCTGGCATTGCAAAAGTGATACCTTTGGCGGCTCCGACTTCACCTATGAAACCGTCACCGGCATCTTCGGGCCGGACCCACTGGAAACCGTTGATCCCAGCGAAAACGCCACAATCGAATATGCCACTCCGTTGGCGTATTCCCTGCTGGTCCATCCGGCGACCACGGCGCTGCACCAGCTATACACATTGGCCAAAGAAGAATGGACCACCGCGGTCGCACCTCAGGCACGGGGGCGTTAACCATTATGGTCTGGGCCTGGGATACAGCCACACGTATGGATGGGGGCGGAAAACGCCAAACCCTGCAATCGCCCTATAGCGATTGGTGGCTGCGCTCTTTGGCGGTGACACCGGGTGACGTGGTGTCAGAGCCGGGCCGATTTGGGCCGGCCACCGGCGCCGGACTGGGCGCGGGGCTGGGCGCCGGACTGGGCGCGGGGCTGGCGGTTCCCGTTGATCGGC
>JAESTV010000036.1 GCA_016763475.1 Roseicyclus sp.
GGCCGGGGGGCAGCGCCCCCAATCCGAACGTAGTGAGATAAAGATAACGCGGCGCAGCCGCACCATTCTACTACAGCGTTTTGCGTTTCATCCGAGGCGGGGCAAATCACCCCCCCACTCACCTAAACATCTCCGTCCCACGCAAACGCCGCCCCCTCGGCCCGGACCCTCCCCAGAGACGGCAGGCAAAAGTGGCTGCCCAGAACCCTCGCGCCGCTTTCGGACACACTCTCCAGCAACACACGCCGGGACACGGCGGCCTGCGCTCCGTCGCCATCAAAGCGAAAATGCCACTCCGGGTGCCAACACTGCGCGCTGGAATGCAGCGCATCACCGGTAATCACCACCTCCGCCCCGCCTGAGCGGACCCGCACGCTGACATGGCCGGGCGTATGGCCGGGTGTTGGGATCAGGTCGATCAGATCCCCCAAAGCATGATCCGGCCCCACCTCCTCTGCCTGTCCGGCGGCAATCACCGGCAATACGCTTTCCTCATAGGTTTCATTAGGGTTGGCCGCGTAGTAGGCCACATCCGCTGCTGGCATCAGGTAACGGGCATTGGGGAATGTCGGCACCCAGCGGCCATCCACCAGCTGCGTGTTCCAGCCCACATGATCCGGGTGCAGATGGGTGCAAAGGACGTAATCCACGTCCGCTGGCCCCACCCCCGCCGCTGCCAGCGCCGCCATAAACCGGGTGCCTTTGCGTTGATGCCACTCCGGCAGGTGTGGCACGGATTTATCGTTGCCCACACAGGCATCCACCAACACCACATGGTCCGGTGTCTTCAGCAAGAACCCCTGCACCGGCAGGATCATCTTGCCGGTTGCGGCCTCAATACTCCCCGGCGCATGGGCCTCAATGATCCGCGCCACATCCGGGCCAGCGCTCGGAAACAACGCCTCCGCCTCCAGAAACGGCCCGTAGATCTCCAGGATACGCCAAACCTCAACTTCACCGATCTTGCACAACATGAATTGGCCCTCCGCTGACGTTTCCAGGCTACAGGTGGCAACCTTCCGGGAAAACCCCATGTGGCCAAACCAGGCACACGTCAGTTGCATCTGGCAGAGCATCTGGCGGGCACTTTGCAGCTCGCAAGCACTCAAACCTGTGGGCCGCCAATGCACTGAACGTCGACACCCAGCTTACGCAAGTTCCTGATGGCGCGTGTGCTGCGTTGTGATGTCTGCACCTTCCAACAGTGTCCATTTTGGCACAGGGCAACCTGTGCCGCCCCGGATTGATGTGTGTCAACGACACCTGCCCTAAGTCATGCCAGCTTGATTTCACCCATTGCCAGCCTGATTTTATACATTAAAGGAGCCCCCATGCCCTCACCCAAAACCAGCACACCCACATCGGAATCCGAAAACCGCACCGCTCAAATCGTTGGGTTTGAACGAGGTGAATACCCTTATGCCGAACGGCTGAAACGGGGCCCCTATGAGGATGAAAAAGCCGCTTTGCAGGTTGAGCTGCTGAAAGCGCAACATTGGATTCAGGACACCGGCCAGAAAGTGGTGATGTTGTTTGAGGGGCGGGATGCGGCTGGCAAAGGTGGCACGATCAAACGGTTTACCGAACACCTCAATCCGCGCAATGCACGTGTCGTAGCCCTCAACAAACCATCCGATGAGGAACGCGGGCAATGGTTCTTTCAGCGCTACATCAAACATCTGCCCACCGCGGGTGAGTTGGTTTTTTATGACCGGTCCTGGTACAACCGCGCCGGCGTGGAGCGGGTCATGGGGTTTTGTGAAGCAACCGAGTATCTTGAATTCATGCGCCAGACGCCCGAATTCGAGCGTATGTTGGTCCGCACCGGGATCAAGCTGTTCAAATACTGGTTCTCCGTCACTCAGGAGGAGCAGCGCCGCAGGTTCGCGGCGCGGGAAACCGACCCACTAAAACGCTGGAAACTCTCCCCCATTGATCGCGCCAGTATCGACCGTTGGGATGATTATACCGAAGCCAAGGAGGCGATGTTCTTTTACACCGATACCGCTGACGCGCCCTGGACAGTGGTCCGCTCCAACGACAAAAAGCGGGCGCGGTTGAACTGCATGCGGCATTTCCTGTCACAACTGGATTATCCCGACAAAGATCCCAGCGCGGCCACTCCGGTGGATCCCAAGATCGTTTTGCACGCAACCAATGTGATCCATCAGGCAGATCATATCCTTGCGGCGTCCCTGCACCCGGACAGCCGCAAAGATCAACAAACCCAGACATGACAGAAGGATCTAACGATGTCGCACACCCCTCACGAACTACCCGAAGACTTCCCCGAGCATGTCGCGAAAATGCAGGAACTGCGCGCCTCCGATGCACATTTCGCCAAAATGTATGACGCCTACCACACGGCCAACCGGGCAACCCACCGGGCGGAAACAGATGTTGAGCCGACCTCAGATGACCATATGGCCGAGTTGCGCAGGGAGCGGATGTTCTTGAAGGATCAGATCTACGCCTATTTGACGAAATCCTAGAACCGCTCCGCCGTCGCCGCCGCGTTCAGCCAACAAAAAAGGCCCCACCATTTGGCGGGGCCTTTTCCAATTCAACAAAACCGAAAGGCTTGGTCGTAACGCCAAAGGCGTGCCTATTTGTCGTCGTCCTGCTTCAGGGCCGCACCAAGGATATCACCCAAGGAGGCACCGGAGTCAGAGGAGCCGAACTGTTCCACGGCCTCTTTCTCTTCTGCAATCTCACGGGCCTTGATCGACAGTCCCAGACGGCGCGACTTGGCGTCGATGTTGGTAACGCGAACGTCCAGCTTGTCGCCGACGCCGAAACGCTCAGGGCGCTGCTCAGAGCGATCACGCGACAGGTCGGAGCGGCGGATGAAGGACTTCATGCCCTCGTAATCCACCTCAATGCCGCCCTCTTCAATCGCCGTGACTTCCACGGTGATGATCGAGCCGCGCTTCACGCCGTCGATGGTCTCGGCAAAGGGGTCACCATCAACCGCTTTGATCGACAGGCTGATCCGCTCTTTGTCGGTATCAACTTCGGTCACAACAGCCTTCACCATGTCACCCTTGCGGAAATCGCCGATCATGTCTTCGCCACGGCCTTCCCATGTCAGGTCGGACAGGTGAACCATGCCGTCGATTTCGCCTTCAAGGCCAACGAACAGACCGAATTCGGTGATGTTCTTAACTTCGCCTTCAACTTGTGTGCCCTCAGGATGGCTCTCGGCGAACACTTCCCATGGGTTACGCATGGTCTGTTTAAGACCAAGCGAGACGCGGCGTTTGACCGTGTCGATCTCCAGAACCATGATCTGAACCTCTTGCGAGGTGGATACGATCTTGCCGGGATGTACGTTCTTCTTGGTCCAGGACATTTCCGAGACGTGAACAAGGCCCTCAACACCGGCTTCCAGTTCAACAAACGCACCATAATCGGTGATATTCGTCACGCGGCCAGTGTGAACGCTGTCCAGCGGGTATTTGCCGGACACGGCATCCCACGGATCTTCTTGCAACTGCTTCATGCCGAGGCTGATGCGGTGGGTCTCTTTGTTGACCTTGATCACCTGCACTTTGACGGTCTCGCCAATGGTCAGGATCTCTTTCGGGTCGTTGACACGACGCATGCCATGTCGGTGACATGCAGCAGGCCGTCGACACCGCCAAGCTCCACAAAGGCGCCGTATTCGGTGATGTTTTTGACCACACCATCCACAACGTCACCCTCATTCAGCTTGGCAATAACCTCGGCGCGCTGCTCGGCACGGGATTCCTCAAGGATTGCGCGACGCGAGACAACGATGTTGCCACGGCGACGATCCATTTTCAGAACCTGGAATGGCTGCTTGAGACCCATCAACGGGCCTGCATCGCGCACGGGGCGAACATCAACCTGAGAGCCGGGCAGGAACGCAACCGCGCCGCCCAGATCAACGGTGAAGCCACCCTTCACACGGCCAAAGATCGCGCCTTCGACACGCTCTTCTGCGGCATAAGCCTTCTCCAGACGATCCCAGGCGGCCTCACGACGGGCCATCTCGTGCGACAGCACAGCCTCGCCACGGGCGTTCTCGACGTTGCGAAGATAAACTTCAACTTCGTCACCGACGTTGATGTCGGGCGCTTCGCCGGGATTCGCAAATTCTTTAAGCTCAACGCGGCCTTCCATCTTGTAGCCGACGTCGATGATGGCCTGGCCCGCTTCAATCGCGATAACCTTGCCTTTGACAACTGACCCCTCTTTGGGTGTGTCAATTTCGAAGCTTTCGTTCAGGAGGGCTTCGAATTCCTCCATAGATGTCATTGCCATGTGGCGCTTGTTTCCTTGTTCAAACATTACTGGCCGCGCGGTTGTCTCCGCCGGTCTTTGATGAGTGTCCGCTTATGTGGACTTGGGTTGGCCTTCGGTGAGAGATCAGTAAAACGAAAGAAGGCCGGTATGTCCCGACCTGCCTGTACCTTCGCCCCACGACTTATCCGCCGCCTAAGACAGGCGCGCGTATAGCCGGGGTTGGCCTTGTTTGCAAGGGGTCCGTTGCCCCGTAGACCGGGCTTCAGCCCGGAGCGGCCAGCGGAGATCAGCTGATCCATCGCCACCCACAAGATGGTGATCTGACCAGCGCCAAGCCGCGCCGCCTTTGAACTGGGGCGTTCTGGTGCCACCGGGAAAGTGGTTTATGTCCCCGGCTTCGCGTCGGTCCGCCGGTCAGCAACGATGAGGGGGCGCAGCTTGCCGAATCTCGACGGCACAAGGGCACCCGAAGCTCCCTAAACAACCCGCAAGCGCGACATGCCCCTGAACACAACCGCCTCAAACCCTTAAAGTACCAAATGGGACGATCTCGGCTCCATTTGGTACAATCACCTTGAGCCTTAAAGCTCCTGTCCGAGGTCCAGCAACTCCTGGATCAGCTCCCGTGTGTCGCCGCCCCCGAACATGATCGCGCCGGACGTGTAAGTATCACCGTAAGTCTGCGCCAACGTCACGGTTTGCGCGACGCCCGAAATCAGTTGCTCCGTCTGTAATTCCGCAAAAGGGTGCATAAACGTTGACCAAAGTCGCCCGTTTGCAACCGCATATCGGGCGTCCAGGGCGGTATCGAAATTGGCCTGCAACAGGCGCATCAACTCGTCCTCGCCAAGGCTATCAGCGGAGGAAATCGGCACCAAAACCCGCATCCGGTTGGCCCGTTGATCCACAATCACCGTTACCGGAACGCTGGCGATCGTCAGCGAAATCCCCCCCGGTTCCACCACCGCATCACCGTCAACCGCTGTCAGAATTGCTGCCAAACGGTCAAAAGTCATTGCAGTTTCAAGAAGTTGAGGGTCGGCAGGTGTGGTCTCTTGGGCAATTGCGGCAGAAGTCATTGGCAGGGTTGCCGTCATGGCAATAAGGGCAAGGGCGCGCAGCATGGGGGCCTCCGGGGCAATAGGCGTGAGCCGAAAACCTAGTGGGTCCGGCGCGACAGACCTAGTGCGGAATGGCTCACCTTTGCGCACGACCCCGGCATCACGGGGCATAAATCCCTTCGAAGGGATTTATTAAGAGCCTTTGAAGGCTCTTGTGCGCCTCTCAAGCGGAGTGTTTCGCCGCAACCGCCGCGATTGCGGCCGCAATTGCAGCCTCAGCGGACATCTCACTGGTATCAAGGGTCAGAGCGTCAGTCGCCGCGATCATCGGGGCTGTGGCACGTTCCGCATCACGTGTATCCCGCGCCCGGACATCTTCCAGAACGCTTTGATATTCCACGTCTAATCCGCGCAAGAGGAGTTCATCCAACCGCCGCCGCGCCCGCACTTCTGCGCTGGCGGTGACAAACAGTTTCACCTCGGCACCGGGGCAAATGACGGTGCCAATATCGCGCCCGTCCAGCACCGCGCCGCCAATGCGGTGGGCAAACGCCCGTTGGAAATCCAACAGCGCGTCGCGCACTTCGGGGATCACCGCAACCTTGCTTGCGGCCTGTGCCGCCTCCGGCGTGCGCAGCGCGTCTGGGTCCGCCAGGTCATTGGGAGTTAACGACAAAGCCGCATCGGCTGCCCGCTCACCCCGCAAAACACGGGCGCCAACGGCGCGGTATAGCAACCCCGTATCCAGATGAGCGAAGCCAAACCGTGCGGCCACTGCACGCCCGATTGTGCCTTTTCCCGCCGCTGCGGGGCCATCAATTGCAACTGTAAACCTCATGGGCGTCTGGTTCTCATGAACACGGCCCCAAGTGCAATCACGCTGGTGATCAAAAATGCGTATTTTGCGACGGTTATCTGGCTGGCCAATTCAATAACGTCAGGCGCAACCAGTTCCTGGCTGCGCAACATGCCTGCAACCAACGTGTTCTCTGTCAGGTCAGCGGCCAGATAAGCCACTGGAATTATTCCTAAAACACGTAACGTACCGCTCGGCAACCGCCACAACGGCCAAGCCAGCAGTGCCGCCAGACAAATCGGGAAAACCGTATCCAGAATTCGCACAACCCCAAGATAAGTCACTCGCGCAGGTTCAGTCAGCGCGTCCAGAAACGCCCTTGCCTCAGCTACAGAATAGCCCATCAGCCGCCCGTCAAACGGTATCAGCCCATCTGCGCCCGGCACCAACTGAGTGAACCAGAACCACGCCAGAGAGCCATAAAGCGCGGCGGTCAGGATCGCGAATCCCCGCCAAAGTCGCCATTCGCTCATGTCGTGCCCGCCATTGCCGTGCCTTTCGTTGCCAGTACCATCGTTGTCATCGCCGGATCACGGCCACCGGCCTTGGGAAGATCATCGACAATCTCGTAATAACTGCCCTTATCGTCACAAAAGATATGCCCCGCCAATTTCAGCATCGGATCACCGTCCAGAGTGCCTGCAAAAATTGACAGGTTGGCCCCCGCCCCGTCCCAAAACAGGTTCGAACCGCAGATGTCGCAAAACCCCCGCTTCGCGGTAACCGAGGAGGCATACCACGTGACCTCGCCGCTGATCCTGACCGATTCGCGTGGGGCGGACGTCGCCGCAACATGATGGCCAGAACTCTTGCGGCATTGCGCGCAATGACAGGCAATTACGGGCCTCAGAGGCCCTGCTGTTGTGTAATGGACTGCCCCGCACAGGCAGGACCCTGAATATGTGCTCATCGCGCACCCCTTCGCTTTCAGCCCGAGCCTAAGCGCTGCCTGCCGTCCGCGCCAGTCAGGGGATGTTTGCGATCGAATCAGGGGCGTCTTCCTTGCCGTCGGTCTGCTCTTGCGCTTCCCCGCGACGGACTTCGGTGCACAGCGGGAAAAGCCCCGCCCTACGCGGTGCTCGCGGGATCCAGACGCGCACCAAGCCTGCGCATCAGAGGCTCAAAAATCGGGAAAGATGTGGTGATCGGGCCAGCATCATCCACGGTGATACCCTGTTGGCTGGCAAAACCTGCGCAGAGGAACGACATGGCGATACGATGGTCCAGATGTGTGGCCACAATTGCCCCGCCTTTGACACCACCGGGGCCACAACCATGCACAATCCACCAATCCGGGCCATCCTCAACCTCAACCCCACAAGCGCGCAGGCCATCCGCCATGGCAGCAATCCGGTCACTCTCCTTCACCCGCAGCTCTTTGACGCCGCGCATGATGGTTTGACCTTCGGCATTCGCGGCAACAACCGACAGGATCGGGTATTCGTCGATCATGCTTGCCGCGCGCTCTGGCGGCACTTCGATGCCCTTCATGTTGGGTGAGAACCGTGCGCGCAGGTCGGCGACGGGTTCGCCGCCCTCTTCACGTGGGTTCTCATAAGTCAGGTCAGCGCCCATGTCGCGCAAGGTCTCGAACAGGCCCGCACGGGTGGGGTTGAGGCCGATATTGGGTACAAACACGTCTGAGCCTTCGGTGATCAGCGCGGCGCACACCGGGAACGCGGCTGAGGATGGATCCCGCGGGACGGCAATGGTTTGAGGCTTTAGTTCAGGCTGGCCCGTTAACGTGATGACACGCCCCTCGGGTGTGATCTCGGTGGAAATGTCAGCGCCGAAACCCGCCAGCATCCGCTCAGAATGATCCCGCGTCGCTTCCGCCTCTATCACCACAGTCTGGCCGGGCGCGTTGAGGCCTGCCAGAAGCACGGCAGATTTGACCTGAGCAGAGGGTACAGGGGTCACATACCGCACCGGCAGCGGCCTGTTGGCCCCCACAAGGGTCATCGGCAATCGCCCCTGCGCGCGGCCATAAGCATGGGTGCCAAACAGCGCCAGCGGGTCGGTGACCCGCGCCATCGGGCGAGAGCGAAGTGACGCGTCACCCGTAAAGGTCACACTGATCGGCGTCGTCGCCATTGCCCCCATCAACAACCGCACCCCGGTGCCGGAATTGCCGCAATCAAGCACATCCTCAGGCTCTGCAAAGCCGCCGACGCCGACCCCATGGATCGACCAGGTGCCGTCCGCCTCCCGCGTGACCTCAGCCCCGAACGCCCGCATTGCGCTGGCGGTGTCCAGGACATCCTGGCCTTCCAACAGCCCACTTACCCGCGTCTCACCCACGGCCATTGCGCCAAAGATCAGGGAGCGGTGTGAGATCGACTTGTCGCCGGGAACCTCTGCGGTGCCACTCAAAGCCCCACCGGCGCGGGCCGTCATCGGTTGCGGATTGCCATGTGCGGACATTTTCGCCCCCTTCGCTGGCCGCGCCAATGCAATATCGGAGCAGCGGTACAAGTCGCAGCGGTAATAGACCTGAGGGCAACAGGCGTCCACACCTCAATAAAACACCGGTGCCGTGTCAGAGGGGGGCGCGGGTGTTGTCGTGTGTTCGTTTGGCGGGGTGGCGCCGCTTTTCGTTTGGTGGGGTGTGCCGCTTTCGCCGCCGTTTCGTCTTGTGGGTTGTGCAGGCCACACCGGGTTTATGGTTCGGATAACTCAGCGATGCCGCGACCCTCAGAGCTTTCGGAACGTCATGTAATGGGGCACGCGACCTTCGCGCAGGGCCTTTTGTTCATAGCGCGTGGGTAGCCAGTCACTCCACGGCTCGTGCAAATCAGCGCCCGTTTCAGCCAGCCATTCAAAGCCAGCGCGCGGGACTTCTTCCAAAGTCTGGCGCACGTAATCCGTGATGTCAGTGGCGACACGAAATTCGGCGCCGGGCTTCAGCACCCGTGCCAGCGGCTCAAGATGCTCAGGCGTAACAAACCGGCGGCGATGGTGGCGGGTCTTTGGCCACGGGTCGGGGTACAGCAGGAAAGCTTTCGAAACGCTGGCCTTGGGCAGCACATCAAACAAGTCACGGGCGTCACCCGGATACACCGCGAGGTTTTCCACACCCGCCTTCCGAATTTTGCCCAAAAGCATGGCCACGCCGTTGATATAAGGCTCACATCCGATGATGCCGACATCCGGGTTTTCGCCCGCCTGATGCACCAGATGCTCACCGCCGCCAAACCCGATCTCAAGCCAGATGTCACGCTCGCCAAACAACGCCCCCAGATCCAGCGGCGCGCGATCCGGGTTCACGTCCCAATCCACGGCACCCGGCGACAGGGCAGCCAGATCCTCCTCAAGGTAGCGGGTTTGGCTGTCCTTGAGGTGCTGGCCCTTGCGGCGGCCATAGAAATTGCGGTGCGGGCGGATTGGCGGATTTGTCATGGCGCACCCCCTAACGTCCTTTGGCGCGGGCCTCAATGGCCCCGGTTCTGGCACAGGCACAGGCACAGGCACAGGCACAGGCACAGGCACATGCCGTCGCGCCCGGATGTGGAGCACAAGGCAATCACGAAAGGCGCGCACGCGGGCTGACGGCCACACATCAGCGTGGGCAACCGCCCTCACTTGGGCAGGGGATACAGAGCTGGCAGATGTTCATGGGTTGCGCCGGGCCGCCGATCCGCCGGGCCGCCGGGCGGTCCGATATCCTGCTGCTCCCACGAAATGAAACCACCCCCGCGCCGGATAAAGCACGGGGGTGGCAAAAACTGGGCTGCGTCAGACGACTTGGATCAGAGCGCGGCTTTGATCGTGTCAACCAGATCCACCTTCTCCCACGAGAAGCCGCCATCAGCCTCCGGGGCGCGGCCAAAGTGGCCATAAGCGGCGGTGCGTTCATAGATCGGGCGGTTCATGCCGAGGTGTGTGCGGATCCCACGCGGCGTCAGATCCATGACTTGACCCAAAACCCGCTCCAACTCAACCTCATCGACTTCGCCAGTCCCGTGCAGGTCTGCATAGATTGACAGGGGCCGGGCAACGCCAATCGCATAGCTCAGCTGGATTGTGCAACGGCTCGCCAGACCCGCGGCCACCACGTTCTTCGCCAGATATCGTGCGGCATATGCGGCTGAGCGATCCACCTTGGTCGGATCTTTGCCGGAAAATGCGCCGCCACCATGGGGCGCGGCCCCACCATAGGTATCGACAATGATCTTGCGCCCGGTCAGGCCCGCATCGCCATCGGGACCGCCGATGACAAAGGTGCCGGTGGGGTTCACGTGCCAAACGGTCTCGGGTGTGACCCAACCCTTTGGCAGAACATCCAGAATATGCGGCTCAACAATGGCGCGGATATCGTCCGAGGTCTGATCTTCGCTTTCGTGCTGCGTCGACAAAACGATCGAGGTCACCTCCACCGGCTTGCCATCGACATACCGCAAGGTCAGCTGCGATTTCGCATCCGGGCGCAGGCTTGGTTCAGCGCCGGATTTTCGCACCTCAGCCAGCCGCCGCAGCATCGCATGGGCATATTGGATCGGTGCCGGCATCAGTTCCGGCGTTTCGTCAATGGCATAGCCGAACATGATCCCCTGATCACCGGCGCCTTCATCCTTGTTCTCCGTCGCGTCGACGCCTTTGGCGATATGCGCGGATTGCTCATGGAGGAAGTTCAGCACATGGCAGGTGTTCCAATGGAACTTCTCCTGCTCGTAACCGATGTCTTTGATACAATCGCGCGCGATCTGGCCGATGCTGCCCATGAAATGTTTGAGCTTGTCTTGATCGCTCAGGCCAACTTCACCGCCAACCACAACCATCCCGGTTGTGGCAAATGTCTCGCAGCCCACGCGGGCTTCGGGTTCTTCTGTCAGGAAAGCATCCAGAACAGCGTCCGATATCCGGTCGCAGACTTTATCGGGGTGACCCTCGGATACAGACTCCGAAGTGAACAGGTAATTTTTGCGCGCCATGGGGAATGCTCCACTGAAATTTCCCCCACGCCAGGAAGCCGTTGTGGAGGGTTGGCGCGGCTTACGCCGGTTTCGTGTCAGGTTCAATGGGACAGGCGGCGTCGCGCGACAGCAAACCCGGACAATGTGACAAATATCGCAAGGATCAAGGCAGGCCAATCGCCGATGCGGGCGTAAAATGTCGGCGGCAGGGCCGCGGGCATCACCGCGTCGATCACGCCCTGGGTGTCCATCGGCAACGTCTGCACCAGATCTCCGCGCGCGTCGATCAGGGCCGAGACGCCGGTATTGGCGGCGCGGATCAGGGGCAGGCCCTGTTCAGCTGCGCGAAGGCGGGCAAGGGCGAGGTGCTGATAGGGCATCGCGAAACTGCCGAACCATGCGTCGTTGGTGACCTGGAGCATCCAATCGGGACGATCCACAGCGCGGATATAGCCGGGAAATATCGCCTCGTAGCAGATCATCGGGAAGGCCCGGCCAAGGGGGCCAAGGTCAATCAGGGCGGGCCCCGGACCGGGGCGATACCCGCCGGACAATTGCTGCGCAATCCACCGGGCGCCCAACCGCTCGGCAAGGCCGCGCAGGGGCAGGTACTCGCCGAATGGAACGAGGTGGTGTTTGTCATAAAC
>JAESTV010000037.1 GCA_016763475.1 Roseicyclus sp.
AACAGACAGGCTCAACCCATCGCCACCAACCGACGCAAGGGACGGTTGGTTCGCCGATGTGCCCAAGAGCCAGCTGTCGGTTTCCGAACGGGCGAAATGACCCACAGCGGCAATCAGGATGCGTTCATCCTCGTCCGCTTGCAGCAGGCGGTCCAACCCTTCGCGCAGATCATCGCCGTCGCCATCGGTCACCAGGATCACCTGGAACCCGGCATCCCGCAGGCGGGCGTGAAGTTGTTCTATCGGGCGCGCCTGGCGCAGGTTTTGAGCGTACAAATAGCGGTCGTTGACCAGCAACAAGGCCGTGTCGGCCTGCACAACTTGTGTGGTGAAACTGCCAAAAAGGGCGGCAGCAAGGGCAATAGGGCGAAATGACATGATGTAAATACTCCGAGGTAGAATCGTTTGTCTGACCAAGACTTAGCACGAGACTGGTCGGTTAACGGATAACCAAACCGCACATACACCCTTGGAACCCGTGTCATCATTTATCAAACCATGTGCCGATAGGTCTCGATAGGCGCTGTGACGTCACTTTGACCACGATCACGTGATTGAAGCGTCGATATGTGCGGCGCGGTTGGGGCTGGCGGGGAGAGTGCATCACCCACCAACTGAGGCAAGCAGGCTTGTGTATCGCGTTTGAATTGAGCCCCAATTCGCGGCAGCCGTTTTTGGCCAAACCCGATTTGTGAGGGCCTGTCTAAGGTGAAATGTAACCCGCGTTAGGTGTAGCTGCGCTGGTCGTCGATAACCTTGCCGTCGTTGGGCAGGCTGCCTTTTGTGACCACCTCAACCCGACCGTTCAGCTTCATCGTGGCTTTCACCGCCTCCGCCAACGCTAAAGGATCGCCGCCGTCACCCTCAACTTGCACCAGCATGACGTCGCGCTCATCTTCACGTCGGGCAATCACTCGCGCCTTGAGCATGCCGGTCTTGGCCACAAAGTCCGCGACCTGTTCGGGGCGCACAAACATGCCCTTGATCTTGGTGGTCTGATCAGCGCGCCCCATCCAGCCATTGATCCGGGTATTGGTGCGCCCGCACGGGCTTTGCCCCGGCAGGATTGCGCTAAGGTCACCAGTGGCAAACCGGATCAGCGGATAATCAGGGTTGAGGCTGGTGACGACAACTTCCCCAACCTCGCCATCCGCAACCGGATCGCCGGTGCCGGGGCGCACAATTTCTACGATCACACCTTCGTCGAGGATCATCCCCTCGGGTGGGCTTGCCGGAGCATCGGGATCAGGCGATTCGTAAGCGATATTGCCCAGATCAGCCGTGGCGTAACATTGCAGGCAAACAACCCCACGATCCGCATATTCCGCCCGAAGGCTCGGGAACAGCGCCCCACCACCCACAACCGCACGGGTGAAGCGCAGGGCCTCCCCCATCTCATCCGCTTTATCGAGGATCACTTTCAGGTAATCCGGGGTCCCCGCATAAGCGGTGCAGCCGATGTCCCTGGCGGCGCGCACCTGAAGTTCCGTCTGGCCCACTCCGGCGGGCAACACGGCTGCGCCAACCGCACGCGCGCCGCTCTCGAACATCATACCCGCAGGGGTCAGATGATAGCCGAAACAATTCTGCACGATATCACCTGCGCCGATCCCCACAGCATGTAGGAACCGCCCCATCCGCCACCAATCGTGGCCGATTCCGCCGGGTTCATAAATTGGGCCGGGGCTTTGGAATACATGGGTGACGTTGCTGACAGCCATGCCTCCAAACGGAGGCCGCGCTGCCTGCCATTCCACCAGCCGGGATTTCCGCAACACCGGCAATTCTGCCAGCTCGGACATTGCCTTCAAAGCTCCGCCACCCGGCAAACAGCTACCCTCAACCGCCCGCACCCGGGCCAGCTGCGTGTTCAGCGCCTCCAGTTGCTCAGCCGCGCGCTGATCAGCGCTGCGCACTTCCAGCCCATCGAAATGGCCCTGCTTGTTGTCCAACATCACCCGGCCTCCCTCAGCTCAACCACCGCTTGCGGCGGCGATAAGACCGCACATCGCGAAACGATTTGCGCCCGTCATCGGACATGCCAAGGTAAAACTCCTTCACATCCGGGTTCTCACGCAGGTCCGCCGCCGGGCCATCCATCACCACGCGGCCGGATTCGAGAATATAGCCGTAATGGGCAAACCGCAGCGCCGCATTTGTGTTCTGCTCCGCCAACAGGAAGGTCACACCCTGTTCCTCGTTTAACCGCTTCACGATGTTGAAAATCTGCTCCACCAGCTGCGGCGCCAGACCCATGCTCGGCTCATCCAGCAAAATCATCTCTGGCTTTGACATCAGCGCGCGGCCAATTGCGCACATCTGCTGCTCACCACCGGAGGTGTAACCCGCTTGCGAGGTGCGCCGGTCCCACAGGCCGGGGAAATACTCATAAACCAGCTTAAGATCCGCCGCGATCGCCGCGCGCCCGTCTTTGCGCGTATAGGATCCGGTCAGCAGGTTTTCTTCGACCGTAAGATGTTCAAAACAATGACGGCCTTCCATCACCTGAATCACTCCACGATTCACCAGATCCGAGGGGTTCAGTTTCTCCACCCGCTCGCCGCGATAAGAGATCGCCCCTTTGGTGACCTCCCCGCGCTCAGAATGCAGCAGATTGGAGATTGCCTTTAGCGTCGTGGTCTTACCGGCGCCATTGCCGCCCAGAAGCGCGGTTATCCCGCCCTTGGGAACCTTCAACGACACACCCTTCAAAACAAGAATGACGTGGTTGTAGATCACCTCAATATTGTTGACCTCCAAAAGCGTCTCGGCCTGCGCCTGCGCTTCAGTTTCGGTCACCTGGTCCAGCATCCCATTCACCCCTGATTTCGGTTCACGCGCGCGCCCGCCTGTTTCGCACGGACCTTGCCCATTCATCTTGGCAAAAAAACTCAAATTCCGGCGGCAACAACTCGCGCTGCCGCCGGAGATATCAACTCAGGAATCGCTACACTGCGACGTGATCCCGTTCTCAGCCGCGTATTGCGCCGAGTCTTCGTCGATCAAGGGTTGGGTTACGGAATCGTCAGGCGCAATGAAGTCGGTCAGCGTGACCCACGCCTCACCGTCCCACTGCTGCATGATCGCCATGCCAGTGCCGCCGTGATCCTCGCAGGTCACCGCAAATTCCGGCCCGATGCCCGGCATTCCTGCCGCTTCCATGATCTCGTTCGTGATCTCCAACGCTTCCATCGCATCACGCATCATCGAGGCATCAATGTCGGCCACGCCGCTCATCTCTTGCGCCAATGCCGCAGCTTCAGCGGCCAGGAAAGCCGCATACATGCCACGGGTATAAAGCACGTTGCCAAGGTTGGAGCCGTCACCTGCATTCAGCCCTGCGTCGATCACAAGCTCCTGGATCTCGGCAAACACTGGCATGTCACCCAAACGGTTCATGTTGAGCGAGCGATAACCCGCAGCATCTGCACCAGCGGATTCCACATCATGATCCGCGCCGGACCACCAATTGCCGATGAAGTTTTCCATCGGATAGCGGATGTTGATCGCTTCCTGAATCGCGACCTGGTTCATCACACCCCAGCCCCACATCACCACATAGTCGGGACGCTCACGGCGGATTTGCAACCATTGGTTGCCCTGCTCCTGGCCGGGATGGTCGACAGCCAGTTGCAAGAACTCGAAATCGTGCATTTCTGCCAAGGTCTCAAGGGTCCGGATCGGCTCCCGACCATAGGCAGAGTTGTGATAGAGCAACGCAATGGTCTGCCCCTCAAGGCTGCCGTCGTTCTCTTCCAGCAGCTGGTTCACGATGATGGAGGCTGCGTCCCAATAGTTGGCGGGGTAGTTGAACGTGTGGCTGAACACATCGCCATTGGCCGCAGAGGTCCGGCCATAGCCCATCGTATGAAGCGGAATACCGTCCACTGTGGTGCGTGGGATCAGCTGATAGGTGATGCCAGTGGACAGCGGTTGATAGACCAACGCGCCGAGTCCACGTGTGGACTCGTAACATTCCACACCACGTTCGGTGTTATAGGCCGTCTCGCACTCAGGCACGGAGGTCATTACGCCACCGATGCCGCCGTCACGCACGTTCAGAAGCGCCATATAGTCCGAATAACCGTCAGCAAACGGAATACCACCCGCCGCAAAAGGCCCGGTCCGGTAACTCAGCGACGGGAACACAAGTTCCGCAGCCGCCGGGCTACCTGCGGCAACAGCCGCGCTCAGCACAAGGATTGTCAGTTTCTTCATCGGGTCATTCCTCCCTTGGATAGTATCCGATTTCACGTTTGCCCGAGCCTCCCAGCACCGGGATATTTTATGGCGCGTCCCGCTAGTGGGGGAACGGCCACAATCTCAGCTTGTCTTTGACCAGCGCCCACAGACGCGCCAGACCGTGGGGCTCCACGATCAAAAAGAACATGATTAACCCACCCACGATGACAAATTCAAAATGGGTCGCCAACGCGCTGTCCCAATTCATCGTCCCCGTCAGGAAATTCCGTAGAAACACCGGCAAGATCACCATAAACGCGGCGCCGGCAAAACTGCCAAAAATGCTCCCGAGGCCGCCGATGATGATCATGAACAACACGAGGAAACTCTTGGTGATCCCGTAGGCCTCCCCGACCTCAACCGCGCCCAGATAGACGGTGAACAAAAGCGCGCCTGAGATGCCGACGTAGAACGAGGATACCGCAAACGCCGTCAGCTTCGCCTTAAGCGGGTTCACCCCGATAATCTCAGCCGCGATGTCCATATCCCGGATCGCCATCCATTGCCGCCCCATAGAGCCACGGGTCAGGTTGCGCGCCACCCAGGCCAACACAAAAACAAACATGAAGCAGAACAGATACTTCGCCCAGGATTCCGCACTTGGCCCGGTCACGGCGATATTGGTGAAGTAGAAGAAATCCCGCGTCGGTGCGGATATCTGGCCCGAGGCCGAGTAATTGTAGAACCACCCCACCTTGTTGAAGAGCCACACGAGGAAGAACTGCGCCGCCAGCGTCGCCACTGCCAGATAGAACCCCTTGATCCGCAAGGATGGCAGGCCAAACGCAAGCCCCACCATCGCGGTCATCAAACCCGACAGCAACGTGACCGAGATCATGTCGAGCCCCGGAAACGCCGTCATCAGCTTGTAGGACGTGTACGCCCCCACGGCCATGAAGCCGCCGGTACCAAGCGACACCTGCCCGCAATAGCCCGTCAGAATATTCAGGCCCATCGCCGCAATCGCATAGATCAGAAATGGGATCAGGATCGAGTTCGCCCAGTAATCATTCAGGACAAACGGGATAATCCCCGCGCCAACGATCAGGACCAAGTAATATCGATACCGATCAAACAAGATCGGAAACGTCGCACTGTCGGCGGAATAGCTGGTCTTGAAGTCACCTGCTTCACGGTAAAACATCTCAGACCTTCCCCTCAATCATATCGCACATCCCGATGAAGGTCAGCGGGTGGGTGGGTGTCGTGGATCGCAGTGACACGCGGTCACCCAGCCGTTTTTCAAACCCGCTCAATGATCTTCTCCCCAAACAGGCCCTGTGGCCGGAACACCAGGAACAACAACGCCAGCACATAGGCGAACCAATTCTCCGTCGCGCCACCAATCATCGGACCAATGGCAAACTCGAACAACGCCTCCCCGACGCCGATAATCATACCACCCACAATCGCACCGGGGATCGAGGTAAAGCCGCCCAGCATCAGCACCGGCAATGCCTTCAAGGCAATCAGGGACAGCGAGAACTGGACCCCCGATTTCGACCCCCACATCACCCCCGCGACCAGCGCCACAATACCCGCCAGCGACCACACCAATATCCACACATAATTCAGCGATATCCCAACCGACAACGCCGCCTGATGGTCATCCGCGACCGCCCGCATCGCACGTCCGTTCTTGGTATATTGCGAGTAAGCGATCAGCCCCATCACCAGGATCGCTGCAATGAGCGTCGCCGCCAGATCGAGATTGTCGATGAAGAAACCGTAGCCGAATATCTCAAGCGTAGTGACGTCGATCCAATCGTTGATCCCCTGCGGCAGGCCAACATCCATGTTGCGGATTTCCGAGCCCCACATCAGGTCGCTCACCCCCTCAAGGAAATAGGCCAGCCCAATGGTCGCCATGAACAGGATGATCGGCTCCTGCCCCACCAGATGTTTGAACACAAACCGCTGCACCAGTAAGGCGAAGATGATCATCACAATCACCGTCAGCAAGATCGCCAGCAACGCCGGCACCTCCCATCCGAAATCATAGATATGAGTGCCGAAAATCGCATTGATCACGTGGCTGAAGGGCACCCGGCCGTCCTGAATGCCAACCAGCGTCATCGCCGCAAACAGCGCCATCACCCCTTGGGCATAGTTGAAAATCCCCGACGCTTTGAAGATCAACACGAAGCCAAGCGCCACCAGCGAATACATCACCCCGGTCATCAGACCGTTGAGCGTAACTTCCATCGCAAAGACCAGTTGTTCGGGCATGGGTCAGCTCTCCAAATTCGTTTCAACGACGGTCAGCCGCATCGGCGTTGTTTCGCGTTCGATCTCAACCTCGATCAAAGGCTCGCGCCATGTTGTCGATTGCAGGGTCTCAGGCACCCGGTCGATGCGGATGTAGCTTTCATCAGCAATCGCCGCCTCAACCCACGCATCCACGTCCACCCCAAAGGCGCCGTGAACCGCACAAAATTGAACCACCGCCTCAGTGGTTGAGCGCACCAACTGCCACTCCTGGGAATATGCCATCCACGTCTCACGGCCATCACCATCCGCCACGAGACGCAGACCAGAGGTGTCGCTATTTCGAACTTCCGCCATTGGCGTCAGGCACCGTGCCTCGAACACCTCGAAGGTGCCTTCGGCCTGCGCCGAGACCGAAGCCGCCATCCAGATCGCAATCAAAGCAGCACCAGCGATATGCGCACCCTTTGGGCAGCCTGCTTTCAGGTTGTGTGCGCCCCGATTAATCATGCGACACTCCCAGATAAGCGTCGATCACTTCCTGGTTGTTGCGGACCTCTTCAGGGGTGCCGTCGCCGATCTTTTTTCCGTAATCCATAACAACCACACGGTCGCTCAGGTCCATCACCACACCCATGTCATGCTCGATCAAAACGATGGTGGTGCCGAACTCATCATTCACGTCGAGGATGAAGCGCGACATGTCTTCTTTCTCCTCCACGTTCATGCCCGCCATCGGCTCATCCAGCAGCAGTATCTGCGGCTCAGCGGCCAATGCCCGTGCCAGTTCCACCCGTTTCTTCAGGCCATAAGGCAAACGCCCAACCGGCGTCTTCCGGATTGCCTGTATCCCAAGAAAATCAATGACTTCCTCCGCCTTGGCCCGGTTTTTCACCTCTTCCGCCTCAGCCTTGCCCCACCAAAGCGCCTGCCCAAGCAGCCCTACCTTCATGTGATTCAGCCGCCCGGTCATGACGTTGTCGAGAACGCTCATGCCCTCAAACAACGCGATGTTCTGAAACGTCCGCGCAATACCCTGACGCGCCACCATATACGGCTTCATCGGCGGGCGCTTAACGCCGCGATAAAAAACCTCACCCTCCTGTGGATGATAAAACCCCGATATCACGTTGAGCATCGAGGATTTTCCGGCGCCGTTTGGCCCAATGATCGCCCGAATCTCACCTTCCCGAATATCGAAAGAGATGCCTCTAATCGCCTCAACACCGCCAAAGCGCAGGGTTATCCCCTTCATCTCCATCACCACCGGACCGATCTGGCGACCATCTGCCGTCACGTAACCTTCTGTAGCGTTATCAAGCATTTACTCAGCCCCCCCGCGCCCGGCGCGTGCCGTCTTGAATATCATGGCCCCGATTGTTCCGTAGGCCAGCAACGCCACCAACGCCCAAATGAAGTTGGTCTCCATCATCTCAGCCATTCCGATGAACAACGCCGCCACACCGCAGATGCCAATTGCCCCGCCCTGAACAAGCGCCGCTCCCTTCGCTACGTACCGGCCAGCGACCCAGGACGCCGCAAACCCCAACAGAAACAATCCCGCCGCCGTTAACGTCATCCGCCAAACCCCCACGGGATGGTGGGTGGGGCGACGGCGTCAGCCGAGCGTATTGCTGAAAGCAAACCACCCATCATTCCGCAGCCATATGCTGTGCTGACAACGCAACCGTCGCTGCATCGCGAATTTCCAATGTGGCGGAAATCGTACCTTTTCGCCCGTCTTCGTAAGTGACTTCTGTTTCGGTAAACTGGGACGTCTTGTCGGAATATAGCGCGTCCAGAAGGTCGGCAAACTTCTCCTCGATGATCCGCCGCCGCACTTTGCGGGTGCGGGTCAACTCACCATCATCAGCGTCCAATTCCTTGTGCAGCACCAGGAACCGCGCGATCTGGCAATGGGCCAGCATTGGATCTTCGGCGACCGAGCGGTTCACCGCCTCCACATGCCCCTGAATCGACGCCAGAACCTGCGGATGGCCGGTCAATTCCTGATAACTCGCGTAGGCAATGTTATTGCGCTCGGCCCAGTTACCCACGGCACCCAGATCGATGTTGATGAACGCCGTACAATATTCCCGTTCATTCCCGAAGACGACCGCCTCCAGAATGTCAGGGTAGAACTTCAGCTTGTTCTCTACGAATTTTGGCGCAAACAGCCCACCCGACGCAGTCTTGCCCACATCTTTCGCGCGGTCCAGGATCCGCAAGTGGCCACTGCCTTCCTCGATGAAACCGGCGTCGCCGGTGGCAACCCAGCCCTCCGCATCTTTGGTTGAGGCTGTGCTTTCGGCGTTCTTGTAGTATTCCACAAACGTCCCCGGTGAACGGTAGAACACTTCGCCATTCTCGCCGATCTTCAGTTCAACCCCCGGTGACGGCACGCCGACCGTGTCAGGGCGCACTTCGCTGTCGGGCTGTTGGGTGATGAAAACCGAGGCCTCGGTCTGTCCGTAAAGCTGCTTCAGGTTGAGCCCCAACGCCCGGTAGAAGTCAAAAATCTCCGGCCCGATAGCTTCTCCGGCGGTATAGGCAACGCGCACCCGGCTCATGCCGAGGGTGTTTTTCAGCGGCCCGATCACCAGCACATTGTCCATCGCATAAGCCAGCCGTTCGCCGATGCTGACAGGTTTGCCGTCGAGGATTTTCGGGCCCGTGGTCTTCGACCGTGCCATGGCGCGGTCAAACAGACCCTTCTTGAAGCGGCTCGCGTCTTCCATCCGAATCATCACTGAGGTCAAAAGCGTCTCGAATACCCGTGGCGGCGCAAAGAAATACGTTGGCCCGATCTCACGCAGATCGGTCATCATCGTGTCCGCGCTTTCGGGGCAATTCACGCAAAACCCCGCCCAATACGCCTGTCCGATGGAAAAGATGAAATCCCCAACCCAAGCCATCGGCAGATAGGCCAAAACCTCATCTTCCATCCGCAAACCATCGAATTCACAGGACGATTTGGAGGTTTCAATGATGTTTCGGTTCGACAGGACCACACCTTTCGGCCTGCCTGTTGTCCCGGATGTATAAAGCATCACACAGGTGCTGTCGTAGGTCAGCTCGGCCTCGCGGGTGTGTAATTCGCCCTTGAGGCGCTCATGGGCGGCGCGGCCCTCAGCCTGCACATCGGTCAAAGCATGTAGTTTGGTATGGTCATATTTCCGCAAGCCACGAGGGTCGACATAGAGGATATGGTCAATCCCATGTACGGTTTCCTGAGCTTCGATGACCTTATCGACCTGCTCCTGATCACCTCCAATAACAAACCGTGCGCCACAATGTTCCAGCACAAACGTCATCTCTTCCGCGGCCGCGTCCTGATACAAGGGCACCGGCACGCCACCGGCCATTTCCACGGCAACCATGGACCAATACAGCGCGGGCCGATTGCGGCCGATCACGGCAACGAAGTCACCCCGGTCCAACCCCAATGCCAATAGGCCAAGTGCCAGGGCCTCAATCTCCTGCAACGTCTCGGCCCAGGTCCAGCTCTGCCAGATTCCGAATTCTTTTTCGCGGTAAGCATCGCGGGCCCCGAACTGGGCCGCGTTGCGGCGCAGAAGCGCCGGCACGGATTGGGGTGCGCCCGAAGGCGGTGTGATGTTGAGCAATCTATCCTCCCTGGCCGACCATCCGGGTCGACGCACTCGAGCTGCGCCCTCTGATGCGACTGGAACGCTTGCCGATACCCATTACCGTGCCACACAAGCTTTGCCGGTCAAGCATTACCTGACTTTTTCGCAAACCTTTCGAATTGTAACAGCGACATGGTTGGCCTTGGCGCGGGGCGCCGCAGCGGCTAGCCATATTAGGAAGGGAGGGCGCGGCCATGCCTCGCGATCGCAATACCGAAAACTTTACGCGCGCTGGCCTTAACCTGATCCAGCAAGCGCTGTCGATCTATGACGCCGACCTGCGGCTGGCTGTGTGCAACCGTCCATTTCAAGAGATGTTCAGCCTGCCTGAACACCTCGTCACCCCCGGCGCACGATTTGATGAAACGATCCAATACCTCGCCACAACCGGCGAGTACGGGCAGGTTGATGATCCTGACGATTTTGTGCGAGTCCGTGTCGAACAGGCACGTGCATTCATGCCCCACTACATGGAGCGCACCCGCGCCAATGGCCGGACAATTTCCGTGGAAGGCTCACCTCTGCCCGATGGCGGCTGGGTCACTGTCTACACCGACATATCCTCCGTTAAACGGCAAGAAGCGCTGCTGCGCGCCCGGTCCGCGGAATTGTCCGATCAGGTTCTGACCTATGGGGAGGAGCTGGCGCTGACCAACCGGCATCTGGCCGCCACAATCAGCCAGTTGCAGGAAGCCAAATCAGCGTTGATCGAGATGGAGGCGCACACCCGCCTTGTCACCGAAATGACCCCCGCCCATATTGGCCACGTTGATTCTGATGGACTCTACACTTTCACCAACCGCCGCCTGTCCGCGCTGCTGCCGGGCCGGGACAACGATATTGTGGGGGTATCGTTTGAGCAGGCCCTCGGGCAGAAGACGGCGGCCCATCTGCGCCCACATTTGGATCGTGCCGCGCGCGGTACACCCGCGTTGCTGGAATTCACCGACCCGGTCTCGGGCCGTCGCATCCGCACCGCCTTTACCCCGGATCAACGCGCCCCCGGCAGTGTCTACATTCTGTCCACCGATGTGACTGAAGAGGCCCAGGCCCGCACTGCGCTGGAGCAGACCCACAAACGAGAGATGGCCGCGCAGCTGACCAGCGGCCTCGCCCACGATTTTGCAAACCTTCTGACCATTATCCTCGGCCTGCAAGCGCGGCTGGAGAAGATGCCTCTGCCCGACGGCGCCCACGAATTGACCGGTGCAACGCGCATGGCAGTGCGGCGCGGCGGCCTGCTGCTGGACAAGATCGCCAACATGACCGGCACACGTGAAGTCCGCCCCACCCCCGTGGTGATGCAGGATTTCCTCGCCAACATTTCCCCGCTGGCCCAAGCGGCGCTGCCTGAAACCACAACGCTGTCTATCCAATCCGACTTTGCCCACCGCGCGCTGATGTTGGATGCGGGTTCGCTGCAAGACGGGCTGTTGAACCTTATCCTGAATGCCCGCGACGGGATCGGCACAAGCCCGGGCGAGATCAAGGTGAGCTTCCGGGATGTAAAGGGAACCTGGCTCGAGATCGCGGTGGAGGACACTGGCTGCGGATTTTCTGACGCCGCGTTGGCCAATGCCCTGAACCCGTTTTTCACCACCAAAGGTGACGCAGGATCCGGCCTTGGCCTGACCATGGTTTATGACCTCGTGAAACTCGCCGGGGGGACAATGGGGCTGTCAAACACCGACACCGGCGCCCGCGTCATTCTGCGCCTGCCCCTGCGCCCCGCTTTGGCGGAGGCACGCCCTCGTCTGATCCTTCTGGTTGACGACATTGCAGATATCCGCGCCCAGGTCCGTGATCTGCTGACCGATCTGGGCCATCAGGTGATTGAAGCCGCCTCAGCGGAGGAAGCCGAGGCGTTGGCCGACCTGCCCGGTCTTGACTGGATCCTGTCCGACATCCGCCTGGGTTCGGTCGACGGGGTGGACCTCCTGCGCTCGGTCGCCGGGCGGCAACCTTCCCTGAAGCTCGCGCTTATGACCTCCCTGCCAACTGCGGACCCGCTGCATGTTGCAGGGGCCCAGCTCTGGCCCGTCCTGCCCAAACCCGTCGATGCAGGCGCGCTTCATCACCTTTTGACGGCGGAGATTGCCCAATGACCGCTGCCCCGAAAAACGCCCCCCTTGTCACCATCCTCGACGATGAGCCACAGATCCGCGCCATGTTGTCGGACGCATTGTCCGAGGCCGGTTTCCGCACCGCCACCTACGCCCGCGCGACCGAGTTTGAGGCCGCCCTACGTCGCTCTACTCCAGATGTCTGCCTTGTCGATCTGGGCCTGCCCGACCGGGACGGACTGGCCGTTGTCCACCGGCTGGCGCTGGAAAGTGGCGCCGCGATCATCATCATTTCGGGCCGCGCACAGGTACAGGACCGCGTGACCGGGTTGGAATTGGGGGCCGACGATTACATCATCAAACCCTTCGATCCGATAGAAGTTGTGGCCCGCGTCCGCGCCCGTCTGCGCACGCCGAAATCACCGGACCGCACCCACTACACGGCGCAATTCAACGGGTGGACGGCGCATTTCAACAGCTACACGCTGGTCGCCGAAGACGGCTCCGAAACCCCCTTTTCTCATGCCGAAGGTGAGGTGTTGCGCCTGTTCCTCGACGCGCCAAAACGCCTGATCTCGCGCCAGCAGATGCAGGAAAGTCTTGGCGGAGCCGCTGGTGACAGCTTCGACCGTGCCATGGATGTCCGCATCTCCCGCTTGCGTACCAAACTGCGTGAAGACCCAAAAAACCCACGCCTTATCAAGACCATATACGGGGCCGGGTATATCTTTTTGGGTGAGGTAAGCTGGTCCAAGTGACCCACTAGGCGAAACAGCGTAAGCCGTGTTAGCGTCAGTCCCATGGATACAACAGCTCTTGCATTTTATGCCACCATTTGCGGTGTTCTCGCTTTCGCTGCGCCAACGCTCGGCACCCCGTTCCTGCGGCTCTTGATTGGTGCCGGAGTTGGCGTCGCGGCTGGCGCTACGCTGCCACTGCGTCGCAGTGCGACTGGCTATTAGATGCCCATGAGCCATCTTTGGGTCCGGGCAGAGGAGCGCGCGAATGAACGCCGTGTCGGTGTCACGCCGACCGGCGTCGCGCAGCTGTTGGCCGCTGGCTTCAGCGTCACGGTTGAGGATAGCCCTACCCGTATCATCCCGATCGACAGCTATCGCCAGGCTGGTGCCCAAATCGCGCCGCCCGGCACCTGGCGACAGGCACCCGCCGACGCGATCATCTTCGGCCTCAAGGAATTGCCCGGTGATACCGGGCCGCTGCGCCATCGCCACATCCTGTTTGGTCACGCCTTCAAGGGGCAAGCTGACGGGCAGCACCTCCTGAAACGGTTCATGTCTGGCGGCGGCGCGCTTTATGATCTGGAATACCTGGTGGATAAAACCAACCGCCGGGTGGCGGCATTTGGGTATTGGGCCGGATATGTCGGCGCAGCGCTTAGCGTGGCTGCCTGGGCCGCGCAACACGCGGGCACTCCCATGGGTTGCGTGCGGGATTGGCCTGATCAGGAGGCCCTGATTGCGGATATGGCAACCCGCCTGACAAGCGCCAAAGCGCCGCTACCTACCGCCCTCATTATCGGCGCGTTGGGTCGCACCGGAACCGGGGCGTCGGACTTTCTCAAAACCTTGGGCATCACGCCGACAGCTTGGGACATGGCCGAAACCGCCCACGGCGGCCCCTTCCCCGAGGTGTTGGCCCACAACATCTTCCTCAATTGCATCCTTGCCAACGCCGGTGTGCCCGTTTTCGTTCCCGCCAGCGCGGCTAAAGCCCCTCGCGCCCTGCGCGTCATTGGCGACATTGCTTGTGACCCAAGCTCCGATTTCTCACCGGTTAAACTCTACGACCATGTCACAACATGGGCCGAACCGACGCTGCGCGTGGCCAACCAACCCCCGCTGGACATTATGGCCATCGACAACCTCCCGTCACTCCTGCCGCTTGAAAGCTCTCAGGATTTTGCGGACCAACTCCTGCCGCACCTCCTGACCCTTTCGGCGATGGATCAAGGCGTCTGGGCCCGCGCCGCCGCCATGTATCAAAGCGCCACCGCGGCACTCTGAGCGCCCCTTCATCTGGCCAAAAATACCTCGGGGGGCGCGAAGCGCGGGGGCAGCGCCCCCTCAACATCCGTCCCCTCAAACCACTGTTCATAGCCGCGCGCCACTGGCCGAGCGCCCGGAACGGACGCAAGGCCCCCCCGGCGACGCCGACAGGCGGCGCAAACCACCAGGTCCGCCCTCACCCGCTGCGTCCCAACCGATCACAACAAGTCGTCTTCTTCCGACAGGATATCCAACCCCAAGGCCTCAGCCCCGGCTTCAAGATGGTCCGAAAAATGTGGGCTGCCGAACAGATAATCCGCCGTTGGCACCGTCGCCTCGGATTTTGCAGTCGCCAGCGCATCGGCAAAATCCTCGGCTTCAAAACTGCCGCGCCCAACCCAGAAAATTGCGACCAGCTCAGCTTGCTCTTGTTCTCCAATGCACTCGATGAAGCCGCGCAACTCCCCTTCCGCGCGACCCATCTCATGGCCCATCAAGATCACCTGGGCCACGGTCCGTGTCGAGATGTCCATCTGCAAATCCTTCCTGTTTACTGAACCCAGCAAACCAGACGGCACGCTGGTCCGCATTGACTCAGGACAATACCAGCGCCGAAAAATCCCCTACCAGGCGCCGATCAGTCGATAACGTTTGCCACGCCAATCCGGCATGGCAATCCTACCATGTTTTACGAGATCCAGCCGTGAGGCGCGCCATGCCTGCCCATATCCGCCAAGGGACAAAGCCTGAACCGCGGGTTCAGCGACGGTAATGGCGCTTTTTGTACGGTGATCTGGAGGTTGCCAACGCCCAGGCCAGTCACACCTCCATGGCCGAACCACGTGAGGATTGTATCTGCCTCGCCGCCACCGATGTACGCCTGAAGTTCCAGAGCCTCCTGCCACGGGGCGCGCCGCCGATCGTGGCCGCCGAGCGTGGCCGCCGAGCGTGGCCGCCGAGCGTGGAGATTTGACGCGGGCCTTGCCAACAGGCACCTCGGTCCGTCTTTTCTTCCCACAGCCTATGCGCGCACCGCAATTGCTGGTATCGCGTCGTTGAAAATTGCGAAAGACGTCGTCAGAATGAGCACCACTCAATCCATCTTCCTTATATTTCAAGCTGTCGTGTTCGCTGCCTGGGTGTTCATGATGTTTTGGACTCTCTTTTCCCTGCGGGCGCGGGATGCGGATGTAAATGGCGGCCTCTTTCCATCCACCGGCGGTTTCATCACTCAGTTGAAATACTGGCTGAAAAGTGACGAAGATCGCCGCAACCGCCTGATCCTTTTGCTCCTGACCACCGCATTGTTTGCCCTGAACCTGGCGAACATCGTCTTAATCCGGTGACAGCTGACTTCATCTACGCTCCGCCGGACACGCCGCTGGATATTATCCACGCGGATCATGAACTGATCCTTGTGAACAAACCCGCAGGCCTTTTATCCGTGCCGGGTAAAGGTGAACATCTGGCCGATTGCCTGATTGCCCGCCTGCAAGCCGCCTTCCCCGAAGCGCTTTTGGTCCATCGCCTCGATATGGACACCTCCGGCGTCATGGTCTTCGCACGAACCCCCCACGCGCAACGGCACCTGGGGCTTCAGTTTGAGAAGCGGTACATCAAAAAGGCTTACGTCGCGCGGGTTTGGGGTGAGGTGGCCGAGAAAGAGGGGCACATCGACCTGCCCCTGATCGTCGATTGGCCCAACCGCCCCCTGCAACACGTAAATCATGAGACCGGCAAGTCAGCACAAACCGACTGGCGGCGGATGCGGGTTGAGGATGGCACCACACGGGTGCGCCTGTATCCGCACACCGGACGCTCGCACCAATTGCGGGTCCATATGCTGGAAATCGGTCACCCGATCCTGGGCGACCCATTTTATGCAAAAGGCCCGGCCCGTGATTTCCCGCGCCTGATGTTACACGCCGAAAGCCTGAAACTTCGTCACCCCGATGGCGGCAAAGGTATGTTATTTCGCGCGAAAGTGCCGTTTTAGGTGCGACATCTGATTTCATCTTGGCAGAAAAACTCTCTGCCGAAGGCACCCTCACCTCTCAACCCAACGTGCCAAACCAGGTCGCCAACCACCGCAGGTTAAATTGCTTGGGGGAGCGCGAGGGGGGCTTCCCCTCGCCACGGTATGGGGGAGCGCGAGGGGGGCTTCCCCCTCGCCATGATCGCGCGCGCGCAAGCGCGGCGAACTCACCGGCGGCCCCCAAGGCGTCTGTGCTGCGATCGGCAGACCGGCGATTAGCGGGCCTCCGTCGGTTCACGGCTCAAAAGCGCCGTGCCGAGGCTCACCCCCAACCGCTGATCGCCTTCGTCTCCAGGAACTCGTGCAGCCCAAACCGGCCACCTTCACGCCCGTTGCCCGATTGCTTGTAACCCCCAAACGGCGAGCCCTGACCGAAGCCCCGCCCGTTGCCCTCAACCATACCCGAGCGCAGCCTCCGCGCCACGCGGCGCAGTTTGTCGACGTCGCCGGTTTGCACATAGTTGGTCAGGCCATAGTCGGTGTCATTGGCGATGGCGATGGCGTGATCTTCATCCTCAAACGGCATGATGGCCAGAACCGGCCCGAAGATCTCTTCGCGGTAGATCGTCATGTCCGGCGTGACATCCGCGAAAACTGTGGGGCGAACATAGTAACCGCGGTTCAGGTTTTCTGGCCGTCCGGTGCCACCCGCCAACAGGCGCGCACCTTCGTCGATGCCGACCTGGATCAGGTCTTGGATCTTGTTGAACTGCACCTCGCTTACGACGGGACCGATGTGGCGGCCTTCCTCACTTGCGGGACCGACGGTGATTTTGGCCGCGGTGGCGGTTGCCTCTTCCACGGCCTGATCATACCGCGAGCGTTCCACCAACATGCGCGTTGGCGCGTTACACGACTGGCCCGTGTTGCCGAAACAACGGATAACCCCCCGTTTCACCGCCTTCGCATCGGCATCCGCGAAAATGATATTGGCCCCTTTGCCACCCAACTCAAGCGAGATGCGCTTGAGTGTCTCGGCCCCGGATATTGAGATCAAACGCCCCGCACGGGTGGAGCCGGTGAAGCTGACCATATCCACATCTGTGTGCGCCGACAGTTGCGAGCCAACACCCGGCCCGTCACCGTTCAGCATGTTGTAGACACCCGCAGGCACACCCGCCTCGTCCATAAACTCGCTGAACAAGATACCCGACAGCGGCGCAATCTCGGACGGTTTCAGGATCATCGTGCAGCCCGTCAACAGGGCGGGGATCACCTTCAGCACAATCTGGTTCATCGGCCAGTTCCATGGCGTGATCAGCGCGCAAACGCCAATCGGCTCATAGATTATGCGCTCATTTGGTGCCCAATCCCCCAGCGGATGTTCCCAGACAAAATCGCGCGCTGCCCGTAAGAACCCCTCAAGGTGCCACGACCCCGCACCCACCTGCTGCGCCCGCGCAAGATCCTGCGGTGCGCCCATTTCTAGGCTGATGGCCTGGGCCATTTCCTCAGAACGGGCGGTGTAAATTTCCAGCACCTTCTCAGCCAAGGCGATGCGCTCCGCCGGGTCACTTGAGGCCCATGGCTCAAACGCACGGCGCGCTGCGGCGACAGCGGCATCGGTGTCGGCCTGATCCCCAAGGGAAATCGTTTCACACACCTCTTCCGTGGACGGGTCGATGACCGCCATATCGCGAGCTTTGGCCGGGGCCACCCATTTGCCGTCGATGTAGAAGTTCTTTGCGTTGTTCATGGTCACCTCCGAAAACTGTCGCGCGAGGACCGTGACAGGGCGCAGGGGCCGATGCAAGACCTGTGATCTTGCAGGTGATATCGGCGCATACACCCGCCCGGCCGCGGCCCGGAAACTGCCACCGCAACTGCGCCCGTTTGCCGCTTCAACCCTGCGCTCACAATACCTATGTTCCTCACAACCACATGTCCCTCAGCAAGGAGCTTTC
>JAESTV010000038.1 GCA_016763475.1 Roseicyclus sp.
ATTCGCGGAAACCATCTGCCCACATGCGTTTGCGCATGCTGGCGACCACGTCCGAGCGCAGGATCATGTTCTTCTGCATCACCTCGCGCCGCAGATCGAGGTAACGATATTTCAGGCGGGTTTCCTCGGGGTATTCCTGATCGCCAAACACCTGCAACGGCAGTTCTGCCGCGGCTCCAAGCACTTCCAGATCACGGATAAAGACCTCAATTTCGCCGGTGGGTAATTTGGAGTTCACCAGATCAGCCGAGCGGGCCTTCACCTCGCCGTCAATGCGGATACAGAACTCTGCGCGCAAATTTTCAACCTCGGCAAACACCGGGCTGTCGGTGTCGCACAATATTTGCGTGATCCCATAATGGTCGCGCAGGTCGATAAAGATCACACCGCCATGGTCGCGGCGGCGATGCACCCAGCCAGACAGGCGGATCGTTTCGCCAACATTTGCGGCGGTCAGGGCGGCGCAGGAATGGCTGCGATAGGCGTGCATCAGGGCTCTCCGGGTGGATCAAAAGGCTTGCCGGATAGACCGCCGACGCGGGGCCATGTCAACCCTTGGGCGGCGCTACGGGGCGCAGGCAAGGGCGGAAGTGATGGCATCAGCCGAGAACCGGCCAAGGGCGCGGGTCTGGAGTGTGCCCCCGGTCAGCCGTGTGGCCATCACTTGGGACCAGTCAGAATTGGCGGTGATCATCTCGGCCCCGTCACCACAATTGCGCAGGCCCCCGGTGATGAAATCCTCACCAATGCGGTGGTTGGTGAGGCCCTCCAGCGTTGCAATCTCAACCATCACGCCATCCACAAGCCGCCAAACCCGCAAGATGCGCGCCAAATGTGGCCGGTCGATATAGGCGATCTCAACCGCGCCATCACCGTCCAGATCAGCGGCGCCAATGGGCGCAAGCCAGCGGTTGGGACGCCCGATAAACGGCGTCGCGGCGATCTGGCGCAATGCCTCACCGTTGGAAGGTATTTCATAGATTGCCAGCTGAGCGCCAAGGCGTTGGTGGCTTTGCACCACCACAATCTCGGGCAGGCCGTCGCTGTTCAGATCAACCAAGCGCGGCGCGGTATCCTCAAACACCAATTCATCAGGCAAAACGAATGATTGCTGGCCGCATAACGTCCGCGCGCCCTCAGAATAGGCGTGCAGCTGTGTCGCCTCAATCGTGTCCCCCAACACGCCATGAGCGTAACGTGTCGTCGGACCATCATACCACGCAAGGCTACCGCCGCGACCTGGCCACAAATTGCTGAGGCTTTCAGGCATCTGTGTGGTTTGGTGGGCCGAAACCGTACACCCGATCGCAACGCCCGACCACGCCAACCCCACGCACAGACCTATCCACGCGCCGCGAACGCAACGGCGAACCGCACGGATCAGCTGACGCGGCGCCACCGAGCGCACCTCAGATCTGTTTTTTAGGCATTTGCACAACCAGCCCGTCCAGCGCGTCAGAGATCTTCAACTGGCAGGTCAGGCGCGAACGCTTGGTGTCGGGCTCATAGGCAAATTCAAGCATGTCTTCTTCCATCGGGTCGATGGCTGGCAGCTTCTCTACCCACGCCGCATCCACATAGACGTGGCAGGTCGAACACGCACACGCGCCGCCGCAATCAGCCTCAATCCCCGGAATGGAATTGTCGCGCGCGCCTTCCATCACAGTCAGCCCATTGGCAACCTCCACCACATGCTGGGTGCCGTTGTGTTCGATATAGGTGATCTTGGCCATTATCCGCCCCTGAAAATAGTTTCCCACGCTAGGTAATACGCGCAGGCCTGCCTTTCCAGCACGAATGCGCCGCCTTGCGTTTTGGCAGAAATGTTCTAGCTTTGTTCCATCATGGAACCCACCACACGTGCCCCTGATTGGCCCAAACCACCCGATTGCCTGCCCCACCACCTGCTGCACCTACCGCCAGAGGGTGCGCGGATTACGGTGGCGGGGTTGGTTTTGGTGCGCCAACGCCCCGGCACCGCCAAAGGTGTGATCTTCATCACGTTGGAGGATGAATTTGCCGTGTGTAACGTCGTGGTCTGGCAGAAAATCTACCGGGCTTTCCGCCGCGCGGTGATCTCCGGGCGGCTATTGCGGATCACCGGGCGGGTGCAACGACAGTCAGGTGTGACCCATGTTGTGGCTGATTATGTGGAGGATATCTCATCTATGTTGGACGATCTGGTGCGCCTCCATGAGCCTCCATGAGCTGATGCGCGCCGGTGATCAGCCCTGAGCCGTCCCAAAGCCTTTCACAGAGCTTTCGCAGAGCCTTTCGCAGAGCCACAAATTCCGCTAGGCTACCGCAAAACAATGGCAAGGACGTTGAGCAGTCCCATGCGCAAATGGATTTTTCTGGCCGCCTTGGGCGGCCTGACGGCGTGTCAGTCAACCACCCCGGTTGAAGACAGTTTTACCTCCGTCATCAACCCGGTCACCACGTCGGGAGCCTCTGGCGTACAGGTCACGCGCGGCTATGGGCCGCCAGATGCCAACCCCCAAAGCTGCTACGGGCGGGAAGTTGACCCGGCGGTGATCGAGACCATAATCGAACAAGTGATGGTAGAGCCTGAACAATTGGACCGCGACGGCAACGTCCGCCGCCCCGCCGTTTTTGTAACGGCAACCGAACAGCGGATAGTCGAGGACCGGACAGAGACCTGGTTTGAGACGCCCTGCGCGATGGAGGGCAACGCTGACTACATCACCAACCTGCAACGTGCCCTCACCGCACGTGGGCTCTACAATGGCCCCGCCACGGGGGTGATGGACCGCGCCACCGCACGCGGCATCCGCGCCTACCAGCAGCCTCAGGGCCTTGACAGCGGCGTCCTGTCACTGGCCGCCGCGCGACAACTTGGCCTGTCAATCTGGGACCCGGAACTTTCTGCAAGGGGCGGCGCGTCCCCGTAAAAGAAAACCCCCGCCGCTGCATCCAGCGCCGGGGGCACGAAAGAGCCGAAACCGGCCTTCAGGTCATTCGCCTTCCTTGATGCTCAGGGCCATGAAACGCGGATTGCCGTCACGGCGGATCAGCAGCAGGATCGATTCCTGCCCGGCCTCATCAGCAACGTCGATACGGGCCTGAAAATCAGCGACACTTGTCACCGGGGCCTGAGTGACCTCGGTGATGATATCCCCCACCTGCAAACCCATCTCTGCCGCATCGGACACCGGGTCAATCATCTGGATAACCAGACCACCGGCCACGTTGGCTGCATTCAACTCGCTGCGCAGCTCGTCCGTCAGGGGTGTCAGTGTCATGCCGAGGATCTCGCTCGACGGGTCAGCTTCGGGTGTGTCACCTGTTGTTGGCGGTGTGGCCGCGCCCTCTGCCGTTTCACGGCGGCCAAGGGTGATGCGCAGTGTCTCGGTTCCGCCATCGCGGAAAACCATCACACGAACCGTTTCCCCCACTGACGCGTCACCCACCACACGAACCAGACCACGGGTGTCCTCAACCTCATTGCCATCAAAGGTCAGGATCACATCGCCAACCTCGATCCCACCATCCAGGGCCGGACCGACAGGAACGTCGGTGACCATGGCGCCGCGGGCTTCGTCCAGGCCAAGGGCATCAGCCATATCAGCGGTGACATCCTGAATCCGCACCCCAAGCCATCCCCGGCGGGTTTCACCAAACTCTCGCAATTGGGCAACCACGTTGGTGACAACGTCCGAAGACATGGCAAAGCCGATCCCGATCGAGCCGCCCGAGGGGGACAGGATTGCGGTGTTCACGCCGATGACCTCCCCTTCCAGGTTAAACAGCGGCCCCCCCGAGTTGCCTTGGTTGATCGCGGCATCAGTCTGGATGAAGTCGTCATAGCTGCCCGAAAGTGACCGCCCGAAGGCTGAGATTACGCCGACAGAGACCGAAAATCCCTGCCCCAACGGATTGCCCATCACCATCACCCAATCGCCAACCCGGTGATCCGAGGCAATGCCAAACGGCACAAACGGCAGCGGGTCGTCACTGGTGACGCGCAGAAGCGCGATGTCGGTGTTGGGGTCGGTTCCGATCAGTTCAGCGACCAGCTCCACTCCGTTGCGAAACTCGATCATGATCTCATCCGCGCCGTCAATGACGTGGTTGTTGGTTACGATGAACCCGTCTTCCGAGATCACAAAACCTGAACCCAACGCCTGGCTGCGCCGCGGTGACCCTTCGCTGGGGCCGTCGCGGTCAAGGAAATCGTTGAAAAAATCCTCCAGGGGGGAGCCATCGGGAACCACCGGCGCAGGCCCGCCGGCGCGCCCTGCCACCACCGAGGACGTTGTGATATTCACCACCGCATCACCCACCTGGTCCACCAGATCGGCAAAGCCAGGCAAAGCCACGGCTTGCGCACGTGCGGGAAGTGCCGCCAACACCATGGCCAGCGCAGTCAGTGCCGCGATCAGGGCGCCAAGCATAAGGCGGGTGTCGAAACCACGTGCTGGAGTGGCGACGGCAACACGCGGCTGATTGCGGTCTTGAAGATGGGGCGGGCGAAGATGGGGGGGAATGGGTGTTCTTGAGTGGATCGTCACGGAAAACTGCCTCCTGAAAAACCGTCGGACAGGCATGTGCTGTCCTGTAATGATATTTGTGCGCCTGCGCCGGGAATCAAGTTCGGAAAACCCGACCTTACACACCGATGACGTCACATGAGCGTGAGAATTCTGCCCCTTTGGCCACATTGGTGGCACGGGTCCGGGCGCAATCCAACGCAATTCTTGGGTTCAGCCCGATGAAAAGCGCCTCACAACAGGCTTAATGCCCAAGAGGTAAGCACCGCCCCGAAGGCCACTGCACAAAAGCCGATCAAGCGGCGGGTCTCAGGCGGGATCGCTGCCATCACGCGCAGCAGGTCTTCCAAACGTGAAGGGGCCAGTGCGAACACCAGCCCCTC
>JAESTV010000039.1 GCA_016763475.1 Roseicyclus sp.
CACGACACCATGCCACTTTACGATATCGCCGCTGTCACACTCCCCGGCGCAATCGACGGCTTTTGCCGCCTGCACAGCGATCACGGCAATCTTCCCCTCACAGATGTCCTTGCCCCAGCGATCCATTATGCTGAGGCCGGGGTGCCGATCTCTCCTCGCGTTTCCGTGGATTACGCAACGTCTGGCCATCTACTCAGCGGGCGGGCACGTGAGCATTTCCTGCACAATGATCAGCCGCTCCGCCTTGGCGCGCGGTTCACCTCCCCCGGTCAGGCAGACGTCCTTCGCCGCATCGCCGCCCAAGGCCGCGCGGGGTTTTACGAAGGTGAGGTGGCCGCGGATATGCTGACCAGCCTCAAAGCCCTCGGTGGCACCCACACGGCGGAGGATTTCGCCAACACCGCTTGCGATTACGTCACTCCCCTACGGTCCACCTACCGTGACGCGGAGTTGATTGAGTTGCCCCCGAATGGCCAAGGCGCAACCGCCATGTTGATCCTCAACATGCTGGAAACAATGACCCCACAAAGTGACCCCTTCGGAGCCGCGCGCCTGCATCTGGAGGCTGAGGCCACAAAACTCGGATACGACGCCCGGGAACGTTTCATTGCTGATCCCGACCACGTCACGCGGCTCGAACACATGTTGTCCAAAGACACCGCACACAGCCTGGCTGCGATGATCGACCCCGATGAGGTTATCGCCGACCCGCGTGCCGAGTCCGATAACGTACACAAAGACACCGTCTACATCACCGTGGTTGATAAGGATCGACGCGCTGTCAGCCTGATTTGCTCGATCTTCCACTCCTTCGGCTCTGGACTGGCCTCTGACAAGTTCGGCATCCTGTTTCAGAACCGCGGCGGTGGCTTCACCCTTGAAAAGGGTCACCCGAATGAGGCTGGCCCCAGCAAACGCCCGATGCATACGATCATTCCCGGCATGCTGAAGCTCGGTGACGGCTCCCTGATGCCGTTTGGCGTTATGGGCGGCTCATATCAATCCACCGGCCACGCGCGGTTTGTATCCAACGTTGTGGATTACGGCATGGACCCGCAGGCCGCCATCGACGGTCCACGGGCATTTGCAGAAGCCGGGGTGCTGAAGGTGGAGCGTGGATACGGCCCGGATGTGCGCGCGGCGCTGACGGCCAAAGGCCACACACTCACCACACCCGCCCCGCCGATCGGCGGCGCACAGGCGATCCGTATCCGTCCAGATGGGGTGTTGGAGGGCGGCTCGGACCCGCGCAAAGACGGGATTGCGCTGGGGTATTAAGCCCCGCGCTCAAGTAGCCCGAAGGGCGGTAGCGCACTTAGGACTCTGCTCAAGTCGCCCGGAGGGCGGTGGCGCGCCCCCCAAGTGGCCCGGAGGATGACCACTCATTTAGGTTCTGGCGCGCCTTAGGGCGGGGTACCTCTCACCGCGTGAATGTCGGGCAGGGTTTACCCGGCCACACCCTTTGCGGACCCGTTCACGGCCTCGGCCCGAATATGCTGTTGAGCACGTTGTTGATCGCATCACCCAAGTTGCCCTGACCTTGCGCGTTCCCAATTGGCACACGGGTGCCGCGCGGGGTGTTGGGGCCGCGAAAGATACCATCAACGAACTCGGTTCCCCGGTCCGGCTGGCGCGCCTCGGCAATGGGGTCGATCATTGGCAGGGGGCGGGCAGGCAGATCGGCGTGGATCTCTTCCATCGCCTGCCGCCAGATCTCAGCTGGCAACCCGCCACCGGTGACGCCGGACAGCGGCCGATTGTCGTCGTACCCCATCCAGACACCGGCCACGTAGTCAGCGGTGAAGCCCACAAACCAGGCATCCCGTGTGCTGTTTGTGGTCCCGGTCTTGCCGGCCACGGGCCGATCCGGCAATGCTGCGCGTTGGCCGCTGCCCCCGATCACAACCTGAGACATCATGTAAGTTAGTTGCGCCGCCGCAAATTCCGAGATCACCCGCTCGCGGATACCGGTTTCCTGCACAAACATCGGTTCACTCTCACCCATAAGGCGCAGCTCGCTCAAGCCATACGGTCGCACAGCGGAGCCGCCATTCAGAATGCCCGCGTAAGCCCCCGTCATCTCGATCAGCGTTGATTCCGACGCGCCCAGCGCCAGCGCCGGGCCAGCGGCCAGGTCGGACTCGATGCCAAATTCGCTGGCCACAGTCCGCACCAGATCGCGGCCCACTTCCTCGGACAATCGCACCGCTGCGGTGTTCAGGGATCGCTGCAACGCTTCCGTCAACGTCACCTCGCCATAGAACTCACGGGTGTAGTTTTCCGGGCTGTAAGACCCCGACCCCGGCACGTTAATCGTTAATGGTGCATCAAGGATGATGTCGTCAAACCGCCAACCCAGCTCCAGCGCTGTGGCATAAACAAATGGCTTGAACGCCGATCCCGGTTGTCGCAGCGCCTGGGTGGCACGGTTGAACAACCCGCCGCCCGACAGGTCACGCCCGCCAACCATGGCGCGCACCGCGCCATCAGCGCTCATCACAATTATTGCGGCTTGCGCTTGTGAACCTTCACTCACGTCATTGGTGAACACATTGTGGATTGCCGCCTCTGCGGCCGCCTGAATATCAGGGTCAAATGTGGTGCGAATGATGACGTCTTCTGTGGTCTCGGTGGTCAGGAAATCGGGACCGGATTGCATGATCCAATCAGCGAAATATCCGCCGGAATCCTGGGTTGCGGCATCCGACAGGATTGCCGGAACTGCGCGCGCCCGATCAGCGGCGTTACCGCTTAGGTAACCTTCACGCTCCATCAGGTTCAGCACCACATTGGCGCGTTCCTGCGCCCGCTCCAGGTTGCGGGTCGGCGCATAGTACGAGGGCGCGGCCAACAGGCCCGCCAACATCGCGGCTTGTTGCGGGTTCACCTCGGTAGAGGAAATCCCGAAATAGCGCTGCGAGGCGGCCTCAAACCCCCGTGACCCGGCGCCCAGATAGGCACGGTTCAGGTAGATCGACAGGATATCAGCCTTGGAATAGCGCAGCTCCATTGCGAAGCTGAACGGCATCTCTGAATTTTTCGCCAGATCGTCGTGCGGCGGCAATCGGCCTCATACTCGGCCTCAGTCTCATATTCATCGGCGTCATAGGCGCGGCCCAAACACAACAACTTGGCCACCTGCTGGGTGATCGTCGAGCCGCCGTTGCCCGACAACGGCCCACGCCCTTCGCTCAGGTTGATGCGGATCGCGGACGCAATGCCGCGTGGTGAAATCCCCAGATGCCGCCAGAACCGGCGATCTTCTGTGGCCACCACCGCGTTCACCAGATGAAGCGAGGTATTTGTGGGATCAATCGCGCCGCCAAATTGCTCGCCGCGCCAGGCGAAAACCTGTCCGTGGCGGTCCAACATCGTGACAGACCCGCGCGAGCGGGCGTCCAGTAGAGCCTCAAGATCCGGCAATTGCGAATAATAATAACCCGTCGCCAGCGCCAGGATGAGCGACACGACAACAGCGCCGCGCCACATGACACCCCAAATCAGTCGGGCAAAGAACCGGATAATCCGGGCAAAGAAACCCAGGATACCGCCGCGCCGTGGCGCTTTGCGTTTGGTCGCGCGCTTCCGTTTGCGGCCACCGCCTCCGCCAGAACCAGCCGCCTTACGCGCCGGGCGTTTAGGCGTAGAATTTGCGCGCCGATCAGCCACCAGCCGCCGTCCGCCATTACCAGAAGGGCTCATTACTCTCTCGCCTCGCCAAATACTGCCACGTCTTGCCACGCGGGGGGGCCCGATTGCAGCTTATGCCGGGGCCTTCCTCATTTGGGTAGGACGATACGCAAATTCGAACCGAATGCGAAGGGGTCAGCGAAAGCCCGCCGGTTACTATGTTGCACAAAGCTGCAACGCGGCCCCGTATTTACGCAATAATTTTGCAAATACCGTCGCACAGGTCCGCCTGATCCCGCCTCATTTGTTGCTCTTTTCCCCTGTGCGGTCTGTTCTGGCCGCCGTATCCGGCTTGCATTTGGGCCCAAGGTTGATGTTTGCCCCCCCGCCCCCCGCGCGCGCGCGCCCCGCGCGTGACGAATTTCCGTCCCGCCAGGAAAACAGGGGCGCCTCAGCGGGCGCCCCTGACCCTCTCAAAAGCCTGAGCATTCCAAAAGAAAGTACCTCTCACGGGCGACACTTCCAAATGGACGGATCAAGTTCCAATTAGGCGCATCTCTTCAACTGGCTGCATCAATGAAACAGGCCGTGCGCTGAGCCATTTCGGCGGGGGTCACATTCCGGCTAAAGAAGTCCACAAACCCAACCTCTGGCAACATCAGATAAGTAAACGCCGTATGATCCACGAGGTAATACGGGTCCGTCCCATCATCGTTGATCTGGTAGTAAACCCGGTAGGCGCTGGCGGCAGCGTGTGTCTGCTCCTCGGTCCCGGTCAGGCCCAACATGCGTTCATGCACGTTCTCCGTAAAGGCAGCCATGACCTCGGGTGTGTCGCGGTTGGGGTCAAGCGTAATGAAAACCGGCTGAACGATATTTCCACTTTCCTCCAGAATATCAACAGCTTCTGCGTTTCTAACGGTGTCCAGAGGGCAGACATCGGGGCAGAAAGTGTAGCCGAAATAAACCAACGTCGGTTCGGTGATGACGTCTACGTCAGTGACGGTTTCGCCGGCACCATTCACCAGGCTGAATGGCCCGCCAATTGTGCCCGCTCCACCGGCAACAACCCCTTGCCGACATTGAGAAAACTGGTCGTCATCCCCGGCGCGGGACACAAAAATGGCGGCGGCAGTCCCCGCAATCAAAACGCCGATCAGCGCCACAGAGGCGAGGGCATAGGTCCGTGTCATGTTAAAAGCCTTTCCGGGAAGAATCTCCTGCGCGTTGATTACCTACTCTCACCGGCCTAACAATTCACGACAGCGTTGATGTGACAGGATGCCCCGCCAATGGCCGTGACCCCGCCTCAGAACGACCCGGCCCTGATGCTGCTTCAGCACGACATCCGGGTTGATTGGGTTCGCCTGCGCACATTGCTGGTTTTGCGCTGGCTTGCGATCTTGGGGCAGACCTTGGCGGTGGTCATTGCCGCATTCTATCTTGGTCTGCGGGTAGAGCTTGGGCTGTGTTTCCTCGCCATCGGGGCCAGCGTCGTGTCCAACCTCATAGCGATGAGCATATTCCCGGAAAACCAAAGACTTAGCGACCGGGACGCAATGTTGACACTGCTCTTTGATCTGTCGCAATTGGCGTTCTTGTTGTTCCTTACCGGGGGCTTGAACAACCCATTTTCGCTGCTCATCCTTGCGCCGGTCACGATCTCGGCCACTGCGCTGACGCTGCGGTCCACCATCATTCTTGGCGTGCTTGCGATCTTCCTGATCACCTGCCTCAGCGTTTGGTATCTACCGCTCACAATGCTCAGCGGTGAGGTGTTGGAATTGCCGGGGCTTTTCATTCTTGGGTTTTGGGCCTCGATCATCATCGGCATCCTGTTCCTGTCTGCCTATGCCCGCCGCGTTGCGTCGGAAACCCATCGGATGAGCCAGGCACTGCTCGCCACACAAATGGCCTTGTCACGGGAACAATCCTTGACGGATCTTGGCGGTGTGGTCGCCGCCGCAGCCCATGAATTGGGCACGCCGTTGGCAACGATCAAGCTGGTCTCTACCGAGTTGCTGGACGAGTTGGCGGGCCATCCGGAACTGGCTGAAGACGTTATCTTGATCCGCGATCAGGCGGATCGGTGCCGCGATATTTTGCGGTCCATGGGTCGGGCTGGCAAAGACGACATCCACCTGCGGCGCGCGCCGTTGGGCACTGTGATCCAAGAGGCCGCAGAACCCCATTCCGATCGTGGCATCAATCTACACTACGAATTTCGCCCCTCCAAAACTGCTGAGGGTCTTGATCCAACGCAGCAGCCGCAGATATGGCGTAAGCCCGAGATCATTCACGGCATTCGAAATCTGATCCAAAACGCTGTCGACTTTGCGACGGAACAGGTTTGGATCGAAGGGGAATGGGATGGTGGTATGATCCGCATCCGCATCACCGACGACGGCCCCGGTTTTCCTGTCGACCTTTTGGGTCGTCTCGGTGACCCGTTCCTGCGACGCCGCAGTCACGTCCCGAAAGATGCCCGGCCGGGTTATCAGGGGATGGGGTTGGGGCTTTTCATCGCCAAGACGTTGCTGGAGCGCTCCGGCGCGAAGGTCCACTTCCTCAACGCGGCGGACCCATTCCTTGCACTTGAGGATACCCCCGGACTCGCCGGTGCGCAGGTTCTGGTGGTGTGGCCTGCCGCCGCCATAGTGCCGGGTGAGGACGGTCACATGGGCGCTTTAGGGCCAAATATGCCCATAATTGGCTGATTTCATTGGAATTGCCTCCTTAACGGAAACAATCCCCCGGAGAACCGCGTGACATACTTAACGGACCGTTAACCGTTGTCCCCCATTCTCCGGGAAGGGGCAGAAAACGGGGAATGGGGTTGGACAACGCCGCGACGTGGATATTTTTGGCGATTACGCTTGCTACGGCCGCCGTGGCCGTTGTTTTGACGACACGGTTTCTGGCGCGGCGCGATCCCGACAGCCAGACCACCGCTGCCAGTGTGGCAGGATCAGCCAGCGGCATGGATGTTCTGCGCTGTTACCGGTTTCGTGAGGGGTATTTGCTGTCGGAGGTCGACGCGGATGATGCCTTTCTGGACGCGGATATTGACCGCACCATTGCTTTCAAACGCCTTGTCTCTGCGCTTGTTCCACTCAGCCCCGATATTGCCTCCAAACTGGACGCCTTGAAGGACCGCGGCGAAGCGTTTCTGGTTGACGGCCGGATTGGAACGGATGCCGTGTTCATTGGCGGCCGGATTGAGGACGAAGATGTTCTGACCCTTTCGGTTGGGCCATCGAAGGCTGGAGCCGGGCGCCAGACGGTTGAGGCCGCAACACTCGACGCCCTACAGACCGAGCTTTCTGATCTGCGCGCGGCGCTGGATTGCGGCGTCGTCCCGATGTGGCGCGAGGAAAGCAACCGGCGCCTCTCATGGGCCAATACCGCATATTTTGACCTGATCGAACGCCTCCGCGACGGCGACGCTCCGGGGTGGCCGCTGCCGCGTATTTTTGCAGCCGAGTTGGAACCTGCGCCGTCAGAAGGCACGTTCCGCCGCTGCCAGTTGGACCTGCCGGACCGTGATGAGCCTACGTGGTATGAAGTCAGCCGCGATCATTTGCCGGGCGGCTCGGCGCTTTACACTGCTCAACCTGCCGACCGTCTGGTCCGCGCGGAAACCAATCTGCGCGATTTCCTTCAGACCACAACAAAAACGTTTGCCGCCCTACCCGTGGGCCTGGCTGTCTTTGACAGCAAACGCCAGCTTGTCACCTTCAACCCGGCCCTGGTGGCGCTCACTCAGGCAGGGGTGAGCTTCCTGTCAGCCCGTCCCGATCTGCGCGCCTTCCTCGACCGGTTGCGCGATATGAAGCGGATGCCTGAGCCCCGTGATTATCGCGGTTGGCGTGATGAGATCGCCCGCCTTGAAGAGGGTGCTGAAAGTGGTACCTATCGCCAGCTTTGGGAATTACCCGAAGGCAAAACTTTCCGGGTCCTGGGTCGCCCCCATCCCGATGGGGCGATTGCGTTCATGTTCGAGGATATCAGTGCCGAGGCCTCGCTCACCCGCCAGTTTCGCGCCGACCTGGATATGTTTCAGGCCATCCTTGATGCCGTGCCGGCCGCAATTGCGGTGTTCCAGGCTGACGGCTCGATGATCGGTGCAAACGAAGGTTATGGCAGGCTTTGGGGGCAAGATCCGCAGATTCTTGCGCAAATGCCGCATCTGTCTCAGGCCTGCACGGATTGGTCCACACGCTGCAAACCCAGCGAGGTTTGGGGGGATATTCGGCAATTTGTCAGCCACGAGGTAGAGCGCACGCCGCGGGTCGAAGAGATCGAAACCATCGATGGCCTGCGCTTTGCCGTGCGTATCGCCCCCGCGCGGGGCCGGGCAACGGTGATTCAGTTTTTGCCCCTGGATGTCAGCCTGGCTGATCCGCTGGCTGATCTCGTTGCGCAATCGGGTCTTGATGCGGAGCCTTCCACACCGCTTCTGGACGCGGCCCGTGCCACAACGCAGGAAAAATCTGCCCAGACCGCATAAACGGCTGCGCACACGTCTTTCGATTCAATTCTCCAAAGAAACCACTTAGGCTAGGCCGGGTAATGACCGCGCCCCTGATCCCCCTGCCTGAAACAGATGCCCCGGCCTTGCCCAATTGGCCAGTTGTGGCGCGGTTTTCCCTGCCAAATGAGGCCGCAACGGACGCGCTTGCGACCCGGTTGGCGGCGGTCTTGCAGGCGGGTGATACAGTGCTGCTGTCAGGGTCACTTGGCGCCGGGAAAACCCACCTCGCCCGCGCTCTGATCCGCGCGTGTTTGGGGGCACCTGCGGAGCCGGTCCCAAGCCCAACCTTCACCCTTGTGCAGTCCTACGATGCCGGGGCTTCCGAAATCTGGCACGCCGACCTTTACCGTCTCGGCGATCCCGGAGAGGTGTCGGAACTTGGGCTGGACGACGCATTTGGCCAAGCGATTTGCCTTGTGGAATGGCCTGATCGTCTGGCCCCTGACTGGCCGCAGGAGGCGGTGTTGATCCATATGGAGCGCCTGCCTGATGATTCCCGCCGTGTCCGTGTGTTCGCGCCGCAAGAAGGCAAAAGCCTCACGGCCCGAGTCCTCACGGCATTTCCCTCATGATGGATCCCGGACCGTTCTTGTCCGCCGCCGGATGGGGCGGGGCTCAATCCGCGCCGCTGGCGGGTGATGCCTCGGCCCGGCGGTATCTGCGGCTGACCTGTGGCGCGCAAAGCGCTATCCTGATGGTTGCGCCGGTTAACACAAATGCGGACCGTGCCAGTTTTGATGGCTTTCGCCACGTCGGGGCGCATCTGCGCACATTGGTGTTGTCTGCACCCAAGGAGTACGCGTTTGACCCCTCTAATGGTCTGATATTGATGGAAGATTTCGGCGAGCTGACGCTTTCGAATTTGCTGCGCGATGATCCCGGCATGGCGTACAACGGCTATCGCGCGGCTGCCGCGCTGCTCCCGCGTCTGGCCGCGCCTCCACCA
>JAESTV010000040.1 GCA_016763475.1 Roseicyclus sp.
AGGTATTTTTGGCCAGATGAAGGACGGGAAACTCGATGGGTGAGCGACATGGGTGAACGACATGGGCCGGTTCTGATTGAGTTGGAAGACGCGGCAGCGGCCGGGCCTGAAGCGGCGGCACCTGTCCCGGATGTGGATTTGGCATTGCCACAGGGCCGCGCAATGCAGGTTGTCGCCACATTGGGCGCGCGGCGGCCGTCACGGTTGGCGCGGTTTTTCTGGTCAGCGGTGGTTGCTTTGGTGGGGTTTGTGGCCTCGTTGGCGGCGTGGGATTTTGTGAGTGGGTTGTTGGCATCCAATCCAGTATTTGGGTGGGTGGCGTTTGGGTTGATTGCGGCGGTGACCCTCACGTTGTTGTTGATCTGCCTGCGGGAGTTAGCCGCTTTTTCGCGTCTTGGGCGGCTCGACCGGGTTCATCGGGCAGCGGTGGTGGCGTTGGCGGAAGATGATCTGAAGGGTGCGCGCGATGTCGTGCGCCAACTCTCGGCGCTTTATCGGGGGCGCGCCGAATTGCGCTTGGGTCGAGAGGTGCTGGATCGCCAGCGCGAGGAGCTGTTTGATCCCGCAAGCCTGTTTGCTTTGGCTGAAGCGGAGCTGATGGACCCGCTGGATGCAGCGGCCCGTGCAGAGGTTGAGGCCGCCGCCCGACAGGTGGCGACAGTGACCGCGCTGGTGCCGCTGGCGCTTGCGGATGTGGTGGCGGCGCTGACCTCGAACCTGCGGATGATCCGGCGCATTGCTGAAATTTATGGCGGCCGTTCCGGGACCCTTGGCGCGTGGCGGCTGACACGGGCGGTGCTGACCCATCTGGTTGCAACCGGGGCTGTTGCGATTGGCGACGATCTGTTGGGGTCAGCCCTTGGCGGGTCGGTGCTGTCAAAGTTGTCACGGAGGTTTGGAGAGGGTGTGGTCAACGGCGCGCTCACCGCACGTGTGGGCGTTGCGGCGATGGAAGTGTGTCGTCCGCTTCCATTTGGCGCCGGACGCAGGCCCCGTGTCACCAGCCTGATCCGGCGCGCCCTGACCGGGCTTTTTGCGCAACGTGAGGGGTAGCTGTGGGTCTGATCTCCGGCGGGTTGGGGGTTGGGGGATAATGTTTGAACCGGAGTTTCGCCGCCAATCCACCGTAAAAGCGCGCGCGCGACGGCATTTTTGATGTCATTTGATCTCCGGGCCAGAGCGGCGAATGTGGTCTCCAATGGTATTGCCGCCACCTCCCCGAACATCACAACCGGAAACCTTCATCACCCCCGGAAACATGGCACCCGAATAGTCGGGCGCTGACATCTTCTTGCGGCCGTGCCATGCAGGTCCATGAGCCGCGCCCCTATCGATATCACCTCGACCGCAGATCGACCGCTTCTGGGCATCCTGCTGATGCTCGGCTTTTGTGCTGTGATCCCTTTTGCCGACGCTTTGGCAAAGCTGTTGGGGGCAGAGTTTCCGCTGCTGCAATTGGTGGCGGTCCGGTTTGCCACGCAGGTGCTGTTGTTTGTGCCGATGGCCCTGATCGCAGGCGCAGTTCTGTTCCCGTCCAGGCGGATCGTCGGGCTGACCCTGCTGCGTGCGATGTTGCAGATCGCGGGACTGCTGCTGATGTTCTCGGCGCTGCGGGTGTTGCCACTGGCCGATGCTGTCGCAATTGCCTTCGTGATGCCGTTCATCATGCTGATCCTCGGGCGGTTTTTCCTGAATGAGGAAGTTGGCCGTCGCCGCCTGATTGCCTGTGCCGTGGGTTTTGCGGGCACGTTGATGGTGGTGCAGCCGAGTTTTGCCACCGCGGGATGGGCGGCTCTTCTTCCCATCGGTGTGGCGTTTTCGTTCGCCTTTTTCATGGTGGTCACCCGCGCCATGTCGCGCGAGATTGACCCCCTGGCGCTACAGGCGGCCTCTGGCCTTCTGGCGCTTCCGTTGGTGGCGCCATTGATGCTGTTTCCGGTGGCCGAGGTTGCGCCGCTTGTGGGGTGGCTACCGGCAGACGGCGGGCAAATCTGGCTGTTTGTGGCGCTGGGGGTTTCCGGTTCTATCGGGCATCTGTTGATGACCTGGTCGTTGAAATATGCGCCTTCTGCCACCCTTGCTCCCATGCAGTACCTTGAGATTCCGATGGCCACATTGTTGGGGTTTTTCATGTTCCGCGACCTGCCCAACGGGCTGGCTGCACTGGGGATTGCTGTCACCATCGCCGCGGGGCTTTACATCGTCTTGCGCGAACGCGCTGTTAGCCGGGCCGCCCCGTCTTCCTCGCCACCTTCGCCGTCTTTCCCGCCACCCTCGCCGCCTGAGGCGTAAGCGCAGGCATCGGTGGCACCAGATCACCACAGACCAGTTTCGTCAGGATCACAGACACCGGCCACGTCATGCTGAGGCGGGCAAGTACATGGTCGCGCAGCAGTGGAAGAATTACGCTATCGGATTGATATTGCGGCGTGAACGACGCGCTGAGCGCTTGATAAAGCGCCACATGCCACCGCCGCGCACCTGCATAAAGCCCAAGCGCCTCGTGGCCACGCGCGCGGCGCAAAGCCAGCTGTAAAGCGCGCGCATCCAGAAGCGCCATGTTGGCCCCCTGCCCCAGTTGCGGCGAGGCCCGGTGGGCGGCATCCCCGATATGGACAAGGCCATCCTCATAGGGCCGGCGCAATGTGCCATGGCTGTAGCGCGCAGCGGCGAAATCGTCGTGGCTCAGCGTATCAGGCAGAAAGGCGGCAAACTCGGGCCACAATGCCGTCGCCTCATCCCGCCAATCGGCAAAGGGGCGGGCGAAATGGGCGTCGATGGCCTCTCTCTTCAAGGAGTAGAAGATTGCCGCCAGCCGTCGCTCCGGCGCATCACCCATGGTGCCAACCGGCAGAACACCCAACATCCGGTCAGCTTTGCGATACCGCTGGGTCAGTTGATCTTGCGGGAACGGGGCATTGTCGGGCCATGGCACTGTGGCCCAGACAGCCCCATATGGCAGCGGACGGGCCGTCAGTGGCGACAGGCAGGATGCCGCACCCAGCGCGTCCACGATCAGGTCAAACGGACCCTCAAGACGGTTGCCAATCAACAGGCACTGCCCCTCTCGCCCCGAAACTGTGCTCGACGCCATCACCTGCGCACCCGCCGCAATCGCCGCGTCGTACAAGGCCTGAAACAGGGCTGCGCGGTGGATACCGAGGCCTTGGCGGTCCGCGGCTTCTCCGTATGTCACCGCAAGGATCGTACGACCCTTCGCCACCTCATCCCCGAACATCCGCAGGATCGGGGCGCCCCGCTTCATGACCTCCGCCGCCGCCCCGGCGGCACCCAACACCTCCAACCCCACCGGCTGGATCACCAACCCCGACCCCACAGGGCGCGGCGCAGCGAACTGATCGTAGACCCGCACCCTATGCCCGTCTTGTGCCAACAGCGAAGCCGCGGCCAAGCCGCCAATCCCCGCCCCTGCAATTGCGATATTCATCTTCATAGCCACCGTTTTAGCGCCCACTTGACCCGCGCCCATGTGGCATCCTGTGGCGCTTGCGGGATACCCCGCATTGCGCGGATGGGCACATCTATGGTCCTTTGCGTTACCATGAGCCCGTAAAGGACCCCGCATATGAATATGTCTGACCTTTCCCTCCTGTCGAAGATCGCCATTGGCCTTGCCATCGCTGGCTTCTTTGTCAGCTTCACAACCTCCTACACGTCATCGGTGAACGGAGTGGTGGACTGTGATTTCACCGATTACGGCAAGCTGGTCATTGGTGGGTTGGCTGTTATGGTCGGCGGCATAGGTGAGGTTACCGCCCTGCGCATGGGTGCGGCGCGGATGGTGAACCTGATGGCATCAGGCGGCGCGGCTTTGGTGGGTATCTTCCATATCCTGACGGGTGCTGGCGTGATCGGCGGGCCTTGCTGAGCCACCCCGCGCTGATTTAGCCCCGTGTCCAACCCCGTGTCTAACCCCGTGTCTACCCCCCTGGCGCTGCGCCCTTTGACCTTCCCGGCGCGCGGGCCTATACCGCCGGGATGATACAACGACGCGGCCTCATCATTCGAATTAGCGGCCCGGCGCTCTGATCTTACAGGCCGCCGGGAGATTCTGCGCGAACAGCCTACGCTTTCTGCGCAATCATGCTTGAGCATTCGCACCGCCCTGCTATTCCCATTTCCGACATCCGATGACGAGGAGCGCCCTAATGAGCGCCGAAGAGACTTCCGTGGACTACAAAGCCACGCTGAACTTGCCCAAAACCGATTTCCCCATGCGCGCGGGCTTGCCCAAACGTGAACCCGAGTGGTTGGCCAAGTGGGAGGAGATCGGTATCTATGATCGCCTGCGCGAGAAGGCGTCCCTCACCCGGACCGGCGAAAACAAATCAAAGGCGCGCACACCTTTCACGCTGCACGACGGCCCGCCATATGCAAATGGCCACCTGCACATCGGCCACGCCCTCAACAAGATCCTCAAGGATATGGTTGTGCGGAGCCAGCAAATGCTGGGAAAAGATGCCCGTTACATCCCCGGTTGGGATTGCCACGGCCTGCCCATCGAGTGGAAGATCGAAGAACAATACCGCAAGAAAGGCCGCAACAAGGACGATGTGGATGTTGTCGATTTCCGGCAAGAGTGTCGAAAGTTCGCCGAGGGTTGGATCGACGTTCAGCGTGATGAATTCAAACGCCTCGGGGTGACCGGAAAATGGGAAAAACCTTATCTGACGATGGATTTCCGCGCTGAGCGGATCATCGCAGAGGAATTTCAGAAATTCCTGATGAACGGCACGCTTTATCAAGGCTCCAAACCCGTGATGTGGTCGCCGATTGAACAGACGGCATTGGCCGAGGCAGAGGTGGAATACCACGACAAGGACAGCTTCACCATCTGGGTGAAGTTCCGCACCCTTGGGGCGTCGGGTGATCTGGACGGCGCGTTTGTGGTGATCTGGACGACAACCGCCTGGACCATTCCGTCCAACAAGGCGGTCGTGTTTGGCGACGGCGTGTCTTACGGCCTCTATGAAATCACCGACGCACCTGATGAATGTTGGGCCGCACCGGGGGATCGCTTTGTGTTGTCCGACACCATGGCGGCTGAGGTTTTGGGTCGGGCCCGGCTGGAAGACAGCCAATGGACACGGGTCCGCGATGTGGCGGTGTCCGAATTCGAAGGCGTCTCTCTGGCTCACCCGCTTGCCGGATCCGAGGGCAGCAACGGCGAATGGGACGACCCGCGAGATTTCCGCGCAGCAGGCTTCGTGAGTGACGAAGAAGGCACCGGCTTCGTGCATTGCGCCCCATCCCACGGGATGGAGGAATACGAGTTGTACCGTGATTTGGGCATGTTGGAGCAGGTCATCACCTACAACGTGCTGGACGACGGCAGCTTCCGCAAAGACCTGCCGTTTTTCGGCGGCAAATATATCCTGTCCCGCAAGGGCACCGAGGGTGATGCCAACAAAGCCGTTATCGACAAGTTGGCCGAGGTTGGTGGCCTTCTGGCGCGCGGCAAGATCCGCCATAGCTATCCCCATTCCTGGCGCTCCAAGGCGCCGGTGATCTACCGCAATACGCCGCAATGGTTTGCCGCCATCGACCGGCCCGTCGGCGATGGGCTGGACAGGTTTGGCAAAACCATCCGTGAACGTGCGTTGACCGAGATCGACAACGTCAAATGGACCCCACCCTCAGGCCGCAACCGCCTGTATTCGATGATCGAAGCGCGCCCGGACTGGGTGCTGTCGCGCCAACGCGCGTGGGGGGTGCCGCTGACCTGTTTCGTGAAAACCGGCGCTCTGCCAACTGATCCCGACTACCTGCTGCGCAATGACGCCGTGAACGCCCGGGTGCTTGAGGCGTTTGAGGCTGAGGGCGCGGACGCCTGGTACAAACCCGGCGCGAAACAGCGGTTCCTGGGCAATGACGTGGACGCGGACGCCTACACGCAGGTCTTTGATATCCTTGATGTGTGGTTTGATTCAGGCTCCACTCATGCGTTCGTATTGCGCGACCGTGAAGATGGGTCGGAAGACGGCATCGCCGATTTGTACCTGGAAGGCACCGACCAGCATCGCGGCTGGTTCCATTCCTCGTTGTTGCAGTCGTGCGGCACCCAGGGCCATGCGCCGTATCGCGGTGTACTGACCCACGGATTTACGCTGGATGAGAAGGGCATGAAGATGTCCAAGTCGATCGGCAACACCATCGTTCCGCAAACGATTGTTGACCAATACGGCGCCGACATCCTGCGCCTCTGGGTGGCCCAGACCGACTACACCGCTGACCAGCGGATCGGAGCGGAGATCCTGAAAGGTGTGGCTGACAGCTACCGCCGCCTGCGCAATACGATGCGCTTCATGCTGGGGTCGTTGAACGACTTCAGCGAGGCAGACCGGGTTGAGCCTGCGGACATGCCAGAGCTGGAGCGTTGGGTGCTGCACCGCTTGAGCGAGTTGGACGATGTGGTGCGCAAGGGCTACGCGGCGTACGACTTCCAGGGTGTCTTCCAGGCGGTCTTTACCTTCGCCACCACGGACCTGAGCGCCTTCTATTTCGATATCCGCAAAGACGCCTTGTATTGTGACGGCGACACAGCGCGCCGTCGTGCAGCGCGGAGTGTTCTGGATATCTTGTTCCATCGCCTGTCCACCTGGCTTGCCCCGGTGTTGGTCTTCACAATGGAGGAAGTGTGGCTGGAACGGTTCCCGGGGAAGGAGTCCTCGATCCACCTGCTCGACATCCCCGAGACCCCCGCGGCGTGGAATGACCCCGCATTGGCCGCGAAATGGTCGAAAATCCGGGAGGCTCGGCGTGTTGTCACCGCCGCATTGGAGGTCCAGCGTCGAGACAAGGTGATCGGCGCATCGCTGGAAGCCGCGCCGGTGGTTCACGTCGCCGATGCGGGTGTCCTGGCGACCCTGCAAAGCGTGCCGTTTGACGATATCGCCATCACCTCGGCGATCACTCTGACGTCGGACGCCGCAGCCGCGGAGGCCTTCACATTACCGGAAACGGATGGAATTGCGGTCCATTTCGCCAAGGCGGAGGGCGAAAAATGCCAACGCTGCTGGAAGATCCTGCCAGATGTGGGCAGCCATTCCCACGGGGGCGTTTGCGCCCGGTGTGACAAAGCATTGGGGTAGCCCCAACTGCCGCGACATCTCAAAGGGCGCGCTTTTGTGCGCCCTTTTTTGTGGACTCGTGGTGCGCCCCGCGTGACGTTACCCCATGCCAATCAAAGGACTCGATCCATGCCCATGCCCCCTGCTGCGATCACCGACATCGCCCACGCATACACCGCCGCCTGGAACTCAGGTGACCCCAGCGCAGTCGCGTCATTTTATGCCGAAGACGGCGAGATCATCATCAACCACGGTGATCCCTGGTCAGGCCGATCCCGCGTCGCCGATATGGCGGCGGGGTTTTACGCGGACGTGCCGGACCTGACGCTGGCATGTGACGACATCCGCATTTCAGGCAACCATGCGATCTTTGTCTGGACCTTCACGGGCCACGACGCAGGCACCAACAACCCATTGAAGATAAAGGGTTGGGAGGAATGGGACCTTGGCGAAGACGGCAAAGTCACCGCCTCACGGGGCTGGTTTGATGGCGACGAATACGCAAGGCAAGTTGCAGGCACCTAAACGTTCGTGGATGCACAACGCCCTGCGCCTTGGGTTTTCCTGTTGGACGCAATAGCGTGCCAAGGAACAGTTTGAAGGAGGCCCGCAATGGCGCGTCAGGAAGAATTCACCCCACCAAAGGTCTGGACTTGGGACGCCGAGAATGGCGGCGAATGGGCGTCCCTTAACCGCCCCATCGCGGGTGCGACCCATGACAAGGCACTGCCGATCGGCAAACATCCGTTCCAGCTTTATTCGCTTGGCACGCCAAATGGCATCAAAGTCACCGTGATGTTTGAGGAGCTGTTGGAGGCCGGGTATTCCGACGCCGAATATGACGCCTGGTTGATCCGCATTGGCGATGGTGACCAGTTCGGCAGTGGTTTTGTGGAGACCAACCCGAACTCCAAGATCCCGGCGATGTGGGACCGCTCAGGCGCACAGCCTGTACGTGTGTTTGAAAGCGCGGCGATCCTGATGCATCTGGCTGAGAAGTTTGACGCCTTTCAGGGGCCCGCAACGGCACGCGCCGAGATGCTCAGCTGGCTGATGTGGCAGATGGGCAGCGCGCCGTTTCTGGGCGGCGGCTTTGGGCATTTCTACGCTTATGCACCCTACCCGATGGAATACCCGATCAACCGCTACGCGATGGAGGTGAAGCGCCAGCTGGACGTCCTGAACAAACATCTGGCCGAGAACGAATGGATGGCGGGCGGCGAGTATACCATCGCCGATATGGCGATTTGGCCGTGGTACGGAAACCTGGTTCTGGGGCGCGCCTATGACGCCGGAGAGTTTCTGTCGGTTCAAGACTATGAACATGTGGTGGAATGGGCCAAGCGCATCGACGCACGCCCCGGTGCGGCGCGTGGGCGGATGGTGAACCGCACCAGCGGCGAGCCCCACGAACAATTGTGGGAACGCCATGACGCCAGTGATTTTGAATTGCGCACCCAGGACAAGATTGGCTGAAATCTGGCGCACCGATGAAACTTGCGCGGGTTCCGGGTTGAAGCAAATTCGGGCACCGCGCAGGATCGCCAGATGAGCAATCGCATCTCCATCAACAGCCCCATCGGCCCGATCTGGGTTGAGGAGGAGGACGGCGCGATTTCGCGGTCCGGTTGGGGCGCCGTAGAGGCGCCGGGAAACACGGCGTTGTTGCGCCAAACGGCAGCGGAATTGCACGCCTACTTCGACGGGCAGCTAAAGCGGTTCAGTGTGCCACTGCACCACGGGCGCAACGATGCAACCGGCAAAGTCCTCGACGCGATGGTTGCGATCCCGATCGGGGAAACCCGCGAATACGGCGACATCGCCCGTGAGGTTGGTTTGCCGCCGCAAGCGGTTGGTCAGGCCTGTGGTGCGAACCGAATTCCGATCCTGATCCCGTGCCATCGCGTGTTATCCGCCACCGGCCTTGGCGGGTTTTCCGCACCGGGGGGTGTGGAGGCAAAAGTATGGCTTTTGCGACATGAAGGGGCGGCAGGGCTTCTTATCTAGCACCAATATTGCACAAATCCAGTAATCCCCGCGCCTTATCCACAGGTGTTATTTTCGCGCGCCTGCCCATGAAACCTGCGCCTCTCCGGCCAGCATCACCCCCTTGGCACGGTCAAACCGCAAGTAGGCAATGCCCTGACCACCCGCCTGCGTATAGAGGGTGCCGACAGGTTTACCGTCCGCCTCAATCCTGGTCCCGACAGGGGCCGCACCCGCGATGTTAACCGTCACAAAACCTTTCCGAAGCTCCGTTTTGTGTTTCATTCGCGCAGTCACCTCCTGGCCCACATAACAGCCCTTGCGATGATCCACGCCGGACAGATGATCAAACCCGGCCTCCAGGATGTAGGTATCATTTGCGATCAACTCGATGCCGGTTTCGGGGACACATGCGGCGACGCGCAGGGCATCCCAATCCGTGACCGGATCCCCCCCTTCAAGCCCGTAACCGCGCCACCCAAGCGACGGATCGCGAGGGTCTGCATACGCGCCCTCCGGAGCCTCTCCCAGGCCGCGAACCACGGCAAGCCCGGCCTCCTCAATCACCACATCAGCGCGCAGGCGATACATCGACAACCGCTGCGCCAGCGCCGGGGCGGCATCAGCCTTCACGTCCAAAAGCAGATCATCCCCCCGATCCAACAGGAAGAAATCCGCCAGGTATTTGCCTTGCGGCGTCAGCAACGCTGCATAGGTCAGACCTTCACCCGGATCGCGGGTCACCAGCCCCTTCAGAAAGCTGTGCGCATCCGCGCCGCCGATGCGCAGAACCATCCGGTCTGCTGCCCGTTCACCGATCATGTTCAGCCCCATTTTCGCCCCTTGTGATATCTTGTATCACAGCCAATTCGCCCCTTGTGATATCTCGTATCACAGCCAATTCACTCCTTGTGATATCTCGTATCACAGCTAATCATCAGACTGCCCCTGCGCAATGTTGACCGTCCTTGGGGGCCGCGATACCTCTGGCAGCACACATGCAAACCGGAGCCTTCCATGAGCCTTGCCAACGGTCGCCAATATCTCGCCATTCCGGGGCCCTCGGTCATGCCCGACCGCGTTCTGCAAGCAATGCACCGGCCCGCGCCAAATATTTACCGGGGCGAGTTGATCGATATGGTGGCGACCATCATACCTGACCTGAAAACAATCGCCGACACCAAACACCACGTCGCTTTGTATATCTGCAACGGTCACGGCGCGTGGGAGGCGGCATTGGTCAACACCTTCTCACGGGGGGACCGGGTGTTGGTTTTGGGCACCGGACGCTTTGGGGTGGGGTGGGGGGACATGGCGCGCGCCATGGGAATTGATGCTGAGCTTCTGGATTTCGGCCCCAGCGCGGACATCGACACCAGCCGTGTGGCTGAAGTTCTGGCCGCCGACACCGCTCACCAGATCAAAGGTGTTCTGGCGGTGCATGTCGATACCTCGACCTCGGTCAAAAACAACATCCAGGCCTTGCGCAGCTGTCTGGATGGGGCGGAGCATCCGGCGCTCCTGCTCTCTGACAACATAGCAAGCCTGGCCTGTGACGAGTTTCACATGGACGATTGGGGTGTCGATATCATGGTCGCAGGCAGCCAAAAGGGCCTGATGACACCGCCGGGCATGGCGTTTGTCTACTTCAACGACAAAGCCAACGCCGCACGTGACCACGCTGATCTGGTCACGCCGTATTGGGATTGGCGCCCACGTATCGACCCGGATTATTTCTATCGCTACTTCTGCGGCACCGCGCCGACACATCACCTCTATGGCCTGCGCACCGCACTCGACATGATTGTCCATGAGGAGGGCCTGCCCGCCGTCTGGAAACGCCATGCCGTGTTGGCAGAGGCGATCTGGGCCGCGCTTGAGGTCTGGGGCCAGGCTGGCCCGGTTCGCCCCAATATCGCCGAACGGGAGAAGCGGTCCAATGCTGTGACCCTGGTCAGTTTCGGCACCGGCAATGGTTTGCGCCTGCGTGACTGGATGGAGCATTCTTATGGTGTGACCCTTGGTATCCCGCTGGATGCCCTGGACAACCAGGATGATTACCTGCGGATCGGCCATATGGGCCACGTCAATGGCCATATGGTCATGGGTGTTCTGTCGGGATTACAAGCGGGGATGATGGCGTTGCAAATCCCCCATGGGCCAACGGGTATGGAAGCCGCAATGAAGGTGATTGCCGCGGCGACCTAGGCCTGTTTCAGGGCACCACCCAGGCCTGTTTCAGGGCAATCGGCAGCGCCTGCGCAAAGGCCATCAGGTCAGCCTCCGGCGCACAAGACACGCGAATGCAGCGGTCTTGCGGCGGCGTGAATGGCATGCGCACAAAGATACCCTGCGCGACGAGGCCCGCCACCACGGCGCGGGCGAATGCGCCGTCGCGGCCACAGTCGATGGTGACAAAATTGGTGGCGGACGGCAGCGGTGTCAGGCCGTGGTCCCGCGATATCCGGGCAATCGTGTCGCGGGCCTGAGCGACCTGGGCGATTGTTGTGCTCAGATACGCCTGATCACGCAATGCCGCCAAAGCCGCCGCCTGCACCACACGGCCAATCCCGAAGTGATTGCGGATCTTGCCAAACGCCGTGATGAAATCACTGTTGGCAATGCCGTACCCCACACGCATCCCTGCCAGGCCGTAGGCCTTGGAGAAGGTGCGCAGCCGGATCACCCGTGGGTGGGTGACATCAAGTGGCGGGATCGCGCTCGCAGGTGCAGTGTCGCAATAGGCTTCATCCAGCGCCAGAACGCAGCCCTCGGGCAAAGCGTCGATCATCCGTTGCACTGTTGCGCCGTCGTGCCAGGACCCCATGGGATTGTCGGGGTTTGCGAAGTAAACCAGCTTTGCGCCAACTTCGATTGCTTTGGCAATCAGCGCCTCGGGATCCTCATGATCACCTGCATATGGCACCTTATGTAACGCACCACCAAACCCTGCCACGTGATAGTTGAAGGTCGGATAGGCCCCGTCCGAGGTGACCACCGCATCACCCGGATCAATCAGCAGTCGCACGAGATACCCCAAAAGCCCGTCGATCCCCTCACCGACAATGATATTGCCGGGGCACACGTCATGATGTTTTGCCAACCCGTGACGCAGATCATGAACCTCGGGGTCACCGTACATCCAGGCGCCGGTTGCGGCCTCAGCCATTGCCGCCAACACACCCAGTGACGGCCCGAAGACGCTTTCATTCGCCCCCAATCGCGCGGTGAACCCAGTCCCGCGTGTGCGTTCCTGGGTTTCGGGGCCGACAAACGGCACTGTTGCGGGCAGGGATAAAACAAGCGGGGTGTAGCGAGGATTTGTCATACAGTCAGCGTTTGCGGATTTTTCCCCGCCCTGCAAGCAC
>JAESTV010000041.1 GCA_016763475.1 Roseicyclus sp.
CACCGACCTTGTATTTGCCCGCGCGTGCCTTGTTCACCCCAGGGCTTCCAACCCGGCCTCAGCATAAAGCGGCACAAATTCACCAAGCCTCCGCCCTCGTTCCGGATCCGAGGCGGTCCCGTCCATCGCGCGTTTCTTCACACCTTGAAGAATTGCAGCCATCCGGAAAAAGCCGAAAGCCACGTAGAACCCAAAATTATCAATCTGTTTCAAACCCATACGCTCACAATAGGTGGCGACGAATGCCTCGTCACTTGGCAAACCTGCCGCCGCCCGATCCACGCCACGCAGACCCCGTCCCTGATCCCCCGTTGGCATCTGCCACTGCATGATGACGGCTGCGATATCTGCAAACGGGTGACCAAGCGTCGACAGCTCCCAGTCCAGAACCGCTGATATGCCCGGGCCGTCCGGCGCGAATATCAGATTGTCGATACGATAGTCCCCATGCACCAGCGTGACGCGACCATCGTCGTCGGGGCAGGCCCGGTCCAACGCCGCTATCAGACGGTCCATTGCCGCAAGCGCGCCGGTTTCACTGGCGCGATATTGCCCGGACCAACGGTCGATCTGGCGGCGGAAGTAATTCCCCTGTGGGCCGTAGTCCGACAAATCAACAGATGTAACATCTACTTGATGTATCACTGCAAGAACGCGCCCCATCTCATTGTAATAGCTCAATTTTTCCGATTTCTCTATGTCAGGCAATTGTGGGTCATCGAAGCCGCGCCCGACAACATGCTCCATGACGTAGAAGGGGGATCCAATGACCTGCGTGTCCTCACACAGCGCCAGAACTCGGGTGACAGGCACATCCGTGCCCCACAATGCCTTCTGGACCCGGTATTCACGCTCCACCGCATGGGCGGATTTCAACAGCTTGCCCGCCGGTTTTCGCCGCAAGACAACGGCGCGCTCAGCGGCCTCGATCAAATAGGTTGGGTTGGACTGCCCACCAGTAAATTTTGTCGCTCTGACAACGCCTTGCAAGCCGATGTTGACGCCCAGCCACTCCGCCGCCGCCGCAAGTTCAGCCGGTGTCATGGCGGTGTGTTTGAGTGCTTTCGCAACTCTGCGCGCGCCACTTGGCGGCGGTGCACCGCATCCGGCCCGTCGGCCAGGCGCAATGTCCGCAGATCGGTCCACATGCGGGCCAAGGGCGTGTCCTGGCTCAACCCGGTCGCACCGTACATTTGCATCGCCTCATCCACCACCTGAAGTGCCATCAGCGGCGCTTGCACCTTCACTTTCGAGATCCAGGGTTGCGCCGCACGTACGCCCTCATGATCCATCATCCATGCCGCTTTCAGGCACAACAGGCGGGTCATCTCGATATCAATCCGGGCCTTGGCGATGATGTCATAATTCGCCCCCAGATCGACGAGCCGCTTGCCAAATGCCTCTCGGGACAGGCCCCTTTTCACCATCAATTCAAGGGCATACTCGGCCCTTCCGATGGCGCGCATACAATGGTGGATCCGCCCCGGCCCAAGGCGGCCCTGGGCCACTTCAAACCCACGCCCCTGCCCCAGAACCACGCCATCACACCCGACGCGGACATCGGTGAAGCGGATATGCATGTGGCCATGAGGGGCATCATCGTGGCCAAACACCTCCATCGGGCGGAGCTTCTCGATCCCCGGAGCATCGGAGGGAACCAGCAACATCGTATGGCGCGCGTGTTTCGTGGCATTTTCATCAGTGCAGGCCATCACGATATACAGCCCGCAGCGCGGGTCACCTGCGCCGGTTGCCCAATATTTCTCGCCGTTTAGGACGTAACCTTCATCCACTTGTTCACATTTTAGAGAAATCTGAGTCGCATCGGACGACGCCACATCGGGTTCTGTCATCAGGTAGGCAGATCGCGCCACACCAGCGATCAAATCCGGCAACCAACGGGCACGCTGCGCGTCTGTTCCGTAACGCTCCAGCACCTCCATGTTGCCGGTGTCGGGCGCGTTGCAGTTGAAGATTTCCGGGGCGATGGAGATCGCCCCCATCTCCTCCGCAAGGTAGGCGTATTCAACCGTTGACAGGCCGTAGCCCTGATCAGAGTCCGTGAGCCAGAAATTCCATAACCCAGCCGCTTTCGCCTTTTCTTTCAACCCTCTAAGGATCGCCACTTGGCGATCGGTCATGGCGAACCGATCACCCGAGGGGTGTTTGCCCACCTGGTCGTGATATTCCACATCCAGCGGCGCGATGTCGTCACGGACCATGCGGCGCACCGCCTCTACCAGCGGTTTCACCCGGTCGGAAACACCCAGATCCATCACAGCAACCGCGCGCGCGCGGCGTCGTATTCCCGCTTTAGCCGCGCAACCATCGCCGCCACTGGCTCCACCGATTTGACCGCGCCGATGCCCTGACCCGCACCCCAGACCTGGCTCCATGCTTTTGGCTTGGACGATCCGTCTGCAAAACTCATCGTCGTCACATCCGCGCTGCCCAACGCATCCGGGTCCATCCCCGCCGCTACGATAGATTGCTTTAAGTAGTTCCCGGAAATGCCTGTAAACAAAGAAGTTGTTACGATATCTTCCGCGCCGGAATCCGCAATCATCTGCTTGTAGGCCGGCACCGCGTTGGCTTCTTCCGTGGCGATGAATGGGGAGCCGATGTAGGCCAGATCCGCCCCCATGGCCTGGGCCGCCAGCACCGCGCCGCCGTTTGCAATTGAGCCGCTTAACAACAGCGGCCCGTCAAACCACTCGCGGATTTCCTGCACCAACGCGAACGGTGATTGCGGCCCGGCGTGGCCACCGGCCCCCGCCGCCACGGCGATCAGGCCATCCGCACCTTTGGAGATCGCCTTCTTCGCAAACGTATTGTTAATGATGTCGTGTAACGCGATGCCGCCACAGGAATGTGCGGCCTCGTTTACCTCCACCCGCGCACCAAGTGAGGTGATCCAGATCGGCACGTTCCATTTTGCGCAGATCTCCAGATCGCGTTCCAGCCGAATGTTGGAGCGATGTACAATTTGGTTAACTGCGTAAGGCGCGGCGGGGCGGTCCGGATTGGCCTGGTTCCAGGCGTCGATGGCTTCGGTGATCTGCTTCAACCACAGCTCCAGCATAACCGGATCGCCGTCCTTTTCCCTTGCGTTAAGCGCCGGGAATGACCCGATGATTCCCGCACAGCACTGCGCGATCACCAGCTCGGGACCTGACACAATGAACATCGGACTGCCCACCACGGGTAAGCGTAAGTTGCTAAAAACGTTTGGTAAATCTTGATTCATTGGCATCGGCGCCTCCCTTAAAACAAAGGCTATCGCGCCCGCCTTCGCGCGGCAAGACACCACTCTTGCCATTCGCCTCGGACACCCCCAATATATTTCATGCTTAAAGGAGTTTCCCATGCCCGACGGTCAAACACGCCACACCGGCCCATCGCTCGCCCCGTTTGAGTGGGCCGATCCGTTCCATCTGACCACCCAATTGGCTCAGGACGAACGTATGATCGCCGACAGCGCCCGCGCCTATGCACACGACAAGCTGCTGCCCCGCGTCAATGACGCCTACCTCAACGAACATGTCACACCCGAGATTTTCGCCGAGATGGGTGAGATGGGGCTTCTGGGAATCACCATCCCTGAGGAATACGGCGGCCTTGGCGCCGGGTATGTCAGCTACGGTCTGGTGGCCCGTGAGGTGGAGCGGGTCGACAGCGGCTATCGCTCGATGATGTCGGTGCAAAGCTCCCTCGTGATGTATCCGATCCACGCCTATGGCAGCGAGGAGCAGCGCCAGAAATACCTGCCCGGCCTCTCCGCTGGCACATTGATCGGCTGTTTTGGCCTGACAGAACCTGACGCAGGCAGCGACCCCGGTGCCATGAAGTCCGTCGCCACAAAAATCGACGGCGGCTACCTGCTGAACGGCGCGAAGATGTGGATTTCCAACAGCCCCATCGCGGATGTGTTTGTGATCTGGGCCAAATCCGAGGCCCACGGCGGCAAAATCCGCGGCTTTGTGCTTGAGAAGGGCATGAAGGGCCTGTCCGCGCCGAAGATCGGCGGCAAACTTTCGCTGCGCGCGTCGGTCACCGGTGAGATTGTGATGGACAATATCGAGGTCGGTGAAGACGCGCTTTTGCCGGGGGTGGAGGGCCTGAAAGGTCCGTTTGGCTGCCTCAACCGCGCACGGTTCGGCATTGCATGGGGTGTCATGGGCGCGGCTGAAGATTGCTGGCACCGCTCGCGCCAATATGGCCTTGATCGGGTGCAATTCGGGAAGCCGCTGGCGCAAACCCAGTTGTTCCAAAAGAAGCTGGCGGACATGCAGACCGAGATCACCCTGGGCCTGCAAGCCGCGTTACGTGTCGGGCGGATGTTGGAAGACGGCACTTGCGCGCCAGAGGCTATCTCGCTGATAAAACGTAACAATTGCGGCAAGGCGTTGGAGATCGCACGCCACGCGCGCGATATGCATGGCGGCAACGGGATTATGGCGGAATACCACGTCATGCGCCACGCCCAGAACCTTGAGACGGTGAATACCTATGAGGGCACCCACGACGTCCACGCCCTGATCCTAGGCCGGGCGCAGACCGGTTTGCAGGCGTTTTTCTAGGGCCACCTTTGCCCCAAACCCCTTACGTCATCAGGCCCCCATTTCATTCAACGCATTTACGCAACGCGTTGCGCCGGGGTCTGATGACATGCCTGCAAAAATGCTGCTCCAATTGACCCTGATCAAGGCGGCCTCAGCCGCCAGGTGACAGACTTCCCGCATCACCAACATGCAGGGAGACTGAAAATGCCCGAGACTCATTTCACCGTAGAGCGCACCGGCCCAAATTCCCTCCGCGTCACCCTTGCGGGTGCATTGGACTCTGTCGCGATGGAGATCGGCTTACAGACCCTCTCAACAGAGATGGAGGGCATGGCACATGGCGATTTGCTGATGATTGATCAGGGGGCCGAATGGCCGTCCCTAGGCGCAATTGGGGTGGAGTTGCGCCACTGGCCACAGATGATGGCGATGCTGCATCAGCTTGATCACGTGGCCCTTGTCACCCACAATCAGATCTTTCGCGCTGCTGCAGCGGTCGAATCCGCGTTAATCCCCGGCTATGTGATCCGCAGCTTCAACGATGTCGCAAGTGCGCAGAAGTGGTTGGCAGAAATCCGTGAAGACGCCTGAGAACCTGTTTTAATTCGCGCCTGTTCTGACATCCGGCCGCGCGCCCTGTGGGCTTGGGCTTGCACCGGATCTTGGGCTTGGGTTTGGGCTTGAAGCCGCGGTCAACTTCGCGGCGCTTGCCACCCCATCCCCTTGGGTGATGGCCGGGTTGGCCTCTGGTTTTGCCGCCTCTGGTTTTGCCGCCTCAGGCGCGGGCAACGCCAGGGCTTCATCGGCAAACTGCTCCGGCGTGTCTGGCAGGATATGACCGGTCTCTGGGTCAAACGTCACACGGGGCTTTGCGGGCAGGGTTTCGATCATCTGGTTCAATTCGGACACCAGCCGCGCAAACCGCTCGCGGTTGCTCTCAGGTATGACCTCGGGGGTTTTCTTGCCGCCAAAGAGAAATTTGAACATCAGTGCCTCCACCTGTGCCAGTGATCGTCCCCGCCAATGTAGGGGATGGATTGGCGCGGTAACAGGTGGCGCGGCGGGTAGCGATGCGCTTCGGCAAGGCACCGCTTGGCAAGCGCGCGCCAAAGGGGCAGAACGGGCCAAAGCCGACGAGTAAACGGGGGGCAGGTGATGCGGATTGCGACGTTCAATATCAACGGGGTCAAGGCGCGGATCGGCGCATTGGGTGATTGGCTGGATCAGGCCAAGCCCGATGTCGCACTGCTGCAAGAGATCAAATCGGTGGACGAGGGTTTCCCGCGGGCGGTGTTTGAGGATCGTGGCTATATCGTCGAAACCCACGGCCAGAAGGGTTTTAACGGGGTTGCGATCCTGTCGAAGCTGCCGCTGGAAGATGTCCAGCGTGGCCTGCCCGGTGATGACAGCGACGAACAGGCCCGCTGGATTGAGGCGACGGTGATGGGAGAGACACAGGCCGTGCGCCTGTGCGGATTATACCTGCCCAACGGCAACCCGGTGCCGGGGCCGAAATACGACTACAAGCTGGCCTGGATGGAGCGATTGCACGCTCACGCGCAGGGCCTGCTTGCCAGCGAAATGCCGGTGGTGATGGCGGGGGACTACAACATCATCCCCCAGGATCAGGACGCCGCCCGGCCCGAGGCCTGGCAACAGGATGCACTGGCCCGCCCCGAAAGCCGCGCCGCGTTCCGTCGGCTGCTGAACCTTGGCTTCACGGAAGCCTTCCGCGCCTGCAATCAAGCGCCGGGGATGTATTCGTTCTGGGATTATCAGGCGGGGGCCTGGAACCGGAACGATGGCATTCGCATCGACCATCACCTGCTGAGCCCCGAGGCCGCGGACCTTCTACAGGATTGCTGGATCGAAAAAGACCTGCGCGGGTGGGAAAAACCGTCGGATCATGTGCCGGTCTGGATCGAGCTGGCGGCTTGAGCGGGGGCCCTGCACCTCCCACGCCCTCCCGTATCCGCCGGTGAGAAAACGGGGGGCCAGCCCCCCGACCCCCCCGGAGTTTTTAGCCAAGATGAATGAGCGCGCGTTTGCAATCGGTTGAGGGGCGTTTTCAGGAGGGGGTGGCCATTGGCGTCCTTCGGGGTACCATCGGCGCATATGCTCACGTGTGGGGGGCGTCCCGTAACCCGCGCGCCGCAATTGACCAAGATCAAGGCGCGCGGCCTCCCAATGTGGCACCCTTGGAGGCGCAACTCCTGCGCGGACAGCCCTGAAAGGAACGCCCTTATGTACAAATCGATCGTTGTCGCCATCGACGGCTCGGATGCCGCCCAAAAGGCACTGGAAACCGCCTGCGGCCTGGCCAAAACCTTTGATGCAGAGCTGCATCTGGTGCACTCGCCACAGGTAGAGACGACGTCCATTTCCGTCGGGTATACAGTTGTTGATGTGCCGGTGTCTCCGGCCCAGATTGCCGAAGCCGGGAAGGCGGTTATGGAAGCCGCCATTGCGAAGGCGACGGATTTGGGTACGCCGCCGCACGATCACACCATCGGCAGTGGTGATCCCGCGGACGACATCCTCGATTGCGCCAAATTGAATGACGCGGATCTGATTGTCATGGGCCGCCGTGGCCTCGGCTCGGTTGCAAGCCTGTTTCTGGGCAGCGTCTCCCAAAAGGTCAGCCGCGGCGCATCGTGTTCGTGTTTGACGGTTGCCCATTGACGGGGGCGTGGCCGCCCATCATGGGACACGTCATCGCGCCGGGTTAGTTCTGCGGCCCGCCGACCCACATTTTGGTACGCGCAAAACGGCTGGTTGCTGTGACCCTTATCGGCGGCCTCTGCCAGCCCGCGCCAGCCCCCCTGCGCGCGCGCCTGTCCGCGTGCGCTACCCACGAACGCGCCGCCCCCACCCGCAGGTGCGGGCGCCAACGCGCCGGTGTGCGCCCCTCATTCGCGGCTCCGCGCACGCCTGGTCCCTTGAAATTGGCCACCGCGTTCTGTCCGTAAGACTGGCCCGATCCACCCCTCCCGCTTCGCAAACCCGCACATTCACTCCGCGCCATTCCCTTTGCCCCATTCTCTTTACACCACTCACTTTGCGCCACTCACCTTGCGCATTCACGCAATCGTGACCACCACCCCCCCCTTGCCCTAATCATGGCAATGCGCCACGCTTCGTCCTTCAGGCGCACCACACACCCGCCCGGTGATGCAAACCACCTGTGGCCCGTGCGCCAAAAACATAGCTCTGGGGAGAGACCACTCATGAACCGCCTTTTGACCGCCAGCGTGCTGGCGCTGGCCACCGCAATCCCGGCGCAGGCCGAAACCTTTCGCTGGGCTGCCACCACGGATCCGCAAACCATGGACCCCCACGCGGTGTCTTCCGCGCCGGTTCTGGGTTTCCTCAACAACGTCTACGAGGGTCTCGTGCGCCGTGGCCGCGACATGGCAATCGAAGGGGCGCTTGCCGAAAGCTGGGAGCCTCTGGCTGACGGCGCCGGCTGGCGTTTCACCTTGCGCCAGGGCGTGACATTCCACGACGGCGCCGCCTTCTCGGCTGAAGACGTGGTGTTCAGCTATGAGCGGGCCTCGTCCGAGGATAGCGACGTGGCCAGCTGGTTTGCGCCAGTGTCCGGCGTTGAGGTGGTGGACGAGTTTACCGTCGACATCCTGACCTCCACCCCGCAGCCGATCTTCCCGGATTCGATTGCCAACTGGATGATGATGGACAGCGGTTGGGCTGAGGCAAACGGGGCTGAGCGCCCTGCCCGTGACAGCGAAAACTTCGCCACCCGTAACGTCAACGGCACCGGCAGCTTCATGTTGCAATCACGCCAGCCTGATCTCGAGACGGTGCTTGTGCCGTTCGACGGCTGGTGGGGTGAGGTTGAGCATAACATCACCGAAGCCATCTTCACGCCGATCCAGAACTCTGCCACCGCAGTGGCGGCGCTGTTGTCGGGGGACATCGACCTGATCGACCCGGTTCCGGTGCAAGACGCCGAGCGGGTGAACACCTCTGATGGCGCTTATGTGCTGGATGGGATCGAGGCGCGTGTCATCATGCTGGGGTACGGCCACGATCACGAGACACTCCAGAACGGCGGTGACAATATCTTCGCTGATGTTCGGGTGCGCCAGGCCGTGGGCCATGCGGTGAACGTCCCCGCGATCCTGCAAACGATCATGGGCGGCACTGCAGAGGAAGCCAGCCAGTTGGTTTCACCAGCCATGCGTGGCTACTCAACTGTCAATGGAGACCGCCCGGCTTATGACCAGGACCTGGCACGGGCCTTGATTGCGGAAGCGGGCGCGGAAGGCGCTGAATTCAGCCTGTCATGCCCCAACGACCGGTACCTGAATGATGAGGCGGTCTGTCAGGCTGTTGTCGGCATGTTGGCGCAAGTGGGACTGAATGCGACGCTGGAAACGATGCCGGTGTCGAACTACTGGCCGGAACTGCGGGAAGATAACTTCGACATGTACCTGCTGGGTTGGTCTCCGGGCACCTTTGACGCCGAACACCCGCTGCGCTTCCTGGTGCACACCAACGGTGAGCGGCTGGGCACATGGAACTTCGGCGGCTACTCCAACGCCCGCATCGACGAGATGTTGCCGTTGATCCAGTCCGAAATTGACGATTCTGCCCGTCAGGCGATGCTTGATGAAGCGGCGGCGATTGTTCAGGACGACGCGGTCTATAACACCATGTATGTGCAGCCGCTGTTGTGGGGGGTGCGGAACGGGATCGAGTTGACCCAGCGCCCTGACAACTTCTTCATCCTGCGTTGGGTGACGGTTGACGCAGAAAACTGAAGCGACAAACTGAAGCGCGAAAGCTGCGGAAGTGATCTGAATACCGGGGCTTGGGACATGGGACCTGAGACATGGGGTTTCGCCCAGGCTTCGCCTGGTCGACCAAGCGGGGGGCCAGCCCCCCGCACCCCCCCTCCGCAGCCCTCTCTCGCCCCGCCCCTTTCGCCCCGAACCGAACCGAACCTCACGGTATTTTGACAATTGGAAGGAAGGGCACGCGGACAAGCGGCCTCTTTTTGATGGTGGTGAGCGGTGTTCAAAGAATTGAGGAATACCGGCGGGTGTGATCATCGACGGCCAGTCCCATGTGAATGATCCGGCGTCAGACTCGCGCCTGAACGGCACGTTTCAACGGGCCAAATCCACAAACCGCCATTGGATCAGCGCCCAACCTCCGCCGCTTTCCCGGCGGAGGTTGGGCAGTCTCACCTGTGTGCTGCGTTGAATTGCCCGTGGGCGAACGCGGCGGGCCTGCATCTGCCCCTTCCCTGCCCCACCCAAGGCCGCTTCCCGATCCGCCACGGATAGAGGCCGCACCAATCCCGCCCCTTTCACACACCAATCACCCGCCAATAATCCCACGCCAATCCCACGCCACCGGCGCGCGCGGCGCTTGACCCTCCCTGCGGCAGCACCCACACATGTTTCATGCTCAGCTACATCCTCCGCCGCATATTCCAGTCTGTGCTTGTTCTGTTGGTCGTAGGCCTTGTGGCCTTTGCAATGTTCCGCTTTGTTGGCGATCCGATTGACACCATGTTGGGCCAGGAACGCACTGCGGACGACATTGAACATCTGCGCGATATCCTCGGCCTCAACAAACCGTTCTTCGTGCAGTACTGGGATTTCCTTGTGCGGGCGGTGCAGGGGGATTTGGGCATCTCTTATCGTCAGGGCCGCCCCGTGGCCGAGATCATTGCAGAACGCCTGCCCGCCACCTTGGAACTGGCGTTTGTTTCTGGTGCCATTGCGCTGGTGATGGGCATTGTCCTGGGCATTTTCACCGCCATCCGGCGCGACGGGTTTGCGGCCAATCTGGTGATGTCTATCAGCCTGATTGGCGTGTCGCTGCCCACCTTCCTGATCGGCATTTTACTGATTTACGGCTTCGGGGTCGGCCTCGATATCCGCATCCCGTTCACCGACATGAGCTTCAACACCGGCGGTATGCCGACCTTCGGGCGCGGTGATACGGTTGATCTGGGCTGGTGGACCACGGGGTTCCTCACATGGGACGGCATCAAGTCGATCATCCTGCCCGCGATCACCCTTGGCCTTTACCAGATGACCCTGATCATGCGCCTGGTGCGGGCCGAGATGCTGGAGGTGCTGCGCGCCGATTACATCCGGTTCGCCCGCGCCCGTGGCCTGAGTGATCGCACCATCAACTTCCGCCACGCTTTGAAGAACACGATGGTTCCGGTGATAACCGTGACCGGCCTGCAACTCGGCTCCATCATCGCCTTCGCGATCATCACCGAGACGGTGTTCCAATGGCCCGGCGTCGGCCTGTTGTTCATCAACGCAATCCAGTTTGTCGATATCCCGGTGATGGCCGCCTACCTGATGCTGATTTCGGTGATGTTTGTGAGCATCAACCTGATCGTGGACCTGCTGTACGTGGCGATTGATCCGCGCCTGCGTGGTGAGGGGAAAACCTCATGAGTGCCCCTCCCG
>JAESTV010000001.1 GCA_016763475.1 Roseicyclus sp.
CATCGGGGCCACCGTATTCAATATACTTCTCACGCCGAAACGAGACAGACCCGCCGCCGCCGCCGCCCGAGCGGATATAAACTTTAGCCAGATCAAGGAATTTCATGGATTACTCTCGCCGCGGCGCCCGCTGTTTCATCTTGGCAAAAAACTCCGGGGGTGTGGGGGCTGGCCCCCGCCTCCGGTACTCTCAGCCTCTTACGCCAAACGCTTGAGGTAAGTCCACGTCGCAACTTTGGCATTGCGCGCAACCGAAAACGCCTCGGCGTCACCCAGATAGTCAAAGCCTGCATTGGTCAACACGCGCGCCGAACTTGGGTTGTCCTGGAAGACCGAACCGAAAATAGTCTTGTTTTCCAGCGGGTTGGCATCAATCATCGCCAAGACGGCCTCGGACGCGAAGCCAGTATTCCACATCGCAGGCGCAACCCAGTAGCCAATCTCGGACTGGCCGCGGTCCATTTGGTCAAGTGAAATGACACCCAACACCTCGGAGCCGCCAAATTCCGTGGCATCCATCACCCAGGAAAACGAGCCGCGATCCGGTTTCGTCACGTTCGCAATGAAGCTCTCGGTCGCACCGGGTGGCAAGGGATGGGGGATCGAGGTTGTCATCTCAGCCACACGTTTGTCGGCATGGTACATCGCCAGCAGACCAGCATCCGAGGCCCGCACGGGCCGCAGAAACATGCGAGGCGTCTCGATCACGGCCTGGGCCAGGATGGTTTCCTGTTTCATATCTCGGTCCTCCTCCGAACCGATTGCTCATTACTAAGTGCCTCTTCCGCACACTACGTGGGAACCAGAACACCCACGCGCAAGAGCAATGACGAAAATGCGAAGGGCCGGCGATACCGCCGGCCCCTTGAAATTTTTCCACGGGAAGTGGCGTTTACTCTGCCGCCTCCTGGGCCGGGAGTACGGAAATAAAGGTGCGGCCTTTGAAGCCTTTACGGAAGCTCACGTGGCCTTCGGTGATGGCGAAGATCGTGTGATCCTTGCCTTCGCCTACGCCCTCACCCGGCCACCACTTGTTGCCGCGCTGGCGCGCGATGATGTTGCCGGAAATGACGGCTTCGCCACCATACTTCTTGATGCCAAGACGGCGACCAGCGGAATCGCGACCGTTGCGGGAGCTACCACCTGCTTTTTTATGTGCCATGGGTTCTTACTCCTGTTCAGCGGCAAACGCGGTGGCTTGCTCGATCCAGTTGTCACGTTCGATGCGACCCTTGAACGACAGTTTGTCGTCAATGTACGCAATCTCGGACGGGCCCCATGTCTTGATCTGGTCAAAATGGAACACGCCGATGCCGTGTAACACGCCTTCCAGCTTAGGACCAACGCCAGAGATCTTTTTCAGATCGTCAGCCTGACCATTCCGGGCTTCGCTCAGAAGGTTGGCGGGGCGCGTGCCCGCACCGGTATCTGCACCGGTATCTGCGACGGGTGCGGCTTCTGCGGCTTTCGCCTTCTTGGCGGGTTTCTTGGCGGGCTTTTCAGCAGGCTTCTTGGCAGGCTTTTCTGCGGCGACTTCAGCGGCAGGCGCTGCTGCCTTCTTGGCTTTCTTCGCCGGGGCAGCTGCCACTGCGGCACTGGCCACAACCGAGCCTGAGCCCATCGCGGCTTTCACGCCAGTCTTGTCGCCACCTTTGGCGAGGATGTCCGTCACTTCGATCAGCGTCAGCTTTTGACGGTGACCTTTGGTGCGCTTGGACGAGTGCTTACGGCGACGTTTGACGAAGTGGATGAGCTTTTCGCCCTTCACCTGCTCCATCACCAGTGCCTGCACAGCGGCGCCAGCAACAAGCGGCGCGCCGATGGTGGTTTCATCACCAGCCAGCATCAGAATTTCATTGAATTGGACCGTCTCACCGGCCTCTGCTGCAAGTCGTTCAATGCGCAGACGGTCACCCGCCTTCACTTTGTACTGCTTGCCGCCTGTCTTGATGACAGCGAACATGGGTTCTTCCTTTTTAACCCGCGTCCTGTGGCCCCAGCTATGCTGGCGTTTCGGAGGGTCCCCTCCGCCTCGGACTGCGCGCCCGTCAAAGGGCGATTAATACATATACTGACGCCGCCCGGTTCCCCGAACAACGACAGAGGCCGCTATTTGCTGGAGGGGTCGGGAATTGTCAACCCATACCAGTGGCCGCTTCCGGCCATATCGCGGACTTGCTCCTCCGCCGCGTCAGGCCCCGTTTCTGCCGCCGTCGCTGCTTTGCCTTCAGTGATCCAGAGCGGGTTGCAGCCAGCGCAGGCAAACAGCGCAGGCAAACCTGTCACATCGCCAACTTCGACCTTGGGAGTATTTGGTGGCGGATTCCTCGTGATTGGACCATATCCCGACACCATGGGACATCAGCGCATGTCATGGGGCATCAGCGTATGTTACGCACTTGAGGGCTTCTGCCAGGCCATCAACACCTTCTAGGCATCTTCCCCGGCAATGAATATCGCCGCAGCAGCCCCCAGATCATAGCTGAGATCACCCAGCATGTGGTCAAACGCCGCAAATAGCGCTGCATTCACCGCGCGCCCCGCCTCGGTTTCCGAGAGCGCAACATAAGCCTCCAAATCACCATCGCTGGCGTCTGAATAAGCGGTCAGCTGATAAGAATAGAGCCACTCCACCGTCAACTGCCGCACCTCAGGCTCCTGAGCCCAAACTTCCGCCAGCATCAGGCTTTCGGGCATGTCTGCATCAAAGGCGCCGCCGTCGGTCAGCCCCCGGTAGAACGCAAACCGCAGGTTCAGCGCACCAGAGACGTTGCGCTCGACCAGCCCATTAACCTCATTGAACCGTTGCAGAATGTCGAGCCGGGGATCGCTGGCCGCAACTGCCGCCATAAACGCCGCGTTGCTGGCGTCCACGGCATCCTCCTCCAAAAACAGGAAACGTGCGGCGACCTCACCGGAAATCACCCGTTGTCCGGCGTCCGATTGCAGGAAGGTTGTGATCTCGGCAATTTGTTCCGGCGTCAGGGCATCCCGCGGAAACGCGGCCTCAAACAGGGATGCCATCCGGTCACTGGAATGCAGACGTGTAACCATGGCCTGCCAGGCCGCGCCGCCAGCCCCGGGAAACATCTGCGCCTCCATATCCCCTGCCCCACGGATGTTTTCCGTGCCCATGATGGCAAGAATATCGTACATCCCCATCGCGTCGAGCATCTCGAAAAGCGCCGGGGCCTCGAGCGAGAGCCCCATGGACGGTGCGGCCAGCACCTCCTGTACGCCCCCATCCTGTGCGCCAGCGGAGTGCGCAAAGGGAATGACGCCCCCCAGAGCAATGGATAATGTGAGGCAAGCAGCCCGGATCATAACAACCTCCACCGTCAAATTGGTCTACAGTTCAGAGTGCCCGGTTCGCAGATGTAAATCTATAGGCTGCACACAATTGCGTGAACTCACGGGGATGAATTCACCTTCTGGCCTGGGATGCACCACACAAATCGCAGCAATGGCCCCTTGCGCGACGCACCACATGCCGCTATCCCGCCGCCCACGGCTGATGCCGTACCGCGGAGAGGTGCCGGAGTGGTCGAACGGGGCGGTCTCGAAAACCGTTGAGCGTGCAAGCGTTCCCAGGGTTCGAATCCCTGTCTCTCCGCCACCTACCAAAGACAACCCGTTCTCCGTTTTGGGCCGCCGCCGGATTTTCTTGTTGTTTTCAAAGGTTGTAGCGGTTGGGCTGTTGACTGCCACTCCGGTGCTCGGGCCGAAATTGGTTCTCTCTCTCCCGGTTTTCTCCAAAGCTGTTGACTAAGGGTGTTTTGGTGCAGTCTTGTAATGCATTGAAAAGCAACGACAATTGCGGTAGCTAGATTTTCGTAGTTCGATTTTTCGCGCCCTTGGTTTGCGGGCCTGGCAACAAAATTTTGTTCCCTTAAGCCATCGCTTTTTCCAACCGGTGCTTTCGTTTTTTCCAGTCGGGCAGGATTACATCGAGCATATCAAAGAAAGCCGGACCGTGGTGCGGCTCTGTGATGTGGCAAAGCTCGTGGGTTATGACGTAGTCGATCGCGTCTATGGGGGCCTCAATCAATCGCTTGTTCAGCAGGAGCCGCCTGGCTGGGGACATAGAACCCCAACGCTGCCGAAGCTGCCGAATGACTATTCCATGCGGACGAAAGGTTTCGGGATCAGGAAACCGGTTCAGGGGCACCTCGAAAAATTGCGCCTGATCTGAGCACGCTGTAGAATCGCGCCATGATGCAGCGGAGGGATGGCGACCATGGCACAGATGGGTTTCTTTGATCTTTCAGATCGTTACGCGAGCCTTGATGCA
>JAESTV010000042.1 GCA_016763475.1 Roseicyclus sp.
GCAAGAACTATGACGGCGACGTGCAGTCTGACACCGTGGCGCAGGGCTTTGGCTCGCTTGGCCTGATGACCTCGCAGCTGATGACCCCGGATGGCAAGATTGTGGAGGCCGAAGCCGCCCACGGCACCGTCACGCGCCATTACCGCCAGCACCAGGAAGGCAAGGAGACGTCCACAAACTCCATCGCCTCGATATTTGCCTGGACCGGCGGCTTGAAGCACCGCGCAAAACTCGACGACAACACCCAGTTGATGGCCTTCGCCGACACCCTGGAGAAGGTGATTGTGGATACCGTGGAAAGCGGCCACATGACCAAAGACCTCGCCCTGCTGGTTGGGCCGGATCAGAAATGGCTGACCACAATGGGTTTCCTCGAGAAGATCGAAGAGAACCTGAACGCCGCGCTTGAGAATGGCTGATAGCTTCCGCCGTCGGTTGCAGCGCGCAAAAACGCTGGGGCCGGATGATCTTGCGGGTCGTCCGGCAGGCAGCCGCGTGTTGATGTCGTCAACGGCGGGGTTTGCCAATCAGGTCCGCTCCGCCCTTGCCATCACCTCCTCCGGGCTGGTGCCCGTGATCCAGACCAACGCTGAATACCGGGCGACGGTTATGGGGGAAGAAGGCATCGACCTTGGCGCGTTGTTCACCGGGATCGCGGTTGAAGAAACCTCTGACCTGACATCGCGGGTGTATCGGGACTGGATCATTCCGCCATGGAAAGGGCTGGAGCCTGCGCAGGCGGCAGAGGTTTTCAACATCCTGAACTGGCCTGGCCTGGTTAACGGAGCGCGGCTGGCCCACATGCCCGATTTACGCAGGCACATGCGCGAGATCTATGACGCGTTTGGCCCAAGGCTGGATCGTGCGACCACAGTGGCCAGCGTTGACCCCGACATGCTTGCGATCCACCTGCGGATGTTTGCTCGCAACTACGACACTCGCTATGTCGCCCCTCCCCGCAATGTTGCACCGGCGCGTCACTATGCCAAAGAGGCCTGGAGCGCGCCCCGTTTGGCCACCGCCGTCAGCGCCTTGTCAGCGCTTTCCCGCTCCGGCGCACCTGTCGCAATCTATACCGACCGTCGCGACCATCCCGACATGCTCCGCTTTCTTGAATTGGCGCAGGACGCTGGCTTCAAACCCCAATTTGCTGATCTTGATCACGACGGTGCCTTGGGCGCGATGCAGGAAAGCCAGATGTTGTCAGGCCACCGGCGCATGGTTCTGACCTCAACCTCGTCTTTCGGACATCTCGCGGCACTTCTGGCCGAAGATCTTGAGGTTGTGCTAAGCGCCTGAGCCTTGCTCAGGTAACAGCCGCTTCCTGATGGCCGGGCCGCCGCACTTCAACGCGCTTGCCCTCAAACACCGCTGTACGATCAGAGGGCAGGCGTCCGACCCGACACCCGCGTCACATGCAAACATGGCACTCAGATCATGTTCGACACAGCGGACGCGGGCGCCGTTCGGGCAATCCACGCCGCAGCTCTTACAGGTGGCGGTACGGATCAGGGATTACCCGGCCCACGGGCTTGTCACCCAGAGAGCTACCGCGCTCATGTACGGTTATTGATGGCAAAAATTGAGTGTGTGCGTCGGTTCGGGGGACGAACAGCGCTGATACTTCAGGCCACGCCGATCTACGGCCGCAAGGCCTCGCGGCCAGATACCGCTGGTGGCCGCACCTCGCGGCGGGATGCGGCAATCTTGATAACCTCCACCCGCTCCTCCTCGAACATCGCCCCATGGCCGGGCGGCAACTCGCTCCAACCGTCCTGATCCACCTCCAACGGCTCCGACACCACGGCCCACCCGTTACACCTATCGCTCCAACGGTAATAAACCGATGGCGCGATATGGGCCGACGACAGGCGCAGTGCATACAGCCGCGTGCCACAACTCCACGCCGCCGATGATCGCAGGTGTGGCGCTGTCCCCTTGGCCACAGACATCGCTTCCAACGCCCGATGCGCGCCGATCATTGCCCCCCATCGGGTCGGTATCCAGCCCTGCCTCCAGGGCATACAGGAACAGCAACTCGCTATCTGTTGCACCTCTGCGGAACGGGTATAACGCCTCGCTCACCCCCATATCGGCAGTGCGGTGGAACCCGCCGAAACCGCCGATCTGGCCGTTGTGCATGAAACTCCACCGCCCATGGCTGAACGGATGGCAATTGTTGCGGCTGGTTGCGGCCCCTGTGGACGCGCGCACATGGGCCAGAAACGCGCCCGAGCGCACGGTGTGCGCCAACGACGCAAGGTTGGGGTCGGACCACGCCGGAAAGACATCCCGATACAGCCCCGGTTCGGGCTTTTCCCCATACCACGCCACGCCAAAGCCATCCGCATTGGTGGCTGTCTTACATTCTGTCGCGGCGCGGCTTTGGTCGATCAGGGAATGGCCGGGGATGCTCAGCAATTCCTCAAGGTATATCGGCGTTCCCAGATACGCGGCCCATCGGCACATTCACTGCCCCCTGTTGTGGGTCTTTGCATACATCTCGGCAATCAGGCGACTGGCGGTTTTCTCGAACAGGCACGGGATTACCGCATGGACCGCCGCCGCACCGGCTGCGAGGAACAGTTTACCACTGAATTTCCCCGCAAATGCCAGGTGTTCAAGATAGCTTTCATCCACGTGGGCGGGATGGTCGAGAAAGATTCGGCGGATCATATTGCGGGTCTCCTGTTCGCTTTATTTCGCCCATAATGCCACGGATGCCCGGCGCAATGCTCCCAAATGATGCACGAACTACCCGTGACTCGTGGATGGTATCCCACTATATTGCAAAATATGCAGAAAATTGACCCAACCGATTGCCGTATCCTCACCCGCCTGCAACTTCGCGCTGATGAACCGTTGGAGGAATTGGGCCGCCATGTCGGCCTGTCACGGAATGCGGTTTGGCGGCGGGTGAAGGCGCTGGAAGACCGCGGAATCATCAAAGGTCGCGTCGCGGTTGTGGACCCCGCCGCCGTGGGCCTCGGCCTGATGGTGTTCATCCAGGTCCGGGCCGCCCATCACTCGGCTGATTGGCTTGATCAATTTCGCCGGGCGGTGCGCGCGATGCCCGAAATCCTCGGGGTCTACCGAATGACCGGTGATCTGGATTATCTGATCCGCGCTCGGGTCGCGGATGTGGCGGATTACGACCGCCTCTACCAACGCTTGATTGCGAAGGTCGAAATGGGAGACGTCACCGCCAGTTTTGTGATGGAGGAATTGAAGGAGGGCACTGCCCTCCCCCTGTAACCCATCGCGGGACATGGCCCTAAGGTAGCAAATCGCCCTATTGTACCAAATGGGACCAGTTAGGGTTCAGATGGAACCATCCATCAGGCGTTCACGTCCACCACAACCCGGCCCCGGACCCCGCCTTTCAGGATCGCGCGGCCAAGCTCTGGCAACTCGTTAAGGCTGGCGGGATGAACCATCACCTCCAGCTTATCCATCGGCAGGTTTTTGGCGATAAGGTCCCAGGCCCGGATCCGGTTTTCATAGGGCTGCATCACGGAGTCGATGCCTAACAGGTTGACACCCCTCAACAAAAACGGAATGACCGTTGCCGGAAGACCGGCGCCACCGGCCAGACCCACGGCAGCAACCGAAGCGCCGTATTTCATCTGCCCCAGCACCCGCGCCAGCATTTCACCACCCACAGCGTCAACACATCCGGCCCAAACCTCTGCTTCCAAAGGCCTTTTTACGGTTTGGTTGATCTCTTCACGGGCAACAATCCGTGTCGCACCCAGAGATTTCAGGTAATCCGCCTGCTCCGGACGACCAGTGACAGCGGCAACTTCATGGCCGAAACTGGCAAGGATCGCCGTCGCCACGGAGCCAACGCCACCGGAGGCTCCGGTCACCAAAACTTCACCATTTCCGGGCTTTAGCCCGTGATCTTCAAGTGCCATGATCGCCAGCATCGCGGTGAAACCGGCGGTTCCGACGGCCATAGCCTGCCGCGTTGTCAGGCCCTCTGGCAACGGCACCAACCAATCAGCGTTCACCCGCGCTTTTTGAGAGTATCCACCCCAATACATCTCCCCCACACGCCACCCGGTCAGAATGACCTTATCACCTGTTTTATAACGAGAATCCTCGGACGTCTCGACGGTCCCCGCGAAGTCGATCCCCGGCACATGGGGATAGTTGCGCACCAACCCGCCGCCGGGCCCGAGGCACAGGCCATCCTTGTAGTTCAGCGTCGAATATTCGACCGCAACCGTCACATTGCCCTCCGGCAAACGGTCTTTGGTGATGGCCTGAACCGAGGCGCTGGTTTTGCCCTCATCGTCCTTTTCCACTATGAGTGCGTTAAACGTCATTGTTTTGATCTCCCTGATCCATTACATGAAGTATGCAGCGCAACGATCTGCAAACAAACAAATTTTTACGGAACAAGCGCCATGTGCGCATTCCGTCATCTTCACATGCAGCTACGCGCCCTCGTCCCGAGGCGCTATGGGTAACTTGTTAAATCGCAGCCTCCTGGCCGAATTGGCGCAACACGAAGACCACACCATAGTGCGTTGAATTAGCGCTGTTTTCTACCTCCACTCCGGCACGTCGTCTGGCATGAACGGCAAGTCGGTGTCATCAGTTTTCACACCGCAGGCGGTCAACATGGCGTGGACCTGCCCCCGATGGTGGGTTTGGTGGTTGAACAGCTGCACCACGCAGATCGTCATGGGCATCGTCATCTGACGCTCGGCGGCCCCCGAATACCAACTGAGGTCGCCCTCAAGATCGCTTTGCTCCGTTGACCACGCCCACGCCGCAATACGGGCATCCAACAAGGGGCGTTGCGCCATCAGCGTTGACCAATCATAGGCCATACGTGACCCAGCAAGCGCCACATCTGGTCCCGGCCCACCATCAAAGCGCGAGATCCAGAGCGTATCCCCCCACAACAGGTGCCCAAGCGTGCTTTGAATGCCTCCCCAGAACCCGGCGCGATCTTCCTGTCGCTGCTGCTCCGACAACCCGTCGGCGGCCTGGAACACCCACTGGTTCTGCCAGGCATTGTACCGTGCCATGGTCTGGGCATACCCGGGCGAGATCATTTGCCGCTTGCCGAACCGGACCAGTCAATTGGGCAGATCTCGGCTGACTTGCCACCGAAATCCCACATCTTGCCGAAGTCGCGGACCCTTGATTTCAAGCCCTTGGCGGCGATAATGTCAGGCCCCATCCAATATTTGGAATTGGTCACCATCACCGGATGATCTGGTGATGCGCCTTCAATCATCTCGATCTCACCCTGAATTTTGCGGCCGACATAAAGGCCACGTTTCTTACCATCGCGCACGATCTCGACCTTTTCGCGTTCGGCACTCACGATGTCAGACACAAGCAAGGTGAACAGGCCCGTTGTGCCCCCCGCGGCGCCGGAGAATATCTCGAGGATACCCTGATACGCCTTGCCCGAGGCGCGGTTGTCCACATAGGCCGCCACTTGCCAGCCGCCCTCCGCCATTTTGCCCGGAATATAGACCATCAGGCCGACGTTCAGTCCGCTCAGGTCTTCCCCCTCAAAATGCCCCTCATCAATGGCGATGGCCATCCAGGCCTTACAATCACCCTCAGTGGGGTCGGCTTTGCCGAGGCTCACAACACAGGGGCAGAACACGGTGCACGAGCAGTTCAGGAACAGCTCCCCCCTGATCGCCCAATCACGGGGCGTTATTTTGCGCCGTTTGGGGCTTTCCATACGTTGGTCAATGCGTTGGCTGACAGCCAACCGATCCGCATCGGGGCGTTTCCTGAGGCTCATCTGATCTCTCCCTATCCGGCCCTGCCAGGCCTTAACCACGGCCCTGCCAGGCCTTATCCAACGAAGAATGGATAGGTGAGAACACCCAATCCACCTGCAATCAATGCCACACCCAAAGGGCGCGTTATGTAATGGCCCACCTGGGGCAGCTTCTCGAGGACCATGAACAATGTGGCCAGCCCCATCCAAAGCAGGCTCATCATGCCGCCAACAAAGCCAAGCGCCATGAAGCCCCAGCAGCAGCCCGCACAATAGGTCCCAAGGCCCGCCCCCATACGAACGCCACCCAGAAAGCCGGGGCGCCAATAGCCGAGGAAATAGTTCATCGGCGCATGGCAAACGCCGTGACAGACCTCTTTGGCGCCGGTGAATTGAAACGCTCCAACCGCGATCAGCAGGCCGCCGGCAATCCAAGCGGATTGGGCGATGCCCATGGCGTCGATGATCCCAAGGCGCAGCAGCAGCAATTGCATACCTGCGAAAAAGGCCGCGACGCCAATCCAGATGGTGCAATAGCCGCCAAGCACACCCAGCCATCCCACGCGGCTGCCGTTGGCAGAGGTGATAAGGCGGTCATAATTGGTCAGGGTGGGCACAAGTGTTGGCAACATCATGGCGGCCATCATGATCGACCACATGCCAAAAAGCGGGGTGAACCGGGTCATGGAGGCCATCTCCGCGGCGGCCATCTCCATGGCGGCCGTCTCCGCGGCGGCCATCTCCATGGCGGGTAATGCGGCCATCGGCATGGCATCTTCGACCGGCATTTCAGCACCCGGCGGCATCTCATCAGCCATGGGACCCATGTCTGGCCCCATCCCCGTGCCCATCGCGCCCATGTCCATCGCACCCATGTCCATCGCCGGGCGGCCCAGAAGGTCCAGACCCATGCCGGTGCTCATCTTATACAAGGCCACCCACGCCATCAGGATGGTGGAAAAGAACAGCAGCCACAGGGCCGATTTGACAGTGTGGGTCATGGGCGCCCTCCC
>JAESTV010000043.1 GCA_016763475.1 Roseicyclus sp.
AACGTCGGCTGGGCCCGCTTTTCGGCCGCCGTCCAATCCATATGCCCCTCAAGGCTGCGGTGTGCCAGCTTTCCTTGCACCCCGCTCCAGCCCCAACTGGCGTTCGCGCCAGATGATCAGGATACCCGCCGTCACGATCAGGGCCGCGCCCCCTAACATCGAGGCGCTGGGGATTTCGCCAAACACCGAATAGCCGACGATAATCGCCAGCAACATGGACGTATATTCAAACGGTGCGATCAGAGACGCATCAGCGTGGCGGTAAGACGACGTCAGCAGGATTTGCCCCACGCCACCCGCAAGCCCCGCAGCGATCAGAGTCAGAAATTGGAATGGTGTCGGCCAGACCCAGCCCCACGGAAGGGTCAGCAGGCTGAGGCCGGTGGCGGTGATGGAGAACCAGAAGACAATTGCAGCCGTTCGTTCAGTCTGCACCAGTTTGCGCACAAACACCTGCGCCAACGCCGCACAGACGGCCCCCATCAGGACAAGGGTCGCGCCAAGGGCCTGGGCCGCATCTGCTGTCTCTGGGTCCACGTTGAAGCGCGGGCTCAGGACAATCAGCACGCCGCCAAGCCCAAGTGCAACCATCGACAGGCGGAACAGGCGCACCTGCTCTCCCAAAAACATCGCGGCGAAAATGACAACAAGGATCGGCGCGGCGTAACCGATGGCTGTGACCTCGGGAAAGGGCAGCAACCCAAGGCCCGCAAAGCCGAGGCCCATGGCGCATGACCCCACAAAACCGCGCCAGAAATGACCCATGGGGTTTTTCGTTTCCAGCCCATGGGCGAGGTCGTGCTTGAGTAACAGCCACGCCAAGATCACTGGGATTGCGAAGAACGACCGGAAAAACACCGCCTGGCCCGGTGGGATCACATCAGCCGAGGATTTTATCAGCGAGGCCATGGTGACAAAAACGCAAACCGACGCGATTTTCAGCGCGATGGCGCGCAGCGGGTTTTGGGGGAGTGCCATGGGGACGGATTACGCCTGCGAGAACCGGGCGGCAAGGGAGGTGTGGGTGGCTGCAAAGCGCCCCTCCAGGGCATTGGCGCGACCAGAGCCACGTTCAAGCACCGCCACCGCGCCCGCTACGTCCACTGCTGCGTCGGCTGCCGCCAGGGGGGGCGTCACGGTCACGGCTTGATCGGACATTGCGCAGGCGCCGGGCATTTCCTTCCGACTGCTTTGGTGCGGGACCATAATAATCTGTGCAGCTGGCGTCTTGCGATTCGCGTTGGGTGCGATTATCTGGGCGATGAGGGGTTGGCGCGGGCAAGCACTTCGCCAACCCGGTCAGATCCGGAAGGAAGCAGCCGTAACGAACCCCGCTTGGGTCGTTGTCCAGCCTCTCACCAACCAAGCGTTCTGCCAAAGGCAGGTTGCTTGGAGTATCGCGTTCTGCCGTCAGGCAGGTTACGCATGAACCACGCCGGTTGTTGATCCCAACAGCCGTAACTCTTGATCCGGCGGCCCCATGCCAATTGCACCCCCCTCCGGACTCGCCTCTGACACCAGACCGCGCCCGAAGAATTGACCGCGCGGCTGTTTGCTGCGCCTGTTGTCATGCACATTCGGGACCAGATCATTGACCCATTACACACTTGCTGACCTTGGCTGGTCGGCGCGCCATATAGCGCAACTCGAACCTGAAGAAACGGGCGCCACACCGGCGCGCGTCAACAAGGTCTCTCGGACCCGGATCACCGCGTTGTCCGCAAACGGGCCGCTGCGGCTTGTAACCCAAGGAGACGAAAGCACCGGCGATTATGTAACCGGCGATTGGGTGTTGGCGGATGTGGACCAAGGCCTTGTGACACGCAGACTGGAGCGTGACACGTTGTTGACACGGCGCGCGGCGGGGTCTGGCATGGAGACACAGCTGATTGCAGCCAATGTGGATACCCTTGGCATCGTCACGTCCTGCAATGCGGATTTCAATGTCGCGCGGCTGGAGAGGTATTTGGCGATGGCGGCCTCTGCCGGGTGCCTGCCGTTGATCATCCTGACCAAGTCAGACATGTGTGACGACCCGCGCGATTATGAGAGGCGAGCAGAAGCCCTATCGCCGCTGGCCAACGCTTTGGCGATGGACGCAACCGCGGATGATGCGGCCGAGCAATTGCGCGCTTGGTCGAAGGACGGCCAGACGTTGGCGCTGGTCGGCTCCTCCGGGGTTGGGAAAACCACGCTGGCCAACGCATTGACAGGCGCAGAGGAAGCAACGGCGGGTGTCCGCGAGGGTGACGCGAAGGGGCGGCACACCACAACTTCGCGCGGCTTGTCACGCACCATCTTTGGCGGCTGGCTGATCGACACACCCGGCATGCGAGCGCTGCGGCTGAACGATGCGGCGGACGGAATTGGCGCAGTGTTTGCAGATATCGAGGCGCTGGCAGAGACCTGCAAGTTCCGCGATTGCAGCCACGAGGCAGAACCCGGCTGCGCCGTAAAAGCGGCAATTGCGGCGGGTAATCTGGACGCGGACCGCGTGAAGCGGTTCGAAAAACTGGTGCGTGAGGATGAGATGAACCACGAAGCCAGACACCAGGCGCGCGCGCGTGAGAAAGAGCTGCAAAGGATGGCCCGCAACACACAGGCGGTGTCACGCCACAAGCGGCGCAAATAACACTGCTTCCTGGCGGGTCAGGCGGGTAGAGGGCTGTGGCCCGATTACATGGGGACGGCTCAAAGATCCTCCCATGTGGACAGGCCCGCCTGACTGCCGGCCCAGCGGTAATACCCCGCCATCGCAAGGCCGAACAGGCCCCCCGCCAGAAGCGACGCTACCACGACAACCACAGTCGGAATCTCTGCCGCGCGCCATTGCACAACCCACATGAGCAACCCCCAAAGCAGGCCAAACGCCGGGCCAAGCAGCAATGCTGCACGGGTGAAACTCATGTAATGAGGCGGACGCGGTCGGAGGCCCAGCACACGGGCCAGCCGAAAGAGTGGTGGCGCGTAGTTCAGCTTATTGATGCGCGACGCCTCAAGCTGTGCCATCGCGCGAGCCAGACGGTTGTCATAGCTGTCGTCCATGGGTCAATCCCTCCATCACTCAGATCCTGCACCGGCATGAGCCGTACATCGGCAGAAGTCGTACATCGTACCGGGGCGCCATGCGATGGCCAATGCCATCCAAGTAGACCTCATCCGCCGCGAAGGACAAGAACGTGGTGGCCTAAGGCAAGTGATCCGCTGCACGGGGACTGATTGGCTGGACGCCCGGACCCCCGCGCCTTACCCTGCGCACCAGCCCATAACGCGCAGGCCCGAATCCAACCATGCCTTCTGATCAAGCCCCCGCCTACCAGGTTCTCGCCCGGAAATACCGCCCCGCGACCTTTGCCGATTTGATCGGCCAAGAGGCGATGGTGCGCACGTTGAAAAATGCCTTCGACGCTGACCGCATCGCGCAGGCGTTCATGCTGACGGGCATTCGCGGCACCGGTAAGACAACCACGGCGCGGATCATCGCCAAAGGTCTGAATTGCATCGGCGCTGATGGCGAGGGCGGCCCGACAACAGACCCCTGCGGCACCTGCCAGAATTGTGTGGCGATTGCTGAGGGGAGACACGTTGATGTGATGGAGATGGATGCCGCCAGTAACACCGGCGTCCAGAATATCCGCGACGCGATAATCGAGACGGTGAGCTACCGCGCCGCACAAGCGCGCTACAAAATCTTCATCATCGACGAAGTTCACATGTTGTCGACGTCTGCGTTCAACGCGCTGCTGAAGACGTTGGAGGAACCGCCGGCACATGTAAAATTCCTGTTTGCCACAACCGAAATCCGCAAAGTTCCCGTCACGGTCCTATCGCGCTGCCAGCGTTACGACCTGCGCCGGATTGAGCCGGAAGTGATGATTGCCCACCTGCAAAAGATTGCAGCGCTGGAAGATGCCGGGATTGCCGAAGATGCTTTGGCGCTGATCACACGGGCGGCTGAAGGATCGGTTCGTGATGCGATGAGCCTGCTTGATCAGGCGATTGCCCATGGTGCGGGTGAGACCACCGCTGACCAAGTCCGCGCGATGTTGGGGTTGGCGGATCGTGGCCGGGTGTTGGACCTGTTTGAAGCGATCATGGCGGGTGACGCCGCAAAAGCGTTGGATGAATTGGGCGCGCAATATTCTGACGGCGCCGACCCGGTTGCGGTGTTGCGTGATCTGGCAGAGATCACCCATTGGCTGTCAGTGATCTCGATCACACCTGACGCGGCCGAAGACCCGACAATCGCCCCGGATGAACGCACTCGTGGCTTGGCGTTAGCCTCCAGCCTGTCAATGCGGGTGCTGACACGGATGTGGCAGATGCTGCTTAAGGCGCTCGAAGAGGTCCGCATGGCCCCAAACGCGATGATGGCGGCTGAGATGGCGGTGATCCGACTGACCCATGTGGCTGAGCTGCCAACCCCCGGTGACCTGGTGAAGAAGTTGTCCGAAATGCCTCGGCCTTCGGGTCCGGCGCCTTCGGACTCGGGCGGGCAGACGACGCTTGGGCCGGGACCTGTGGCACGCGCCACTGGCCCTGCGCCCTCAGGTCGGGGTGGCGGTCCGCAGGCTGCGTTGGCGGTTCAGGCCGGGCCGGATTTATCCGTATATCCGACGTTTCAATCGGTTGTGGCACTGGTTGAATCCGCCCGTGATATCAAATTGTTGATCGAAGTGAAGACGGCGCTGCGGCTTGTGTCTTACGCCCCCGGACGGATCGAGGTGGAAGTCACGGACACCGCGCCGCGTGATCTGGTTCAACGCCTCGGGCGGATGTTGCAAACAGCAACCGGCGCGCGGTGGGGGATCTCTGTCGCCTCAACAGGTGGTGGCGCGACAATTGAGGAGCAGGACCAAGCCAAACGGCGCGAACTGGAAACAGAGGTGTCTCATCACCCGCTGATGCAAGCGGTTCTGGCGCGGTTCCCCAAGGCGCGGATATCCGAGATCCGGTCCCACGCGGATTTGGCGCAGGAAGCCGCCGCAACGGCGCTGGAGGAAATCCCGGAAGAGGCGGATGATTGGGATCCGTTTGAAGACGAATGATCGGTGCCCCCATTGCTTCGGGCAGGGGGCAAGACCCGGCCAGCATCAGCTTTTTGGGCCGCAAAATCTTCCCTGCGGCCCCTGATCGCGAATTGACCGATCTGGTCTGTCAAACGGCCAAGCACGGCAATATTCGCGGCTTAAAGCGTTTCCCCATAGGCCCTGGTTTATGATGCAGGGCGGAACGCCTTAGGACTTCGCCAACCGGGAGGCGCTGCGCGAGCATCACCTCAATCAGATCAAACGTGGATTAGGGCCTGATCTGCGGCAGACGGGAGCGCAACCGCCAAGGCCAAAAGCGGAGACGCGGATAAAGCAACTCGGC
>JAESTV010000044.1 GCA_016763475.1 Roseicyclus sp.
CAAACCTCCAGCAGCACGTCCTTGATCGGCGCACCGATCCCGTCGATCACGCGGCCCTCCACGCGGATACGTTCCCCCGCCGCGTTTGGCCCGGCGATATCCTGGCCCAGTTCGGTGTCATAAATATGGAACCCGGCATCACCGGGCGCCAGGCCGATGTGGACATACGGCCCCGCGGTCTGGGACGGTGTTTCGCGCAAATACTTCAGTTGCTGCCCCATCAGTTCCCCTCCAGCCGGTTTTCAAACAGCGTCGAGCGTCGGCCCCGCAGCACGATGTCAAAATGATAGGCAATGGTATCGAGCGGGATCGTGGCGTTCATGTCCAGCTTCGCGGTCAGTTGATCAATGGCATCCGGGTCCGCAATTGTCTGCACAATCGGGCAGCGCGGGATCAGGGGATCACCTTCAAAATAAAGCTGCGTGATCAGGCGTTGGCAGAAGGCGCTGCCAAACACGCTGAAGTGGATATGGGCGGGTCGCCAATCGTTCACCCGGTTGCGCCACGGATAGGCGCCGGGTTTGACGGTGCGAAAGAAGTAATAGCCATTCTCGTCGGTAATTGTTCGCCCACAGCCGCCGAAATTCGGGTCAAGCGCGCCGAGGTAGGTATCTTTCTTGTGCCGATAGCGGCCTGAGGCATTGGCCTGCCAAACCTCGACCAGCGTATTGGGAACCGGCCGCCCGTTGCCGTCCAGCACCCGGCCATGCACGATGATACGCTCGCCGATGGCGTCACCCTGGGTGGCAAAGTTCTTCAGAAGATCGTGATCCAGCGCGCTCACATCATGGTGCCCAAACGTCGGGCCGGTAATTTCGCTCAAGCTCTGATCGAGGCTTAGCAGCGCGTAACGTGGTGAGCGCGCAACCGAAGTTTTGTAGGTTGGGGTCAGGGCGGGTGGATGGCGGTCGGTGTCGCGTTGATGGTATTCGCTAAGTGGTCTCATGTCTCACCCTCCATCGCGGCGTAGGTTTGTTTGGCCAGCTTGATGGCATGATTGGCCTTTGGAACACCTGCGTAAACCGCGACGTGCAGAAACGCCTGCATCACGTCATCCGGTGTGGCCCCGGTATTGGCGGTGGCGCGAATATGCATCGGGATTTCCTCAAAGTTTCCGGTGGCGGCAAGAAGCGCCAGGGTCAGCATCGAGCGTTCGCGCCGTGGGATTGTATCGTTGGACCAAAGCGTGCCCCAGGCGCCTTCGGTGATCATTTCCTGAAACGGCTGATCGAAGGCAGTTTTGGCCGCTTCGGCGCGGGTGACATGGGCCTCCCCCAGAACCTCACGGCGGGTGGTCATACCTTTGGTGTGACGATCAGACATGGGGGGTGCCTCCTGTTGGGCGCGGTCAATGCGGGTCAATGCGGGTCAATAGGGAAGGCCCACGTAATTCTCGGCCATGGCCTTCTGCGCGGCGGTGCTTTCACGCAGGAATTCCAGATCAGCCATCTGCATTTTCAGATCAAACGGGGTCTGTTCCGGGAAACGGTGCATCAATGACGTGAACCACCATGAGAAACGTTCCGCCTTCCACACCCGCGCCAGTGCCCTGGCGGAATAGGTATCGAGGCCGTCACTGCTGTTGCGCTCATAGAACTCGCGCAATCCGTGGTAGAGGTAATGCACGTCCGATGCGGCGGTGTTGAGGCCTTTGGCCCCGGTGGGCGGCACGATATGGGCAGCGTCGCCGCACAGGAACAGGCGACCCCAGCGCATTGGCTCGGTCACAAAAGACCGCAACGGCGCAATCGACTTTTCGATTGAGGGGCCGGTAACCAGCACGTCAGCCTGCTCGTCAGGGATCCGGCGCTTGAGTTCCTCCCAGAAGGCATTGTCCGTCCAGTTCTGCGGATCATCGTTGAGGGAACATTGGATATAATAGCGGCTGAGTTGCGCATGGCGCATGGAACACAAGGCGAAGCCGCGCGGTGAGTTTGAATAGATCAGCTCGTGATTGACCGGCGGCGTCTCGGACAGGACGCCGAGCCAGCCGAACGGGTAGATTTTCTCATACTCCTGCCGCACATTTTCCGGGATTGTCTTGCGACTAACCCCGTGGAACCCGTCACACCCGGCGACAAAATCGCAGGTGATCCGCTTTGGTTCGCCGCCGATATTGTAGGTGACGTGGGGGGCGTCCGTATCCGCGCCATGGATGACAACATCCTCAACGTTGAACTCAATCTGGCCACCAGAAGCCTCACGGGCGGCGTAGAGGTCACGGGTCACTTCGGTCTGGCCATAGATCACCACCGGGGTGCCAACATGTTTGGCGAAATCGATGCGAAACACCTCTTTCCCGTAGGAGATCAGGGTGCCCTCATGGGTGAAGCCTTCCGCGTGCAGCCGATCAGCACAGCCTGCCTCTTCCATCAGGCGGACAAGGCCCTGTTCCAGAACACCGGCGCGAATGCGACCAAGGACATAGTCTTTGGTTTTTCGCTCCAATATGATGCTTTGAATGCCGTGCTTATGCAGGAGTTGGGACAGCAACAGGCCGGACGGACCGCCGCCTATGATCGCAACCTGAGTTCGCATGACACCTCCGAAATTTGTTTGAGACCGTACTTACCATGCTGGAATGGCGATGAAAAATGAGTTACTGCCCAATTTAGATATCATTTTAGGCAAGTAATGGATCGACGCATCAAATTCCGCCACTTGGACGCCTTCAGCGCAATTGCCCGTGCGGGCAGCCTGAAACGCGCCGCTGAACAGTTGCATCTGACCCAACCGGCAATCTCCAAAACCCTCAAGGAGTTGGAGGAGATCGCAGGTGCGCGTCTGATGGACCGCGACCGCGCCGGGGTGCGCCTGACGCCCGCAGGTGACGTGTTTCTACAATTCGCCGAACAAAGCACCAACGCCCTGCGCCATGGGTTGCGGTCTGTACGCGGTGGTGGAGAGATGTCGGGGCACTTGCGTATCGGCGCGCTTCCCAGCGTCGCAGGGGCTTTGTTGCCAACGGCTGTGGCCCGCTTCCTTGAGGACGCACCCGATACGCTTGTGGAGGTGCAAGAGGGGCAGCACCACGACCTGACCGCGCAATTGCGCAGCGGCACGCTTGATCTGGTGGTTGGGCGGCTGGGGCGGCCTGACACCATGGTTGGGCTGACCTTCCGGCAGCTTTACACAGAGCCGGTTATTGTTGTCACCAGCCCTGATAACCCGGCGGCGGCGCTGACCAGCCTTGGCGATCTATTGCCGTGTCTTGTGCTGTACCCGCCCAAACAATCTGCGATCCGGCCCCTTGTGGCCCGCGCCATGATCTCTGCCGGGTTACCCCTGTTCGAAACCCGGATCGAGACAACCTCTGCCGCTTTCGCGCGAGCATTCCTTGCCGAACACCCGAACGCTGTGTGGTTCATTAGCCGGGGTGTGGTGCAGGCTGATCTGGACACCGGCACGTTGGTCGCGCTTGATCTGGCCCTGGATCAGACTGCCGGTGCCGTGGGGGTGATGAGTCGCGCAGACGAGATCACCACAAGTGCCGCGCGTGTCTTCTCGAAAGTGCTGACAGAACTCAGCGCCTGACCCGCCTGACCCGCCCGCCGGGGCAAAACCGCCGCAACCGTCCCAGAGGTAATAACCAGCATTTTGCCAGTGTTGGGATCGGTGACGCCGAGGCCATCGAAGGCTGCCGTAACTTCGGCCCGGCCACGGGCAACTTCCGGGCCAACGCGGCGAGTTGCCTGTTCCGGGGCCTGCACGCTGATGGTGACCTGCATCCCCAATCGCACGCGCGGCGGCTTTGGTGTAACCCCGACCGCACAGGTTGAAGGTTGGTAAGCCGCGAGCCTCACAGCGCGCCTTACGGGGCACCCAGTTGCGGGAAAGGGCAGACAGATGG
>JAESTV010000045.1 GCA_016763475.1 Roseicyclus sp.
GCCGCAGGGTTGCGCCTCCACATCGACACCAATGGCGCGAAACGCCAACTCACGCTGGAACGCCCGTGACGAGACCGTGGTGGGCGTCGCAAACAACGCCACCTCCTTCACCTCAACTTCGCGCGGCGGCGAATTGTCCCCCCACTGGCGTTCGGTCAACGCCTCAATCAGGGGCACAAACACACCCAACACCCGTTTGCCCTCGGGCACCCAACTGTCCTGCATCCGCCGCAACGCGGCGGCTGAAGCCGTGTTACATGCCAGGATCACCAAGTCGCAGCCACGATCAAACAGATGCTGCACCCCGGCAGTAGTCAGGTCGAAAATATCGTCCGCCCCGCGCACACCGTAAGGCGTGTGTGCGTTGTCACCCATGTAGATCAGCGGCACATCCGGCAGGCGTTTGGTAATGGCGTCCAGCACCGTCAACCCGCCGAGGCCGGAGTCAAATATCCCAACCGCCATCAGTAGCGCTCCTTGAATTTCATGATTGCGGACTTCTCCTCGGGACCGCGATGCTTGTCTTCAAACTCGAACCCGTGCGCCTTTGTGTCAAAAGGACGGGGCGACAGGGCATAGGTCGATTGCCGCAGGAACTCCATAAGCCCCTTCCCATCACCTGCATACACGTCCAGTGCAGCCCGTGAAATCGGCTCCCCCACCACAATTTTTACCTGGGAGTCGGTGCGCGCTTTGAATTCCTTTATCAACATGCCCAACCGTAAGGTGTAATGCAGATGGCTCATCAACTGGAACATACGTGAGTTGTGGCCGTCAAAGAAGACCGGCACCACCGTGGCGCCAGACTTCGCAATCATCCGCGCGGTGAAGCTGCGCCAGACCGGGTCCATCGGGCGGCCAAAAGGCTTGGCTGCGGTCGAGACAGTGCCGCCGGGAAACACACCAATTGCGCCGCCATCACCCAGATAACGCAGCGCCTTTTTACGGGTGGCGATGTTTTGCGCCAGCGCCGCTTTGGTTTCCTCGAAACTGATCGGTAAAATGACCCTGTTAAGGTCTTCTGCCTTGCGAAAAACCTGATGGGCAAGGATGCGAAAATCGCCCCTTGTCTGGGCCAGGATATGGCCCATCATCATCCCGTCGAGGATGCCATAGGGGTGGTTCGCGACCAGCACCAAAGGGCCGGTTTCCGGGATATTGGACAGGCTGCCCCCCACCACCTTCAGGTCCAGCTTGAAACGCTCCACCATGACTTGCCAGAAGTCACGGCCCTGGCGGACTTCTTCGTCATATCCACCGGCCTGTTTGATCAGCCGCAACCGCCCTGTGGTGTTCTCCATCACCCGGATCATCGCGCGACCACCTTTGGTGGTGGCGGAGGATGCATACGATATCTCGCGCGCCACGTCCCGTTGACTGGGGGCGCGATTTTCCGGCGGGTTACGGCTGCCTTTTGGGCGTAGGTTGAGCATAAATCACCGGGTCAGGAGCGTGCCTGAGAACATCTATGCAATCCCACCGCCGTGGTCCAGAGACGTTTCGTCAGGGTGGCTTCACTGGCGAAGATCACCGCCCTACTACCGGCGGGTCCAGCCCCACAGGCACAGCAACTCCATCGCCACATGAGCACCCGCAACAGCGGTGATATCAGCGCTGTCAAACGGCGGCGAAACCTCAACCACATCACCGCCCACAAGGTTTATCCCTGCCAGTTCACGCAAAAGACACCCGGCCTGGGCGCTGCTGAGCCCACCCCAGACCGGGGTGCCGGTGCCGGGTGCAAAGGCAGGGCCAAGGGCGTCGATATCGAAGCTGAGGTAGACAGGTGCCGTCCCGGCGCGGTTTTTTACCGCCTGCGCCACCACGGATGCCCCCGCCTCATGCACCTCACGGGCGTCGTGGATGTGGATTCCGAGGTTGTCGTCAACGACGGTCCGAATGCCGATGTGAGACGACCGCGCAACGTCGATCAACCCCTCCTTCACCGCTGTGTAACAGAACGTGCCGTGATCAATCCGAGAGGCATCATCATCAGGCCAGGTGTCGGTGTGGGCATCAACCTGGATCAACGCCAACGGGCCGAATTTTGCAGCATATGCCCGCAGAATGGGCAGGGTAATGGAGTGATCACCGCCAAGGGTTATTGCGGCGGCCCCTGCCCCAAGGATACCGGCGATATGAGCCTCAATCCGCGCTGGCACGTCTGCGGAGCAGGCATAATCAAACGCCATGTCGCCGTAATCAGCCACCGCCAGCGCCTCCAGCGGCGAATAGCCGTCCCACCCGTAAGGCGGATCAAACGGTTGCAGGCTGGAGGCCGCACGGATGGCACGGGGACCAAGGCGGGTGCCGGGACGGTTGGTGACGGCCTGATCGAAGGGAATCCCCGTCACAGCCACGTCCACCCCGCCAAGATCCTTGGTGTAGGCCCGGCGCAGGAACGAGGTTGCGCCGCTAAACGCATTCTCAAACGCCAGCCCCCGCAGATCATCCCGCCTGAACGCCCGGTCCACATCGTTTTTTGCATCTTCCAGCGCCATGCCTCACCCCCGTCTGATCGCCTGATCGCCTGATCCCCGTGCCCGTTGCTACACCGCGCAATTGCCAGGACGAAGCCCCAATTGATCCACCTTGTATGGAAGGGGCGCTTGAGCGATGTTCAGGGGCGCGCGAATGTGGGGCTGGATCATGGCTGAGTTGGACGACCTGAAGTCGAGTTTTCTGGATGGGATGAGCCGATCCGCGGCCTCCGTCTCGGTGGTCACAACCGACGGGCCTGCGGGGCGCGGCGGGGTGACGGTATCTGCGATGACCTCAATCTCGGCTGACGGGGAGCGTCCGACGATGTTGATGTGTTTGAATGCCTCAGCCTCAACCCTGCCACTGGTGTTGGAAAACGGCTGCTTTTGCATCAACGTGCTGCGCATTGGTCAGACCGATATTTCTGACGTGTTTTCGTCCCGGGTACCGGCACCCGGAGGCGACAAGTTCAACGCCGTTGAATTTGAGGTGCTGGCCACCGGCGCCCCTTATCTGAGCGCCGCGCTGGTGGGCTTTGACTGCCGCCTGATTTCGGCTGAACGCCACGGAACCCACCACATTTGTATCGGGGCGGTTGAAACGGTTCGGGTGGCCCACGAAGGGGAGCCGTTGCTGTATGGGATGCGACGGTATCTGCGGGCGGAAACCCACTAGTCCGGCGGCGCGCGGGCCCCAGAACGGCGATCCGCCGATATCAGCACGGCCAAAGGCCGCACAGCCATCTGCCGGACCTGAGCACCTTACGCCCGTCCCGGGCAATAAGGTGCGGGCGCCTGGGGCTGGTCACGCAACAGGCCTAGACCGGGTTCGCGCTCTCCACCAATCGAGCGAAGATGCTGGCGCCAATCGGGGCGACGTCATCGTTGAAGTCATACTCCGGATGGTGCAAGCCAGCGCCTTCACCTGTGCCCAAAAACATATAGGCGCCGGGGCGGGCCTGCAGCATGTAGGCGAAATCTTCCGCCCCCATTTCACGGCTGGCCGTGGCGTCAACCATGGCCGGTCCAGCAACGCCGCGGGCGACCTCGGCGGCGAAATCCACCTGATCCGCATCGTTGATTGTTGGTGGATAGCCGCGTACATAAGTGAACTGCGCCGTAACGCCGTAACTGGTCGCCGCTCCGGCCACAATCTCCTCCATACGCCGCTCAGCCATGGCGCGCACATCTGGATCAAAGGTGCGGATTGTGCCGTTGAGGTAAGCGGTGGCGGGGATCACATTGTCGATGGAGCCGGAATGGATCTGGGTCACCGAAATCACCAGATCATCAAGCGAGCGGTGGTTACGCGACACAATTGTGCTGAAGCCCTGGGCAATGGCAATGGCGGGGGGGATCGGGTCAATGGCGTAGTGAGGATACGCGCCGTGGCCGCCCTTGCCCTCAATATCGATGGTGAAGGTATCAGCGGACGCCATGATCGGCCCGGGGGTGGTGAACACTCGGCCAAAGTCGTGGCCCGGAACGTTGTGAATCGCAAAGACCCGTGTGATGTCGAAGGTGTCCATGATCCCCTCCTCCACCATCACACCTGCGCCGCCGCCGGCCTCTTCCGCAGGCTGAAAGATCAGCGCCACGCGGCCTTTGAAATTGCGGGTCTCGGCCAGGTATTTCGCGGCACCAAGCAGCATCGTGGTGTGGCCATCATGGCCACAGGCATGCATTTTTCCGGGGACGGTTGAGGCATATTCTGCCCCGGTCATTTCCTCAATCGGCAGGGCATCCATATCAGCGCGCAGGCCAATTGTGGGACCGTCGCCGTTGCCCTCGATGATGGCCACAATGCCAGTTTGGGCAATGCCCTCGTGGATCGTATCCACCCCGAAAGCGCGCAGCTTTTCAGCCACAAACGCAGCGGTCTGGTGGCAGTCAAACTGCAACTCCGGATGCGCATGCAGATGCCTGCGCCAGGTTTTCATATCGTCGGCGTAAGCGGCAATTCGGTTGATGATGGCCATGGGCGGCTCCTTGAGGCAAGACTTCAGGCCCAAAGCTGCGCGCTTGCATTGGCAGGGTCAATCCTTGCTGCCCCTACACGCGCCTGCATGCCAGTTCCCCATGGCAGCTTACCTGGTTGCCCAAAAAAGCCTATAGTTATGTTGAAGTTTTTATAAGGATATTGTTGATGCGTAAACTTTTGTTCACGGCATGTGCCCTTGCAATGGCATCCGGCGCAATGGCACCCGGCGCGGCCTTTGCCGAAGGTGGCCAAGCGCCCCAAACCCTGCCCCCCGTAATTATTCAAGCCGAAACCTACGATTGGTCCGGAGCGTATGTCGGCCTTGGATATTCGATGAACACCGGTGATATCGATTTCTTCAACCCGGATTTCGATCTGGCTCTGGATGATGGCAGCGGCCCGTCGGTCTTTGTCGGCTATCAATTTCAGAATGGCAATCTGGTCTACGGCGGTGAGCTCGCATATTACCTGTTGAACGAGCAGAATTTGACCGGCTTTCCGGCCTCGTCCTCACATTTGCGATATGTTGTGGACGCAAGCGCCCGCCTTGGCTTCGCGCTCGACCGGCTCCTCGTGTATGGGCAGTTTGGATACTCAGCAGCCGATTACTACGCGGCTCTTGCCGGGGCTGGTGTCTCATTGAGCGGCTTTAACTACGGTATTGGGTTTGATTATGCCGTATCCGACCAATTCTCGATCGGACTCCTGTATGTGGTGCGTGACCTTGAAGGTGAGCGCGATAGTGTTCCGGCGGGCCAAACCTCGCAGGTCGACCTCAACTCCATAGCCCTGCGCTTCGCCTACCGCTTCTAGGCCTCTTGCCCCGGCGATCTTCATGGCGCATTTCTTGTGCCATGGACACTCTTCCAAGCGACCTGCCGTCTGATCCAATGCACCGCCTGCGTGCCATCATGGCGCGGCTGCGCGATCCCGTGAGCGGGTGCCCGTGGGACGTGGAACAGACCTTTGAATCCATCGCCCCTTACACCATCGAAGAAGCCTACGAGGTTGCGGACGCCATAGAGCGTCGCCATTGGGATGATCTGAAGGGAGAGCTTGGCGATCTGCTGTTCCAATCCGTCTTCCACGCCCAGATGGCCGCTGATCAGGGCCTGTTTGATTTCGACGACGTCGCCCGTGCCATCGGCGACAAAATGATATCCCGCCACCCCCATGTGTTCGGGGATGAGAGCAATGCAAAATCCGCCACCCAGCAAGTGAGCGATTGGGAGGGTGTGAAGGCCGCAGAGCGGGCTGCGAAGGCACGTGCCGCCCGCTCCGGCAACGGGGTGTTGGATGACGTGACCCTTGGCCTGCCCGCCCTGATGCGGGCTGAGAAGTTACAAAAGCGCGCCGCTCGTGTCGGGTTTGATTGGCCCGAGATCGGGCAGGTGATCGACAAGATCGCCGAAGAGGCCCGCGAATTGGCCGAGGCACGGGACACCTTGCCTCAGGAGAAGATCGAAGAGGAAATGGGGGACCTCCTGTTTGTGATCGCCAACCTCGCACGTCATCTGAAGGTTGATCCCGAGGTTGCTCTACGCAGGGCAAACGCCAAATTCGTGCGTCGGTTTGCGTATATAGAACAGCAACTTATGGCGCGTTCTTCAAGTCCTGAAGCAAGTGACCTGGCCGAAATGGACGCCTTGTGGGACGCGGCAAAGGCAGACGGATTGTAAGGCGCGCGCGGCGCACATTCAAAACCGGACCAGCGCTTGGGTATGGCGGTTCTGCAACAGGTTCCCATTGTCCAAACCGTCTTTTGCGCAAGAACCCGCCGGTCCAACGCACCACGCCAAGTTGCGGCCCTCCTTCAAATTCAATTGTGGCAAATTATCCCCATTGTACACCTCACCCAAATTTTCGGGACCAAAGCATGACACGCATCGCCCTAACAACAACAGCAATCCTAATGTCCACCTCCACCGCTTTCGCAGGCCCAGTGGAGGCTCCCCCACCGCCGCCGCCGATCATCGTGCAACCTGATGAACCCTACGACGGGTTTTATGTGGGCCTCGAATACGGCATCGCCCAGGGTGACATTTTAGAAACGGATCTTTTGGTGACGCCGACACCGTTCACCTTTACGCCCGAAGGCTCTGCCTGGGGTGGGTTCGCGGGGTACAACGTCCAGAACGGCTCGATGATCTACGGCGGTGAAATCCGGATGCTGCATTTCATCGGCGTCGAGGATGCCGGCTTTGAGTTTGAGGATGTCATTGACCTGCGCGCGCGCCTTGGCTTTGCGGCCTCGGATGCGCTGATGTTTTACGGCGCTTTGGGGTATTCCACGTCAAACGCGGTTGCAGGTGGCGTGCAGACAGACCTGACCGGCTTCAACTACGGCGCTGGCGTTGAATACAACGTCACCGAGCGTTGGTTTGTCGGCGCTGACGTCACGGGCCGCCAGCTGGAGGGGGAAACACCCGCGTTTTCCTATGACGGCACCTTGAACACCGCCACCTTGCGGGTCGGTTTCCGCTTCTAGGGTCCCATTTGAACCAAGGGGGCCGCACCCGTGGCCCCCGCCAAATACCCCCCTTCCGCAATGCCCCATTGCGCAATGCCCCCTTCCGCGCGGGCAATGCCCCCTTCCGCGCGGGGCATTTTCCGAATTGGCTGGTCTCAGCCGCGCAGGGATATACATTGCGCCGCAATGACAAACCCCACCCCACAATCCAAACCTGACCCGGCCATCACTTCGGTCTCAAACGTGCCAAAGGCGGCGCTGTGGATGCTCGGGGCCGTTGTGGCGTTCACCGCAATGGCCATCGGCGGGCGCGAGGCGGGGGGCGAACTTAATACGTTTGAGTTGATGACCTACCGCTCTGCCATCGGGTTGGTGCTGGTTGTCAGCATTGCGTGGCTGTCTGGCACCCATACTCAGATCCGGGTGAACCGGATGCCAAGCCACATCCTGCGCAACGTGAGCCATTTCGCGGGGCAAAACCTGTGGCTGTGGGCGATCACGGTGATCCCGCTGGCGCAGGTCTTTGCATTGGAATTCACCTCGCCGTTGTGGGTTGTCGTCTTCGCGGCGCTGTTTCTGGGTGAGCGGTTGACCTGGATCAAGAGTGTGGCGGGTATTCTGGGGTTCATCGGCATCCTGATGGTCCTGCAACCGGGGACCGCCCCGATCTCGCTGGGGATGGTGGCGGCGGGTGGGGCCGCGATCTTCTTTGCGATCACCGCGATCTTCACCAAACGGCTGACGTCAGACCAATCCATCACCTGTATCCTGTTCTGGCTTACGGCAATCCAATTGGGTCTGGGCCTGGCCTTCAGCCTTTATGACGGCCACATCACCCTGCCCTCATCCGCTGCCCTGCCCTGGGTCATCGTCATCGCGCTTGGCGGCTTGGCGGCCCATTTCTGCCTCACCTCCGCCCTGACCCTGGCCCCGGCGTCCGTGGTGATCCCAATTGACTTTGTGCGTCTTCCCGCAATCGCAATCCTGGGGGTGATCCTCTATGATGAGACGTTGCAGATCGGAATATTGGCCGGGGCGGCGCTGATCCTTGGGGCCAATTACATGAATGTGCTGAGCGAACACCGACGCAGCCGAAATACATCCCGGACCGCCCGGACCGCCCGTGTTCCGTAAAACTGGTGCAATTCGGACACAGACAAAAACGTAGCTTGCCCCAAAACCAGCCCTGACGTGGCGGAAGATTTGACCGATCCACGTGATTCCCGGCCATACTCCACCCAAGACAGACATTTCGGGACATCACGTCGGGGAGGCTCTCATGACCCGCTTCACTACCACAACCACCGCCATTGCGGCGCTTCTGGCCACCACCACGCTGGCGTATGCTGGCGGAATTGAGCGTCAGGGCCAAAGCCCCGCCATCCTGTTTCAGGACGGCACCTACGTTGAATTCGGCTACACCTACGTCGATCCGGACGTCTCCGGTGTACAGGCCATCGTCGCAGGTGCCACATCACCCAGCGGATCGGTCTCTGGCGACATCACACCTTCGTACAGCTACGCAAGTTTCGGTTACCGTCAGGACATCACGGAAGAGCTGTCTTTCGCGTTGATCTACGACCAGCCCATCGGGGCCAACGTCAACTACCTGCCCAACGGTGGCACAGGTTACTTCTATGGCACCGGTGCAGGGTCACAGGCTGAAATCAGCTCACAAGCCCTGACGCTGGCTGTACGTTACGAATTCGCCGAAAACATCTCGGTCTACGGCGGCCTGCGTGCTGTAACGGCAAGCGGAAACGTGGCGCTGTTCAACGGCTCGGGCGGCGGTGCTGCACGCTACCAGATGGAAGCCGAAAGTGATTATGAGCTGGGCTATATGATTGGTGCGGCCTATGAACGGCCCGAAATCGCCCTGCGGGTTGCGCTGACCTACTACAGCGCCACCGATCACACTTTCACCGGGACTGAGACCACCCTCGGCGGCGTTGTGCCCACAACCTTCAACACAACGATCCCCCAGCAACTGCTGCTCGAAGCGCAATCCGGCGTCGCTGAAGGCACGCTTGTTTTCGGCTCCATCCGTTGGGTTGACTGGACAGAGTTCGACATCACGCCACCGACATACACTGCTGGCGTTTCCCCCGGAAATTCACTGGTCGACTATGACAATGACTCCTTCACTTATACATTGGGTGGCGCGCGGGTTCTGAACGATACGTGGACGGTTCTGGGCTCAGTCACCTATGAGGCGCAGACCGGCGGCTTCTCGGGCAACCTTGGGCCAACCGACGGGCGGACATCAATTGGTCTTGGTGCCCGTTATACCAGCGGCGACATGACAATCACGGGTGGCGTCAACTACACCTTCATCGGTGATGCCACGACCGAGGCTCCAACGCCGCCGTTCCCGGCCGGTACAACCTTCGCCAATTTCAACGACAACAATGCGCTCGGCTTCGGCCTGCGGGTTGGCTACTCGTTCTGATCTGATCCACATGCGAATTGAAAGACCCCGCGCCTTCACCGGCTGCGGGGTTTTTCTTTGCCTTATCCGCAGGTTCCGGGTCGCGCCCGGCCATACAGCGCCCTAAACCCGCGCCATGACACAGCCCTCCAGATCACAAACATCCGTCAGCAGCCGCGCCTGGGCGGAGATGGGGCTTCTTGGGGTGATCTGGGGGGCGTCGTTCCTGTCGATCAAAGTCGGGCTGGAGGAGATCCCGTTCCTTACCCTTGTGGCACACCGGGTTGTCTGGGCCTGTGTGATCTTATGGATCTACGTGCTGATCCGCCGCCTGCCCGTCCCGGGTGACCCGCGTATCTGGGGGGCGTTTTTGCTCATGGGGCTTCTCAACAACGTCATTCCGTTTTCCCTGATGACCTGGGGGCAACAGTTTATCGAGACCGGCCTGACCTCGATCTTCAACGCAGGCACCGCGATTTTCGGGGTGCTGGTGGCGGCTTTGGTCTTCGCGGATGAACGCCTGACCCCGCGCAAAGCCATCGGAGTGATGGTGGCGTTCTTTGGGGTGGCCGTGGCCATCGGGCTTGATAGTTTCCGCGAATTCGACATCCGCAGCCTGGCGCAACTGGCGGTGATTGGCGGCACAATCTCGTATGCCTTCGCAGGTGCCTGGGCGCGCTCAACGCTGCATGGGTTAAGCCCGCCAGTTGCCGCAGCTGGCATGTTGACCGGGGCAAGCCTGCTGATCCTGCCCGCCGCCCTCATCATCGACGGCACACCGCACCTGCCCACCCTGCCCCAGACCTACGTCGCCATCATCTATTTCTCCGGCATCGGCACGGCATTTGCCTACCTGCTTTATTACCGGGTTCTGGCTATGGCTGGTGTGGGTAATGTGATGTTGGTGACGCTGCTGATCCCCCCTGTCGCCATTGTCCTTGGCGCTCTGGTGCTGGGGGAGCGCCTTGCGCCCCAGGCCTTTGCGGGGTTTTCCTTGCTGGTGGTGGGGCTGTTGATCCTCGACGGGCGGAGTTTGCGCAAATTGCCTTGGGGCAAACGGATACGCTGAAGTCGTGCCCAAGGTGAACCGGCGGGCGCCCTTCACTTTGATCCAGAAAGGCATTTCCCGATGAAACCCTTCTCTCATGTCTCTTCGCAACCATGGTGTTGATCTCCGCCGCCCCTCAAGCGCAGGCGCAACAGGCCACCAGCGGATGGCTCGAAAGTTCCCGCTACCAGACCGACTTCAACAACCGGAATTGCCTCCATCAGGGGGATCGCTTGGCCCAACACCAGCGCTTCAATACCGATGGCCATCTGGTTAATCAGGGCATCTGACACCGCTGACGCGTTGTCTTTGCTTGCCATGCCCGCTTGCACATCGCGCGGTTGCCATGGCAAGCACCGACGTATGGATTTGATCTACAACAGCCCCGCCGCCTTCCGCGCCGCCCCCGCCAAGCGGATTGCGATCTTTGGCATGTCCGGCCTTGGCAAAACCGGGCTTGCGGCTTTGCTGCGCGCTGGTGGCGACTGGTTCCATTACTCCGTCGATTACCGCATCGGCACCGCCTATATGGGTGAGCATATTACCGACAACCTCAAGGCGCAGGCAATGCAGCTGCCGTTTCTGGCCGAGTTGCTGCGCTCGGACAGTATCTACATCGGCTCCAACATCACCTTCGGAAACCTCGCGCCGCTGTCCACCTACCTCGGCAAACCCGGTGACCCGGCCAAAGGTGGCCTGCCGTTTGCGGAATACAAGCGCCGCCAGGCGTTGCACCGCCGGGCAGAGGTGAACGCCCTGCTCGACACCGCACCGTTTATCCACCGCGCGGCGTCCCTTTACGGCTACAATAATTTTGTCTGCGACACCGGCGGCTCGATCTGTGAGGTAGCAGACCCGGGCAACCCGGCTGATGAGGTGCTGACAGCGCTGGGCACAAACACTCTGCCGGTCTGGATCGAAAGCCCCGAGGGTCACGATGCAGAGTTGATCCGCCGCTTCAAGGCTGACCCCAAGCCAATCTATTACCGGCCCGAAATGTTGGACACCCTGTGGCACGGGTATCTGGACCTGACCGGCCTGACCGAGGCCAGCGTCGATCCCGATGAATTTGCGGTCCATGCGTTCACCAACGTCATCCATCACCGCACACCGCTTTACGAAGCGATGGCGCGCGATTGGGGTGTCACCGTCACTGCGGCGGACGTGGAGGCGGTGCGCGACGCATCAGATGCCGAAGAGATGATCGCCAACGCCCTTGGCAAGCCTCGGGTCAGCGCCTAAACCCTGCCCCCACCTCGCACAAACGGCCACCCAAATGCCCATCAAACTGCCAGATACCCTACCCGCCTATGATATCCTCGCCCGCGAGGGTGTGATGGTGATGCCCGAGGATCACGCCGCCAAGCAGGATATCCGCCCCCTGCGGATCGGGCTTCTCAACCTGATGCCGAAGAAGATCCAGACCGAGACCCAATTTGCCCGCCTTGTCGGCGCGTCCCCGTTGCAGATCGAATTTTCCCTGATCCGGATGTCGGATCACGAGACCAAGACCACCTCGGCTGAACATATGGGCGAATTTTATCGCCCGTTCTCGGAGGTTGCGGCGACGGGTGAGAAGTTTGACGGCCTGCTGATCACCGGCGCGCCGATCGAACATCTGCCGTTTGAGGAGGTCACCTATTGGGACGAGCTGAAAACCGTGATGGACTGGACCCAGACCCACGTGCATTCCACGTTCGGGATCTGCTGGGGTGGCATGGCGATGGCGTACCATTTCCACGGCATCAGGAAACACATGCTGGATGCCAAGGCGTTTGGCTGTTTTCGTCACGCCAACCGCGCCCC
>JAESTV010000046.1 GCA_016763475.1 Roseicyclus sp.
AGGCAGGCCCCGGCAGGTCTCGCCACTCCACGTCCAGATGGATCGCGGCGTGATCGAAAAGGCCGCGCAGGGCACGGGCGGGCAGGCTGGCACCAAGGAGTACCTCCGCTCGTTGCGCGGCAAGGCTGTGGTGTTCAGGGGTCTCAACGCCGCGTCGCGCCCCCTCCATCAGCCGGGCCAGGCCGCGGGCGTGATACCCGACACCGGCCACGATCTGCGCTCGAGTCTGGCCCGCCACGGCGGAGTTATCCACAAGAACGTCGTCCGGTAGGTTGTTGAGAATCCTTGCAAAGTACGCTGTGCCCCGGCGCGCCAACAACAGGTTATCCGTTGGGGCTTCAGCCGCATCATAACGTGCGCCACCCCCTTGGCGCACCCGCAGGGCAGCGTTGTCAGCCGCCGTTGACATGGGTACGGGCGAAGTGGAGACGTTCCATGATTGGGGCGTCCGAGAACCGGAAGAGATCGAACCGGGTTTCAGCTTGCAACGACCACGGTATCCAGGACGGGATGGTGAAGATATCCCCTTTGTTGAGGTGGTGCGTGACGCCATCAATCACCACCGCGCCGTGCCCGTCGAAGACCTGAAACACCGTTGATCCGACCTCGCGCCGGGTGGGCGTTTCGCATCCCTCGCGCAGGCGGTGGAATTCACACCGGATCGTCGGCATGACGTCATCGCCAGTGGTGGGGTTGGTGTAACGGATCGCCGCGTGGCCTTGCTCAACCGTTGCGGGGTGCCCTTCATCCTCCAGCAGAAGCTGTTCGCTCAGGGCGCGGTCGGTATGCTCCCACCTGAAGGCCGCAAGCGGGCTGGAGACGGTGTCTTGCAGGCCGCTGAGGGGGCGCAGGCCGGGATGTGCCCAGAGGCGTTCCCCCCGTGAGAAATTGGGGGTGGCATAGTCCGTCACCCGCTCGGAGCCGAACTCAAAGAAACCCACATCCATCTGTTGTGAAAAGGGAATATCCAACCCGTCGATCCACGCCATTGGCGCGTCGCGGTCATTGTGGTGGCCGTGGAAGCGCCAGCCCGGGGTCAGCAGAAGATCCCCCCGCGACATGCGCACCGGGTCTCCGTCCACCACGGTCCACACACCTTCACCCTCCACCACAAAGCGGAACGCGTTCTGGGCATGGCGATGCTCTGGCGCGGTCTCATGGGGCATCAGGTACTGGATCGCGCACCAGAGCGTGGGGGAGATGTAGGCGTTTGGCGCAAGGCCCGGATTGGCGAGGCCAATGGCCCGCCGTTCACCACCACGCCCCACGGGAACAAGGTCACCGGCGGCTTGTGCGAGGGGCAGAAGATCTGCCCAGTGCCAGATATGTGGCACCGCTTTGGGGGCCGGTGTCATTGGCATCAGATCGCTGAGCTGGGTCCACAGGGGGATCAGCGACAGATCCTTGAAGCCTTTGTAAAGCGTGCGCAATTCCGGGCTGTCGTCGGGCTGCATGCCGTGGGTGACGGTGTCATGGGTGACGGTGTCGGGTGTGACGGGGCCGGATGTGACGGGGCCGGATGTGACGGGGCCGGGTGTAACGGGGCCGGATGTTTCTGGCGCGCCCTGTGCCTCGGGGCCGCCCTCGGGGGTTTCCTCGTTCATCGGCGTTCTCCGATGCTCACCGACAGGTCCGGCAGCCCGGCGATCGACACCACGGCGGTGTCTCCCGGTGCCAATGCGCCGACGCCAGCGGGTGTGCCGGTCATGATCAGATCACCGGGCTGGAACGCGATAAGGCCCGAGAGGTGGGTAATCACCTCTGGGGTGGACCAGATCATATCGCTGAGGTCGCCGCGCTGTTGCAGCTCTCGGTTCCGGGTCAGCTGAATCGGGCCGTGATCCAGATGCCCCACATCCGCAACCCGGTGGATCGCCCCGATCACGGCGGAGCCATCGAACCCTTTTGCCATGTCCCACGGGCGGCCCGCCTGTTTGGCCTGGGTCTGCAAGTCCCGGCGGGTCAGATCGTTGCCGCAGGCGTAGCCGTAGACGTGGTCCAGCGCGTCCGCCTCTGCAATATCGCGCCCGGCTTTGCCGATGGCGACAACCAGTTCGGCCTCAAAGTGCAGGTTCTCGGTTGCGGCGGGGTAGGGGAGAATGGTCCCATTCTCCACCACAGCATCTGCCGGTTTGGTGAAGAAAAATGGCGCCTCGCGGCCGTCGTGGCCCATTTCGCGGGCGTGCTCGGCATAGTTCCGGCCGACGCAGAAGATCCGCCGCACCGGGAAACGTTCGCTGGTGCCGGCAACCGGGAGTGAGGGGGTGGGCATTGGGGCAAACACGTAAGTCATTTAAATTCCTCCCATTTCCGGCGGTAGGCCGTTGGATCGGTAGATCCATGTCAATTGATCGTACCAGTCCTGGGGGCTCATGCCTTGCATAACCTCATTGCGCACCGCCGCTTTGGCGTCGTCCGGGTGGTAGATGTAGTCTCCGATCAGCCGGGAGTTCATTTGCACCCGCGCCGTGCGGGTCATGCGCATGGCCTGATACCGGGCCAGCGCGGTTTCCACATCGTGCGTTGAGTCAAACGCAACCGCCAGCGCCACAGCATCTTCCATCGCCATACAGGCGCCCTGGGCGAAGTATTGCAACATCGGATGGGCGGCATCCCCCAACAGCGCCACCCGGCCTTCGGTCCAGCGGCTGACCGGCTCGCGGTCACACAGAACCCACAGTTTCCAGTCGCTGCCGTGTTCGATCACCGCACGGGCGCTGGGGTGGATATGTTCGAAGCCAACGGCGACTTCCTCATGGGTGACGGATCTGCCCGACACCGCCTCCGCCACATCGCGGTGATAGGTCACAACAAGGTTAAACACGCTGCCGCCCTTCAGGGGGTAATGTACGATATGGCACTTCGGCCCGGCCCAAAGCGTGGCGGCGTTCATGCGCAGGTCTTCGGGCATCCGGTCCACAGGGATCACCGAGCGGTAGGTGGTGTGGCCAGAGACGATAGGCTCTCCGTCCTGCAACATCTGCGCCCGGATCGCTGAGCGCAGGCCCTCGGCCCCAATCAGGGCGCGGCCGGTGATCTGGTCACCACCCGACAGGTGCAAGGTCACAGAGGTGCCGTCCTGGGAATAACTGACCGCCGATTGGCTGGTGCGCAGGTCCACAAGGCCGCTGTCGATGCAGCGTTGCAGAAGCAGCTGGTGTAACTCGGCCCGGTGAACCACTGCGTAGGGATTACCGAAATGGGCGCGGAACGGCGCATCAAGGGGGATACGGGTGATCTCTTCCGCCGTTTGGGCGTCCAGCAAGCGGAGCGCGTCGATGAAGACGGCGGTTTTGCGCATCTGCGGGCCGATCCCGAGGGCGTCAAAACAGTGGAACCCGTTGGGACCGATCTGGATTCCAGCGCCAATTTCAGCCATCTGGCTGGCCTGCTCCAGCACAACAGATGGGACCCCTTTACCCGCAAGGGCCGCTGCGGCAGCGAGGCCGCCAATGCCGCCGCCGGCGATAAGGACCGGGTGGGTCATGGGGTTCTCCACTCTATAGTAAGCATACACACTATGACGGGGTGCAACCGAGTCAAGAGGTGTTCAGGAGGGGGCAGGTAAAGGGGGGGCTTTGCACGGGAGGGGCAGGGCGCGCCTAGGAGGCCGAGAAGGCGCGAATTGCGGCACGGCTGCCATCAGCCCAGATCAGATCAAGCCAGCGGGTGAAGGATGTGGCAAATGCGAGATGGTGGATGAGGTCACCGTACAGGTGCGCCTGCTCCAACCACGCCAGTGGCCGGGATTTCGCGCCGCGCGCCGCCGCGTTCAGATCATCCCAAAACGGATCATTGGGCGCGATGGCAGACCCGTCTTCCCGTGTGCCAAAGCACATCCGCGCCCACAGCGCTTCGACCAAGGCCAGCGCCTCAACCGAGCCGCCGACGGCAACCGCGTCACGCAAGATTGGCAGGATAAACCCGGTGTGCCGTGAGGAGCCGTCAAACGCGACCCGGCGGGTGGTGTCTTTGATCGCCGAATTGGCGAAGCGGCTCTCGATCAGGTCCAGGTATGCATCCGGTGTCATGCCGGGCACGGCAGCCACGTATGGCACAATCCCGTCCCGTTCGACCTTGCGGAAGAAGGCGGCGATGTCGGGGTCTCCGATACAATCGGCGATGGTGTCAGATGATAACAATTCGCCCACATTCGAGATAACCTGATGGCCGCCATTGAGGATGCGGATCTTCATCGTCTCAAAGGAATGGACGTCGTTGGTGAGTGTGGCACCAACCTTTTCCCAAGCCGGGCGTCCGGCGCAGAACCTATCCTCGATCACCCATTGGCGGAAGTTCTCGTGACTGACGGGGGCCGCATCGTCGATCCCGAAGCTGCGGGCCAGCGCAACCTCGGTTGGGCCGGTGGCGGGCACAATGCAATCAACCATGGAGTTGGGGAAGGCGGCGTTGGCATCGATCCAACTGGCAAGTGCCGGGTCGATCAGGCGGGTGAGGCCCACAATTGTCTGGCGCACAATTGCGCCATTGCCTTGCAGATTGTCACAGCTTTGCACGCTAAAGGGTATGTGCCCCGCATCACGGCGGGCGCGCAGGGCGGCAATGATTGCGCCAAAGGCCGTGTTCGGGGTGTCCGGGTGGATGGCGTCGTGTTGGATATCCGGGTGGCTTGCATCAAACCCATGGGTGATGGGATCAACATAATAGCCACCCTCGGTTACGGTCAGCGACACAATGCGGATGGCGGGGTTGATCATCGCGGCGATCAGGGGGGCATTTCCGGCTTCAATCGGCAGGTAGTCAATTATCGGGCCAATGATCTCGGCTGAGGTGTGGGTGGGTGACAGCTCGATCAACGTTGTCAGGTAATCCTGCGCCGCCAACTTGTCGCGCATCTGTGCATCGTAAGGCCGGACCCCGGCGCCGATGATCGCCCAATCCAGCGCCTCACCGCGCTGCATCAAACGATGCAGATACCACGCCTGATGGGCGCGGTGAAAATTGCCCAGGCCGATGTGAACCATACCGGCGCTCAGATCCGCGCGGCTGTAGGTGGGCGTCGCAAGCTCCGGGGGCATCTGGGCAAGGGTGTCGCGGCGCAATGCAACGGGAAGACCGGCGCCTTTCATCAGCTCATCCATTGGCCGCCGTCCACGTTGTAACATTGGCTGACGATGTAATCAGCCTCGGGGCTGGCCAGAAACACGGCCATTCCGGTCAGATCCTCGGCCACGCCCATACGCCCGAAAGGCACCGCCTCACCCACCTCGCGCCTCTTTTGGCCCGGCGCCTTGCCCTCATATTTCGCGAAGAACGCGTCAACACCGTCCCAATGCTCCCCGTCAACCACACCGGGGGCAATGGCGTTCACATTGATGCCGTGTTCGATCAGGTTCAGACCGGCGGATTGGGTCAGGCTGATAACGGCGGCTTTGGTGGCGCAATAGACCGCAACCAGCGGCTCCCCACGGCGCCCGGCCTGGGAGGCCATGTTGATGATCTTGCCGCGAATACCACGGGTGATCATGTGGCGGGCCACGGCCTGCATGGTGAAAAGTGTGCCGGAAACGTTGATGTTGAAGGCGCGTTGATAGTCCTGGGGCGTGATCTCGAGCAACGGAGCCGCAGTGAAGATGGCGGCGTTGTTGATCAGAATGTCGATTTGGCCAAGGTGTTCGATTGCCGCCTCAACCCCGGCGGTGATGTTATCGGGGTCCGACACGTCCATCTGAACCGCAACCGCGCCAATTTCGTCC
>JAESTV010000047.1 GCA_016763475.1 Roseicyclus sp.
CGCCCCGTCACGCTTCAGGGCCATGTGCCCATCTTCGAACCGGGCGCGTTTTGTTGGCCCAATCGGGTCCTATTCCTTGCCGCTGATCTGCAACTTATAAAGCCGCGCGTAGGTGCCGCTATTGGCGAGCAACTGATCGTGGGTGCCTTCCTCGATCACGCGGCCGGCCTCCATCACGATGATCTTGTGGGCCGCGCGGATGGTTGAGAGGCGGTGGGCGATGACCAGGGTTGTGCGGCCCTGCGCCAACCGGTCGAGGGCCGCCCCGACCAACTTTTCGGATTGGGCGTCAAGGGCTGAGGTTGGTTCGTCCAGCAACAACACCGGTGCGCTTTTCAGCATGGCGCGGGCGATGGCGACCCGTTGGCGTTGACCGCCAGAGAGACCAGAGCCGCGGGGGCCGACCGCGGCGTCCAGCCCTCCGGGCAGGGATTGCGCGAACTCCAGCACCGAGGCATCCCGCGCCGCTGACTGGACCGCGTCGTCACTGGCCCCAAGGTCCCCCATGCGGATGTTGGCGGCAATGCTTTCATCAAACAATGCGGTGTCTTGGCCAACAACCGCGATGGTGTCTCGCAGAGCTGTGAGACTGGCCTGATCCACCGGGACATCGCCGATGCGGATCTGCCCCGATTGCGGGTCCACCAAGCGGGTGAGCGCGCCGAAAACGGTTGTCTTGCCTGCGCCGGATGCGCCGACCAGTGCCGTTGTCTGCCCGGCTTTTGCGGTGAACGAGAGGCCGCGCAGCACGGGTGTGTCGCCATAGGCGAAATGCACGTCTTCAAAGGTGATATCAGCCTCGGGCAGGGGCTGTGGCGTTGCGGGGGTCAGGATCGTTGGGCAGGCTTCAAACACCGCATAGATGCGTTCAAGAGAGGCACCGGCGGCCTGCACCTGGCCCGCAATGGAGGACAGGCGGCGCAGCGGTTCGAACAGCAGGCCAAGGGCCGTGAAGAACTTCATGAACTCACCCACCGACTTTTCGTCGCTGATGATGTCCTGCCCGCCGAAGTACAGCACGGCAACAAACCCCGCAGCCGCGATGATGTCGATCATTGCGGGGTTTGCAGCAACGCCGATCTGCGCCTTGATGGAGGGGCGCAGGAAGGACCGGATCTCGTCACGAAAGCGGCGGTTCTCATGATCTTCGAGCCGGTTGAGTTTGATGGTCTGGACGCCGTGAAATATCTCATCCAGGCGAGTCGAAAGCCGCGCGGCGGCTTCACGTGCGGCGATTGCGGTGCGGCGGATGAAACCCTGAACCGCAAGAAGCGGTAAAACAAGCACCGGCAGGCCGATGAGCGCGAGCAGCGTCCATTGCCAATCTGTCCACAGCATCACGGCGAGCAACGAGATCAACGTCACGCTGTCGCGGCCAAGCGATATCAGCACAGCCCCGGACAGCGATTGCAGCGATGCCGTATCACCCCGGACCCGTTCGATCAGCGCGCCGGGTGCATTGCCCTGAAAAAAGCTCAGGTCCAACGTCAGAAGGTGCTGCACCAGGCGGGATTGCAGGTCGGTCACAACCCTCAGGCCGACACCAACCACAAGAATTCGTTGCAGAAACCCGGCTGTGGCGCGCAGCACAAACAGGCCACCCACGGCCAACGCAACCCATGTGACACCGTCCATAGAGTTTGCGGTGAACAACTGATCAAAAAGCGGCTCAACCAGCCAGGCAAAGGCACCGATGGCCGCGCCTTCAATACTCATCAACACAACTGCCACCGACAGGATCGGCCAGAAGCGGCGGATGTGGTCGCTCCACAGTCTGCGCAACAGTCGGCGCGGCGTGGCCGCATCGTCCAATTGATGGGAATTCATGGGCACGGGGGAGTGATCCGGGCGAAATGAGCGGGGATTTGCGGCACTTAACCTTCCTTAAGAGGCCTCTCGCAGCTTGAAAAGCAGCGTTACGCCAACTGTCGCATGGGCACAAGAAGTGTCCAACCGGTCTGAAACCGTCGCATATGGGGGCAAAAGTGCCGATAATGGCGCTTGCGGGTATAAAATGACACTTCCCTTGCAGGTAAATGAAGCGAACTGTTGAAACCTGACACGTGCTGCGCATAGTCTCGCCACCATAAGTGCGGGCGCGGCCAATTGCCGGAGACACCAGCGCAATACAATAGGGGAGTGGGGTTTGACCTCAGACGAATCGCAAGCGTTTGTCGCCTTTGACCGCGTACAAAAGAGTTATGACGGTGAAGTCCTCGTCGTCAAAGACCTTAACCTTCATATCGGCCGGGGTGAGTTTCTTACTATGCTCGGGCCATCAGGCTCTGGCAAAACCACCTGCCTGATGATGCTTGCCGGGTTTGAGACCGCCACCCATGGCGATATCACCCTGGATGGAAAGCCGATCAACAACATCCCGCCCCACAAACGCGGCATTGGGATGGTGTTCCAGAATTACGCTCTGTTCCCGCATATGACCGTGGGTGAGAACCTGTCGTTCCCGCTGGAAGTGCGTGGCATTGGCAAGTCTCTGCGTGAGGAAAAGATTATCCGCGCGCTTGATATGGTGCAGATGGGTGACTTCATCAATCGGCGTCCGGCACAGCTTTCCGGTGGTCAGCAGCAGCGGATCGCATTGTCGCGGGCGTTGGTGTTTGAGCCCGAGTTGGTGTTGATGGACGAACCGTTGGGTGCTTTGGATAAGCAATTGCGTGAGACGTTGCAGTTTGAGATCACCAATCTGGCTCACCAGCTGGGGATCACCACGGTTTACGTGACCCATGACCAGACCGAAGCGCTGACGATGTCGGACCGCGTTGCGGTGTTCGACGATGGCCGCATTCAACAGTTGGCCGCGCCGGATAAACTTTATGAAGAGCCTGAGAACAGCTTTGTGGCCCAGTTCATCGGCGAGAATAACACCCTTCAGGGCACGGTCAGCAAGATTGACGCTGACATGTGTGAGGTGACCCTTGATGACGGGTCCATCATCGACGCGCTTCCGGTGAACGTGACAACGGTGGGTGAGAAGACGCAGGTGTCGATCCGGCCCGAACGGGTGGAGATGGACCCCAGTCGCCTGACACCCGGCGCCCATACCTTGAAGGCGGAGGTTCTGGAGTTCGTCTATATGGGCGACATCTACCGCACGCGCCTGCGGGTGGCGGGCCGCGAAGACTTCATCATCAAAACACGAAATGCCCCCGATCAGCGGAGACTGACCCCGGGGGAGAGCATCGAGATCGGCTGGCGTCCAACGGATTGCCGCGCGCTTGATGCGTAAAGGCTTCGCCGCCCTTCGGGGTGTCGGCCTGAAACTACGGGTAAACCGTATGTCCAACCAAGGAGAGACAACATGAATCTCAAGAGCCTTATGCTCCTGACAACGGGCGCAAGCCTTGCCGCCACCGGCGCGATGGCCGACGGCCACATGGCCGGGTCCATGACACTTGTGTCGTGGGGCGGTGCCTACCAAACCAGCCAACAGCGCGCTTATTCTGATCCCTATGTGGCGATGAACGAGGGCCTGGAAGTGATCTGGGACGAAAGCTCGTCCGAAGCTGTGGCTCGCTTGCGCGCCATGAATGAAGCCGGCAACATCACTTGGGACCTTGTGGACGTTGTGGCTGCTGACGCCATCCGTCTTTGCGACGAAGGCCTGGCGATGGAAATCGACCATGATGAAGTGCTGGCGCCTGCGCCAGATGGCACGCCTGCGTCCGAGGACTTCGGCGACCTGATCGTGTCCGATTGCTTCATCCCGCAGATCGTTTATTCGACAACCGTGGGTTACCGCACGGACGTCGCTGAGTGGAACGGCGCAACGCCGACCGATATCTGCGCGATCTTCGACACCGATACATTCCCCGGTCAGCGCTCCCTTGAGCGTCGCCCGATTGGCAACCTGGAATGGGCGCTGATGTGTGACGGCGTCGCCATGGAAGACGTCTATGACGTGCTGGAAACCGACGAAGGCATTGCGCAGGCGTTTGCCATGCTCGACACCATCCAGGACCAGACCATTTGGTGGAATGCTGGTGCTGACACGCCACAGCTTCTGGCTGATGGCGAAGTTGTCATGGGGTCGACTTACAACGGTCGTCTGTTTGCACTGATCGAAGAGCAGGGCCAGCCCGTCGCCATGTTGTGGGACGCGCAGGTCTTTGACCTTGACGGTTGGATCATCCCCGAGGGTCTTCCCGCAGATCGTCTGGCCCGTACGTTGGACTTCGTTCGCTTCGCGACCGACACCCAGCGTCTGGCTGATCAGTCGCAGTACATCTCCTACGGTCCGGCACGTGCGTCTTCCGCACCGCTGGTAGGTCAGCACGCTGACCTCGGCATCGACATGGCGCCACATATGCCAACCGATCCGGCAAACTCCGTACGGACGTTCCTGTTCAACTACGAATGGTGGGCAGATTACCGTGACGACATGGACGCCCGCTTCCAAGCGTGGCTGGCCCAATAATCTGACAACATAGGGCGGGAGTGATCCCGCCCTATGGCATTCGGGCGGGCTGGCGTGTGCTGGCCCGTTCCACCCCAAAAAACGACGAGGCGACCATGCCCAAAGGCTACATTATCGGCCACATTACGGTGAACGACCCCGACGCTTACAAGGAATATGTCGAGCGTGACACGCCGATCCTGACGGCGCTTGGCGGGCAGTTTGTGGTTCGTGGCGGGCAGTCCGAAGTTGTGGAGGGTAAGACCTTCCAGCGCCATGTCGTCATAGAATTCCCCAGCTACGCCAAGGCGTTAGCTGCGTACAACGATCCCGAGTATCAGCAGGTTGCCGACATCCGCCGCCGCACCGCTGATAGTGTCATCCTCGTCGTGGAAGGTGTTTGAACCATGAGTGACGCTACCCAATCCGGCCCTGTTCTAGCCGCTGACGGAACGCCGCTGAAACGGTCTCTGGCCCGTGCCTTGCGCGCCCAGAAGATGCGCGCGCTGATGCTAATCGCGCCGCTGTTGATCTTTATCCTCGTGGCCTTCATTGCGCCGATTGTGGATATGTTGTTCCGCTCGGTTGAAAACCAGATTGTGTCCGAGACCCTGCCGCGTACCGTTGTCGGGCTGCAGGACTGGGACCCGACCGATTTGCCGTCCGATGATGTTTTTGCAGCGCTTGCCTATGACTTCATAGAGGCCACCGAGCGCCGCCGCCACACGCGGCTGGGAAGCCGCCTGAACTATGAAACCACCGGGATTTCGTCCCTGTTTCGCCAATCCGGGCGCAGTGTGGATGAAATCGGTGAAGAGTATACTGCCCAGTTTGTTGAACTGAACGCTGCTTGGGAAACTCCCGCGACATGGGTTGCCCTGATGGCGCCGGCGGATTGGATCACCGCAGAGGCCGCGTGGGCCGAGAGATTTGCGGTTGTCGCAGACGCCGCGCGGATTGCGACACAGGCGGTGGCCGAGGCAGACGAAGCAAGCGTCGGGCAAGCTGCTGCTGCGGCGGCGGTTGCACGGGCCGAGGCCAGCCGGGTCGAGCTTGAGCAGCCGGTATTCCGCCTAAGCGTGGCTGCGCAGGAAGTCCTGCCCGAGACATCGGATGCTTACCGGTCCTTCGCGCGTACAATCCAGCAGGTAGACGAGGAAACACCCACAGCCGAGGTGCCGTGGAACACGGTTTACCTTGCGCTCTACCGTGACCTGAGCGCGCTCGATGTCAGCGGTTATAATGGCCCGATGGCGGATCTGCTGATCGAGGCTGACGCTGCAGTTGAAACGTTTGAGGGTTTAACGCCCCGTGAAGCGTGGGGGGAGGTCAACGACGGTTGGCTTGATCTCGACAATTGGGCGACAATCGAAGCGTTCTCTGATCCGTTCACCGCCGGCTATTTCCTGTCGGCCGTCGACCTGCAGCTAACCCCTGACGGCATCGAGGCGCAGCCGGAAGAGCAGCGAATTTATATCCTGCTGTTCAAGCGTACGATCATTATGTCGATGGCAATCACCTTGATGTGTGTGTTTCTGGGCTACCCGATTGCGTATCTGCTGTCGAACTTGCCATCCCGCACGTCAAATCTGTTGCTGATCCTTGTGCTGCTGCCGTTCTGGACCTCGCTTCTGGTGCGGACGTCGGCATGGAAAGTGTTGTTGCAGCAGCAGGGCGTTATCAACGATCTGCTGGTCTGGGTTGGCCTTGTGGCAGATGGGTCCCGATTGGCGCTGATCAACAATCAGGTTGGCACAATCATCGCCATGACACATATCTTGCTGCCCTTTATGATCTTGCCGCTGTTTTCGGTGATGAAGACAATCCCGCCGACCTATGTTCGGGCCGCGAAATCCCTGGGAGCGACGAACTTTACCGCGTTCCGGCGGGTGTATTTTCCGCAGTCTGTTCCGGGGATCGGGGCGGGCTGTATCCTCGTGTTCATCCTGTCCATCGGCTATTACATCACACCTGAACTGGTGGGCGGACGAACGGGGACGTTCATCTCGAACCGGATTGCGTATCACATCTCTTCGAGCCTGAACTGGGGCCTTGCGGCGGCACTTGGGACGATCTTGCTGGTGCTCGTGCTGGCGCTCTACTGGGCCTACGACCGTATCGTCGGCATCGACAACGTGAAGCTGGGATAATACATCATGGACACGAAACTTCCCCCATATGCCACGTTTGGCCAGCGACTTTGGTTCTACGGGTTCCGCGTGATCTGCGGGATTATCTTCTTCTTCCTGATCGCGCCGATCGTGACCATCATTCCGCTGAGCTTTAACGCGGAAGACTTCTTCACCTTCACGCCGGGGATGCTGGCGCTGGACCCGGAGGCTTATAGCTTACGCCACTACCGGGCCTTCTTTGGTGACGCCGGCTATCCATTGACCGGCCTACTTGCTGGCCTTGGCATCGGCATCGCGATCACCGTTGCGCTGCGGTTTTTCAAAGGCTCCAAGAACTATTTCCCTATCGTGATTTTTGCGATCCTTGGCCTTATCGTGGGTAAACTCACTGGCCTTGAGGGTGAGGAATGGATGACGCCGATGCGCAACTCGCTTCGGATTGCTCCGGTCGCCACGCTGCTGTCGGTCTCTTTCGGGACCTTGGCCGCAATTGGCCTGTCGCAATCCCATGTGCCGTTCAAAGGTGTGATTATGGCGGTCTTGATTTCGCCGATGATTGTGCCGCTGATTATCTCGGCGGCGGGGATGTACTTCTTCTACTCCCGTATCGGGCTTCAGGGCACATTCATGGGTGTGGTTCTGGCCCACGCAGCCCTCGGCATTCCGTTTGTGATTATCACCGTGACGGCAACCCTGGTGGGATTTGACCAATCGCTGACCCGTGCGGCGGCGAACCTTGGGGCCAATCCGGTCACCACGTTCTTCCGCATCCAGATGCCGCTGATCTTGCCGGGGGTAATCTCGGGCGGGTTGTTTGCGTTCATCACCTCGTTTGACGAGGTTGTGGTGGTGATTTTCGTCTGCTCTGCCGGGCAACAGACGTTGCCGTGGCAGATGTTCACTGGCTTGCGAGAGCAGATCAGCCCGACGATCCTTGCGGCGGCCACGGTTCTTGTCGGGATCTCGATTGTCATGCTGGCGGTTGTGGAACTGCTGCGCCAACGCTCGGAACGACTGCGGGGCCTTAGCCCCACCTGAGCAAACGCCGCTCCTTTGGTGTCGCGTGAAACCGGCTCCGGAATTTGCTGTCTCTCAGTCAACAAGATGCTGATTGAGGCGGCGAATTCTGGCACGCGCGGGATGCCTCGCGTGAAACGTGAAACGCTTAGGGCAGGATCAACAGCCAGATCGACGCGCCGATCACCGTCAGCGCGGTGCCGATCAGCACCGCGGAGGCGATAACCCGGCGCGCCACGCCATACATATCGGCAAAGATATAGGCGTTGATCCCCGGTGCCATGGCAGCCGTCAGAACAGCACTGCGCATTTGTCCGCTGGAAAGCCCCCCAAAGTGGCCGATGGTCCAGGTGATCGCCGGGTGGATTATCAGGGCCAGCGTACAGAGCATCGCAATTGGCCCGATATCGCCTTCTGGCTTATAGCGGTACAGCACACCGCCGAGGCCGAACAGGGCGGCAGGAAGCGCGGCGCGGATCATCAGATCAAGCGCGTCCTGGGCCACGGCGGGCACTGGCAAGCCGGTGAAATTCACGAGGAACCCGGCACTGATCCCGATCATCAGCGAATTGCGAAACATCGCGCTGGCGACGGTTTTGGCCAGTTGCACGCCGCGCGCCTCAGCCCGGACAATCTCCATTGTGGTGATGCCGACCAGGTAACAAAACGCGGCATTGAAGGCGATGATGGTGTAGTTCGGGCCAAGGGCCTCGATCCCGAAAGCACGCTCGGTCACCGGCAGGCCCAGAAGAACGGTATTGGCGAACATCGCCGCGAACCCGATCGCCACACAATCGGGCCATGGGCGTTTGAACAGGAGCCGCGCGCCAAACACTCCAAGAGCGAAACACGTGCCCGCGCCGCCGTAATAGGCGAGCAAAAGGATGAGGTCGAATTGCTCACCCAGATCCAGTGTCGCAATGGCGGTGAACAGCAGGCAGGGGATGGCGAACTTTTGGGTGAAGACCATCAGGCCATCAACGGCACTGTCCTTGAAGAGGCCACGCCAAACAGCGGCATAGCCAGCGCCGACAACCAGAAAGACAGGCAGGACAATGGCAAGGAGGTTTCCCACTAGAGCATCGGTTCGATAATTCGGATCATAGGTGATGCTCTTTCATTTTGGTTTCGCGCAAGTCTCCGAAAGCCGGGCCCCACTTTTCAGATTGCACTCTAGACCTCAAAACGGAGGGTCAGGCCGTCATGGGCGGGGGTGACATGGCCCGGCGTTTCGGCCGCCACCGTCGCGTAGTCCAGATCAATGTGCATGTTGGTCAGCACCGCGCGGCGCGGCGCGGCGCGGGTGATCCACTCAAGCGAGTTTGACAGGTGGCTGTGGCTGGGGTGGGGTGAGCGGCGCAGGGCGTCGAGGATCCAGAGCTCGAGGTTTTCCAGGGTGGGCCATGCGGCGTCGGGGATGGCGGAGACATCCGGCAGGTAGGCAACGTCATGAATGCGGAATCCGAGGGCGTCGATATTACCGTGGTTAACCTTAAACGGGGTGAACGTGATTGCCCCACCGGCGCCCTCGATGGTGACATCGCCGTCGATCGCGAACAGGTCCAGGATCGGCGGATAGGCAGAACCGGGGGGCTGCACAAAAGCGTAGCCAAAGCGGCTGATCAGGTCGTTTTGGGTTGGACCGTCAGCGTAAACCGGCAGGCGCGTGCGGGTGTTGAAGACAATCATCCGCAGGTCATCGAGGCCATGGACGTGGTCCGCATGGGCATGGGTGTAAAGCACGGCATCAAGCCGCCCAATACCCGCGTCCAGAAGCTGTGCGCGCAGGTCCGGCGAGGTGTCGATCAGCACCGCTGTGGTGCCGCTGTTATCTTCACGTTCGACCAGAAGCGAGCAGCGGCGGCGGGTGTTTTTCGGGTTCGCGGGGTCACAATCACCCCAGTGCCCGCCAAGGCGCGGAACACCGCCGGAGGAGCCGCAGCCGAGGATTGTGAAACGCAACTCTGCCATTCAGGACATCCGCGCGACGGTTTGGGCTTTCCAGAAAAGCCTGTCAAAATTGGCAGTGGTCCGGGTTGCGAAATCTTCATAGCTGAGGTCAAAAACCTCTGCCCCAATGCGCGCGGTATGGGCGGTGAAAGCGGGCTCGTTCCGCCTGCCGCGATGGGGTGGCGGCGCGAGGTAGGGGCTGTCGGTTTCCACAAGTATGCGGTCCACGGGGGCGGCGGCGAAGATATCCCGCAACGCTTGCGCTTTTGGGAAGGCGGTGATGCCGGACATGCTCAGGTAAAAGCCCAGATCAAGGGCGGCCTGGGCCAATTCCGCGGATGAGCTGAAGCAATGCATGACACAGGTGTAGGGGGCGGCTTGGTGTTCTTCGGTGAGAATACGGGCCATGTCGTCATCGGCATCACGGGAATGGATGATCAGGGGCAGGCGGGTGCGGCGCGCGGCTTCGATATGCAGGCGCAGGCTTTCCTGCTGCATCTGTTTGCTGTCAGCGGTGTAATGATAATCGAGGCCGCTTTCGCCAATGCCGACGAACTTCGGATGGGCAGCGAGAGCCTCAAGCTGGTCCAGCGTTGCCATCGGCTCCGCCGCTACGGACATCGGATGGGTTCCACCGGCCCAGAAAACCGGTGCGTAGGCTTCGGCAATCGCCTGCACCTGTGGGGCGTTCTTCAGGCGGGTGCAGATCGTCACCATGCGGGTGACACCAGCGGCCTCGGCGCGGGCCACGACATCGGGCAACTCTGCGGACAGGCTGTCAAAATCCAGGTGGCAGTGGCTGTCGACGATAGGTGGACGTGTGTCTGGCATGGGGAACTCAGGCGGCAAGCCGGACCGCCATCCGGTCCAGGTCAAGGAAGATATCAAACACCAGCGCGGCGGGGTCAAGGTTGACCGCTTTGCCCCGGCGCGCACGGGCGGTGAGGCTTTGGGCAAGGTGCGCCCATTCGCGGGCATGGTGCGGTGACGGCGCAAGGCGTGAGAGGGTCGCGGCCTCACCTATCGTGATCTCAGGCGGGATCTGTCCGGTGGCCCCTATCCGCGCGGCACGGCTGAGGGCGATGTCGAGCAGCGACAGGGTCAGCTCAAAACGCGCTTCATTGGTTTTGCCCGCCGTGGCTTCGGCCAGACGGAGCGCCAGTTGGCGATCCATATTGGGCAGGGTTCCCAGCAGTTTGGCGATATCACCATAAAGGGCAGGGCCATCCTGCCTGGCCAGAGAAATTGCCGCCCCGACGGACCCTTGGGCAAGTGTGGCAAGTGCAATGCCTTCGCGTGGGTCTGAGGGTGGTTCGGCGCCGGCTTGGGTAAGGGCCTTCGCAAGCTCAGCATCGTCGAGCGCGTTGAATCGCAGTGTCCGGCATCGCGAGCGGATGGTGGGCAACAGGCCGGACGGGCGGTGGGAGATCAGGAACAGCACCGCGCCATCAGGCGGCTCTTCCAACTCTTTCAGCAGCGCATTGGCGGCGGAGGTGTTCATCTCATCGGCGCTATCGACGATCACCACACGCCGGTGCCCGCCCCCTGCGGACAGCTGGAAGAACCCTTTGAGACCGCGCACCTCGTCCACTGTCAGTTGGGTCTTGAGGCGTTTGTTGTCGTGATCCCAGGGGCGGCGCAGAAGGAAAAGGCCGGGTTCGGACAATGCAGCCATGCGGCGCGCGATGGGATTGTCCGGGGGTATCTCAAGTGTGTCTGGCGGTGGCGGCGCGCCAAACATGCCATCATCACCCGGTGGTGGAGTGGCCAGCAAGAACCGCGCGGCGCGCCAGGCAAAGGTGGCTTTGCCGATGCCTTTGGGGCCTGTGAGCAGCCAGCCATGGGGCAGGCGGCCTGAGGTGGCCGCGGTGAGAAACTCGGCCTCTTGCGCGGTATGGCCGTAAAGATGCGCCGCCTCCCGCGGGTGAGGCGCACCGTCGAGGCGGTCGGATTCGGGCAGGGCATCGTTTGACATGGGCAAGGTGTAACATGGGGCGCGGATGGGGTGCAGGGGCGGTGGCAGATCAATTTTCGAGCGGCTGGCTCTCAAATCAGCCCCTGAGCTGCCGGGTGACCTGCGGTCACGTCAGAGGGAGCGCTCTCTGTCAGGTTTTGTGTGTCTGGTGGGGAATAGGGGGCGTTGCTGCGCTGGCCCGCTGCCCCCGGCGGAGTTTTTGCAACAAAGTTAAAGCGCTTTGCCTTTGATTTGAATCCCCCTGGCCAATGAGCGCGGGTGTTTCACACACCACTGCCTCGCCGCTCAGGGGGATGCACGGCCTCAGGTAAAACGCAAAACGCTGTAGGCGGCGTCAGCGCAGGTGACGGGTGACCCGTGCGATGATGGCTTGGGTGATTGCGTCGGGAGTGGTGTCGGCGTCGATCAGGTGGCATCTGTGGGGCTGTTCAGCCGCCAGAGCCTGAAATCCCGCGCGAAGTTTTTGCTGGAACGGCAGGCCGAAATCCTCAAACCGATCTTCGCCGCTATTGCGGGCAAGGCCGCGAGTCAGAGCGATTTCCGGGTCCATGTCGAGGATCAGTGTCAGGTCAGGCTCGGTGGCAATTGCAGCGCTGTGAATGGTGTCAACCAAGGCGCGCAGGTCGCCACGGGTCGCGCCCTGATAGACGCGGGTGGAATCGGCGAAACGGTCAGTCACCACGTCGCGACCCGCCTCCAGCGCCGGGCGGATGGTGCGTTCCAGATGATCGCGGCGGGCGGCGGTGAACAGAAGGATCTCGGTCTCCGGGCTCCAACGCTCGGGGTCACCCTGCACCAGAAGATGGCGGATTTCCTCAGCGCCGGGTGCGCCACCGGGTTCGCGGGTCAAGACAGCATCACGGCCTTGTGCCGTCAGCCAATCCGCCAGCCGCCGCGCCTGGGTGGATTTGCCAGAGCCGTCGATACCTTCGAGGCTAATGAACAGGGCGTTTGAACGGGGCATCTATTGAGTGTGGCTTTCGAGGTTGGCTCACATGGAGGCTTCGCATGGCCGGGGGAGCAGGGCAAGCGCAGGCAGATTGCGCCTGCTGCGCAAGGCACAATCACGATCAATGCAGCGGAGCGACCGGGCCGGGGGACCGCAGGGCACAAGGCGCTTCGCCCAAAGGTCGGCCAGATATCGGCCCAGATCCCGCCCAGATACGGCCCAGACCCGATACAATTGCGGGCGTGATCACGGGCGCGCTCCGCAGCCGGTTTGGATTGGGTTGGGGTCAGTAAGCGGGTGTATCCTCAGCCTCTGACGGCCCGCCGGTGACGAGGCCGATGACGTCGGACCATGCCGCTCCGATCCGAACCAAGGGGCCGCCACGTGCCACGTCAGCCATCGCTACCACGGGCACACGCGCCTCAAACCCGTGGACACCTTGGACAACGTGTAATTCACCCACCACATCCCCGGCAGCCACGGGGGCGGATAGGGGAGAGGTGAAGGTCAGGCTGGCCTCAATTTCCGGGTCGAGCAAGGCGGGCAGCAACATCTCGATCGCCTCAGACGGCGCCAGACCAACGCTGTCCTCAGCCCCCAAGAACACCGGCGCGCGGGCAATCTCGATACCCGGCTGCACCACGTCACGCATCACAAACTGGCGGAAGGCCCATGTCACAATCCGCTCAGCCTCTGCGGCGCGCTGTTCCGCTGTATTCAGCCCAGCGATCACAAACGTCACGCGCCGATCACCCTGGATCGCGGAGCCGACAAGACCGTACCCGGCCTCTTGGGTGTGGCCAGTTTTCAACCCGTCGGCGCCGATGCCCAATCCCAGAAGTGGATTGCGGTTGAAGCGGTTGGCGGGGCTGCGGTCCTCGTAGTCGAACTCCGACTCTGAGAAATACGTATAATAGTCGGGAAATTCCTCAATCAGGCGCTGGGCCAGAACACCGAGGTCACGTGTCGACATGCGGTGGCCTTCCGCAGGCCAGCCCGATGCATTGACGAAGGTGGAATTCATCATCCCCAATTGCCGCGCCCTCTGGGTCATCAGTTGTGCAAAACCTGCTTCCGTCCCATCAGGGCTGAGCGCTTCACCCAACGCCACCGCCGCGTCATTCCCCGATACAACCACCACGCCACGGATCAGTTCCTCAATTGTCGGGCGGTCCTGGGTGTTGAGGAACATGGTTGAGCCGCCAAAACTCATGGCATGTTCGGACACAGGCACCCGTGTCTCCAACAACAGGCGGCCATCGCGCAGGGCCTCGAACGTCATCAGCAACGTCATCAGCTTTGACATCGAGGCCGGCGGCAGCGGCTCATCAGCGTTCAACTCCAGCAGGATCTGGCCCGAGCCGTGGTCATAGACATAGGCCGCGCGGGCCTGGGTCTCAAACCCTTGGGCCATCGCGCTGGAGGCGCTGAACGAAACCACCGCACCAAGGGCGGCGAGTGAAACGAAAACCGCCGCGAGGAAGGTCGCGGCGGGATTTCTTAGACTGGCGATGTGCATGGCGTCCTATCGTCTTACGAAAAAGGCATCGTCGAAGCCAAGCCCGCGGACGTTTTCAAGGATCGCATCGCGGGTGGCCGCTGAATCGGCGGGCCCAACCACGACACGCCAGAACTGGCGACCGTTACTCGACTGGTCGTAGATTGTCGGCTCAAGTCCGACGCTACGCAAGGCCTGCCCGGTGTTGGTGGCGTTTTCTTGCACGGAAAAGATGCCGATTTGAACAAAAGACCGCTCAGGAGCGCCAGCGGACGGTGTACGGGCTGCCGTCGGTGCCGGTTGCGATGCAGCATCTGCGGCCTCAATGGCTGCAGCCGCAACGGCAATGGTGCTATCAGCCCCGTCAAGCGGGGTTGAGGTGATCTCTCCTGCCGCAGCAGAGGTTGCGATGTCAGCGCCGGGCGCCATGGCGTCAGGCGCGGCATCTGCGGTTTCAGCCACTTCTTCGCGACGCAGTGCCGTGACGTTCAGCATCGTGGGATTACCCGCCAAGGTTCCAAGGGCGGCCGCCGCATCAGAAGAGATCTGGAGGTCAGGGCCGGGGTTGTCACGTTCCCGGCGGAACAGCGCACCAATCACAAAACGGCCATTTTCGTCGTTGCGGATGATCACACGCTCTGGATCGCCGACATCAGGATGTGCGACCCAAACGCCGCCGAGGGATGGGCGACCATCCCAAAGGCCCTCAGACGTGACCTCAAAAATCTCGGGCGCTTCGACGTCCCGTTCGACCAGCCGGGTTGCGCCGATGGGGGCGGGACCGTCTGCATCGGCGTTGCGAGAGCCGAAGAATTCACCATCCTCCGCGCAACCCGCAAGGGCGATGACGGGCACAAGCACAAGGCCAAGGGCGCGAAGGCTGAATCGGAATCGGGGCGTGAATCGGGACTGTTGGCGGATAGGGGTCATACTGCTCTTCTCTGCACTCTGTCCCCGCGCGTCATGCACGCAGGTGATTATTGATTTCCCCGGGCGTTGCCGGATCGTGCCCTGATTTTCCAGAACACACCTGTATTGAGGGACACGATACAGCACTGATTCGCATCTGAAAAGACGCCTTGTGAAGAAGGTGCGATCAGGCGGGTTTCAGAATCACACATGTCACAGTATCGCGTGTGTAGCGACCAGCCGGAGGAGTGGCAGAGTGGTCGAATGCACCGGTCTTGAAAACCGGCGTGCGTGAAAGCGTACCGTGGGTTCGAATCCCACCTCCTCCGCCACTTGCCTGCATTGAAACGCGGATGTGCCCCTTGTCGTGGGTGATTTTCTTTATGTTTCAAAGGGGTTTAG
>JAESTV010000048.1 GCA_016763475.1 Roseicyclus sp.
CCGGAGCGGGGCTGTCCGCGATCACGGCAACCTCTGCGATCCGGGTATCCCCCGAGGCGATCATTGCTGCAATCGCCCCGGCCTCGGCACAGGTGCCTTCGGGATAGGCCACGTTTTCGACATTACACCCAAGGTAAATTCGCCCCTCAACAGAGCGGATTGCGCAGCCAACCTTGAAGTTGGAATACGGCGCGTGGGCGTTCAAACGCACCTGCGCCGCATGGTCGGTTAACGTCTGATCTGCCATTCGATCCCCAGCCTCTGGTCTCTCGTCGGGTGCAGTGTGGGGGGACAAACGCACAAGCGCAAGCGTAGGTGCCGCGATGTCAACTGGCCGTCACCCGGCGGGCTTGGATCAGCGCCAGAAGATCCACAAGATCTTGCCGCAAAGGCGCATATATCTGCGCCATTTGATCCATTTTGCGCCGCTTGGCTGCGATGTTGAGGACTTCCGCCATCTGACACAGGCGATCAGCCCCCATCGCCCCTGAAATTGCAATCAGGATATGAGTTTGTGAGCGGATATCAGGAACCGAGCAATCGGCCACACCGGTATCCAGATTGGCCATGACGGCGTTTAAATCCTCAACAACCCGATCCAGAAGCTCAGTGCTGCCATGGTGACCGGCGGCGGCTAGAAGGCGCTCCAGGCGGTCCATATCCATCTTCTGTTCCAACCCGGTGCCCGACAGGACATCCTGGGTGTCCGGCAGGCCCGAAGGCAGGCCCACATGGCGCAGGATCGTGCGCCCGAAATCATCCGCTGATGCAACCGGCTTGCCGATGATCCCATCCGCACCGGCGGCGTAGATCGCCTCCCGATTGTCACGCAAGACATACGCTGTGATTGCCACCAGCGGCATTTTCGCCAACGCGCCACCACCCTTGCGAACCTGTTCCATCACCTGAAGGCCGGACATCCGGGGCATCTCGATATCAATCAACCCGATGTCGAAACTCTCCCCCCCAAGTGCGGCCATCGCCGCCAACCCATCAGCCACAATCACGGTCTCAGCCCCCATCAGGTCCAGCATCTGGCGCAGGATGGTTTGGTTGGTCAGATTGTCTTCGGCCACAAGGATGCGCAGGCCAGACAAATCAGCGGGTGACAGGGGGGCAGCGCCACCGCCGGACCAATCAACTTTTGCCGCCGGGATCACAAGACGGGCCCGGCCACCACCAGTGGCGGGATCATTGCAAAGGGTCAGGGTTGCCGAAATCTGCGCGCTCAATTCCTGCACAATGCCAAGGCCAAGCCCACTCCCTGCGGTGCTGGCGGGAGGTCCAACTCGGATCGACGGATCCAGCACATGTGCCGGGAAGCCCGGCCCCTGATCCGCCACACATATCTCCAGCCCGGTCTCGGGGGAGCCGGTCAGCTCAACCACCACATCGCGGCCGGGTCCGTGGACCAGAGCGTTGCCCACAAGGTTGCCGATGATCCGGTCCAGAACAATCGGGGGCACGAGCAAACGGTACGGCGCGTCTCCGATCAGCTGCACCGAAAAGCCCCCCCCCCTCTCAGCCGCACGTCCGGCCCAGCGACGGTCGAGATTACCCAACCAATCACTCATCACCACGGCGCGTGAAACGCCCTTTTCCGGGATCTCACCTGCCGCCGTCATCAATGCGTCATCAACCAGCATCGCAAGCGTATCGGCAGCGGCGCGCACCCGATCAATCTGGGTCTGGGTTTGCGGGTCAAGGCGCGGCGTATCAATAAGGCGGATACCTCCCAACACGTCGGACATGGCTGAGCGGATATCGTGGGACAACTGCTGCAACACCTCGGTTGCACGGCCGTCACCATCACGGTTTTTGGGGTTTGGAGACAGCGGGTCTATCTCGGCATTCATGATGACACCGGCCTTGAGTTGAGATCACGGCAGGTTACCAGACCTCCCGAAGACACACCATGCGCTGCTCAGATGCGCGCGGACACCTTGCTTTCGTGCAACGCCAATGGACGGGTTTTCACGATCCGGGGTTTTCACGATCCGGGGTTTTCACGATCCGGGGTTTTCACGATCTTCACATTCCCGAGGCCTTCACAATCCCGAGGCCTTCACAACCCCGAGGCCTTCACAATCGACGTGAAATGGGGGGCGGCCCAATGGTGAATGTGGGCGCTTGATGGGGTTATCCGTACTGGCTGACCGGGGTGCCCGCGAGCGCCGAGATATTGAGAAGCCCACGCGCCGTGATTGAGGGGGTCACGATATGGGCGCGGTTCCCCATTCCCATCAAAATTGGCCCAACCTCCAGACCATTTGCCTTGGTCTTCAATATGTTACGGGTTGCACCTGCGGCATCTGTCGATACAAAAATCAGGGCATTTGCCGCCCCCTCAAAGCGACAAATCGGGAACTCCCGCGCCCGCAATTCCGGGTCCAGCGCGCTGTCCACGTGCATCTCACCCTCATAACTGAAGCCTCGGGGTGTGCTGTCGAGAATGGCGATCGCGGCACGCATGACGCGGCCTGAATTACTGTCGAGATTGCCGAACTGGCTCCCCGAGCACAGGGCAATCTTTGGCTCCACCCCGAAGCGACGCATATGGCGGGCGCAAGCAATGGTGGATTCCACAATCTGTTCCGGCGTCGGGACCGGATGCACTTGCGTGTCGGCGATAAACAGCGGCCCATCCTCAAGGATCATCAGGCTCAGGGCGCCAACGGGGCAAAGCTCATCAGTCCCCAGAATCTGGTGCACATAGTTCAGGTGCCACAGGTATTGCCCGAAGGTGCCACAGATCAAGCTGTCGGCGTCACCGCGATGCACCATGACCGCGCCGATTGCAGTGGTGTTGGTGCGCATGATTGCACGCGCCAGATCAGGCGTGACCCCACGGCGCGCCATAAGCGTATGATATGTTTCGCGATAATCCCGATAACGTGGGTCATTTTCGGGATTCACCAGCTCAAAGTCGTGATCCGGGCGAATGCTCAGACCGGCACGCTCTATGCGGGCCTCTATCACATCGGGTCGGCCAATCAGGATCGGCTTGTCGATGGTTTCCTGAATGATTGCCTGAGCGGCGCGCAGCACACGTTCATCCTCACCTTCAGCGAAGACAATCCGCCGCTCGGCGGTGGCAGCGGCCTCAAAGACCGGGCGCATGATCAGGGCAGATTTGTAGACCGATTGGTTCAGCCTGGCACGATAGGCGTCCATGTCCTCCATCGGGCGCGTCGCCACACCTGAGGCCATCGCAGCCTCTGCCACGGCACCGGCAACCACGGCCATCAGGCGCGGGTCGAAGGGTTTCGGGATCAGATATTCAGGCCCGAAGGTCAGCTGCTCACTCTTGTAGGCGGCCGCCGCCTCGGCACTTGTGGTGGCGCGGGCCAATTCCGCGATGCCGTCGATACACGCCAGTTGCATTGCGTCGTTAATCTCGGTTGCGCCCACGTCCAGCGCGCCCCGGAAGATGAACGGAAAACACAGCACGTTGTTGACCTGATTGGGAAAATCGCTGCGACCTGTGGCGATGATTGCATCCGGCGCAACGGCGCGGGCATCCTCTGGCAGGATCTCGGGTGTTGGATTGGCAAGCGCAAAAATGATCGGACCGGAGGCCATCTTGCTCACCATCTCCGGTGTCAGGACGCCGGGGCCGGACAGGCCGAGAAATAGATCCGCGCCGCCGATCACGTCACCCAATGTTGCGGGTGTTGTGCCCTGGGCGTACGCGTCCTTCTGAGTGGTCGAATTTTCGCGCCCCTCATAGATCAACCCATCAATATCGCACAGAAACACATTTTCGCGGCGAACACCCAGTTTCAGCAGCATGTTGAGGCAGGCGATCCCGGCAGCGCCGCCGCCGGTGGACACAACTTTGATGTCCTCAAATCGCTTGCCCGTCACCTTCAACGCATTTGTGGCCGCCGCCCCGACCACAATTGCGGTGCCGTGCTGATCGTCGTGGAACACCGGGATACCCATGCGTTCGCGGCAAATCTGTTCAACGATGAAACAATCGGGAGCTTTGATGTCTTCCAGATTGATCGCGCCGAAGGTGGGTTCAAGCGCACAGACGATATCTGCCAGCTTTTCGGGGTCGGATTCGTTCACTTCAATATCGAAGCAGTCGATGTTGGCGAACTTCTTGAACAGGACAGCCTTACCCTCCATCACCGGTTTGGATGCCAGCGCGCCGATGTTGCCGAGGCCCAGAACTGCGGTGCCATTGGTCACAACAGCCACCAGATTCCCCCGTGAGGTGTAGCGCGACGCATCAGCCGGGTTCGCCTTGATCTCAAGGCAGGCCTCCGCCACGCCAGGGCTGTAGGCACGCGCCAGGTCACGCCCATTGGCCAGCGGCTTGGTTGCCCGGATCTCCAGTTTTCCGGGACGCGGGAACTCGTGATAAAACAGGGCTGCCTCGCGCAAGCCGTCCTTTTTGTCGTCGCCCATCCCAGCACCTGTAAATTTAGTTTAACGTTAAACTTCTTCTATCACAGAGCGTCGCGCTTGACCCTGCGACACCTGCGCACCAACGGATCTGACGCCACCCCGGCGCCAAGTTTTCGCGCCAA
>JAESTV010000049.1 GCA_016763475.1 Roseicyclus sp.
AAAACCGCCGCAACCGTCCCAGAGGTAATAACCAACATTTTGCCAGTGTTGGTATCGGTGACGCCGAGGCCACCGCAAGCTGCCGTACCTTCGGCCCGGTCACGGGGCACCTTCCGGGCCAGTGCTGCGCAGTTGCCTGTTCCGGGGCCTGCACGCCGATGGTGACCTGCACCCGCATCGCGGTATGGCCCAGACCTGTCGCCTCAAACAGCGGGACGGCGGGCAGCGGGATGGCGAATTGCATCCCCAATCGCACGCGCGGCGGCTTTGGTGTAACCCTGACCGCACAGGTTGAAGGTTGGTAAGCCGCGAGCCTCACAGCGCGCCTTACGGGGCACCCAGTTGCGGGAAAGGGCAGACAGATGGATCTGAACACAGATTTCTCAAAACGTGTGATTGTGCACTCGGATCAATTGGAGTGGAGCGCGTCACCGATGCCGGGTGTGGACCGGCGGATGCTGGACCGGATCGGCGGCGAAGTTGCGCGCGCAACCTCAATTGTGCGCTATGCGCCGGGGTCGAAGTTCTCACCCCACACCCACACCGGCGGGGAGGAATTCATCGTCCTGGATGGTGTATTTCAGGATGAACATGGGGATTTCCCGGCTGGCACCTATGTCCGCAATCCGCCCACGACGTCCCATACGCCGGGATCTGACGAGGGCTGCACGATCTTCGTGAAGCTCTGGCAATTCGACATGGAAGATCGCACCCAATTCAGCGTGAATATGGCGGAGGTCGCACAAAGCGGCGTTGCGGTGCTTCACAAAGATGCCTTTGAAACGGTGACCTACCACACACTGCTGCCGGGGGCGGAGCTGGTCAGGGACTTACCCGGAGGCGCGGAAATTCTGGTGTTGGACGGAAGCCTGAGCGAAGGCGGTGATCAACTGGGAAAGGGCGGTTGGTTGCGCCTGCCGGAACGGGCAAGATTGAACGCCGTGGCGGGCGCGGCCGGGGTGACGATCTGGATGAAAACCGGGCACTTGCCACACGCGAAACCACCTGCCGTCTGATGCGGGCCGGGTAACGTGGAAACGAAGACGCTGATTGTCGGTGGTGGCCTGTCCGGCCTTGTGCTGGCGGAAACCCTGGAGGCGCGGGGGCAGGACTATCTGTTGGTCGAGGCGCGAGATCGCTTTGGTGGGCGGATCTTGTCAGCCTCCCACGGTGGCGCGCAATTTGATATGGGGCCGGCGTGGTTCTGGCCCGGCCAACCTCGCATCGCGGCAATGATCGAGCGTTTGGGTCTGGTGCGGTTTGATCAATTTGCAACCGGAGATTTGACGTTTCAGGACCATACCGGGCAGGTGCAACGGGGCCGGGGTTTTGCGTCGATGGAGGGGTCGTGGCGGTTGGCCGGTGGGTTGAGTGCGCTGACCGATGCCTTGGCCGCGCGCCTGCCCGATACCCGCAAACGCCTGAACGCGCAGGTTGTGCAATTGGCGCGGACGGGGGCCCGCGTGACGGCGTCCCTTGGGGCTGGTGAAGCAATTGTTGCCGATTGTGTTGTCCTGACGTTACCACCCCGCATTGCTGCTGGATTGGCGTTTGATCCGCCCCTGCCCCCTGAAGCGCTTGCAGCCATGGGCCGGGTTCCAACATGGATGGCCGGGCAGGCAAAAGCCGTCGCCATCTACAACACACCGTTCTGGCGGGACGTTGGCCTGTCCGGTGACGGGATGAGCCGCTTTGGCCCGATGGTGGAAATCCATGATGCGTCTCCGGCCGATTACACATGTGGGGCCTTGTTTGGATTCATCGGTGTCCCACCAGAGGATCGCCTGGAGGAGGCCGCGCTTCGCGCGCAGGTATTATCCCAGCTTGGGCGGCTGTTCGGGCCTGAGGCCACAACGCCAATAGCCCTACACATAAAGGATTGGGCGCAGGACCCGTTTACGGCAACACAAGCAGATGCCATTGCGCAAAACGCGCACCCGCTCTACGGCTTGCCGCCTGAGTTAAGCCAGCTATGGGATCGGCGGTTGATCCTGTCTGGAACCGAAACCGCGCCACAGTTTGGCGGCTTCCTTGAAGGTGCTTTTGGAGCTGTAGAACTCACGCTGGATATGCTCGATCACGTGTAGCGCAGCGGCCAGCGCAGGCCTCAGCGCATCACAAACGGGTTTGCCATCGGCTCGGCTGATGTGTTGATCCACGTTGTCTTGGTGCGGGTGTAATCAAGGACCGAGTCGGTCCCGGCCTCTCGTCCGTATCCGGATTGGTTGAAGCCCCCAAACGGCGCGATGGGTGAGATCGCGCGATAGGTATTCACCCAACAAATCCCCGCCCGCAGGCGTTTGGAAACCCGGTGCGCGCGCGCCACGTCGCGGGTGAAGATACCGGACCCAAGCCCGAAGTCCGAGTCGTTGGCGAGCGTAATCGCCTCCTCTTCCGTGTCGAAAGCCAGCAGCGACATGACCGGGCCGAACATTTCAACTGATAACGTCTCGGTCTCTGGCCCGGAGCATTCTACCAATGTGGGGGCCATGTAATTTCCGGGTTGATCCAATGGCGCACCGCCAAAGCGGATCCGCGCGCCCTGATCCCGCGCCCTCGCCAGCGTTTGCGTGATCCGGGTGACCTGATCGGCGGTACACAGCGGCCCCATGTGGGTCGCGGCTGCCAGCGGGTCCCCCACCACAATGCCCTTTGAGCGTGCCTCAACCAGCGCCGCCAATTCCTCAAACACCGAGCGATGCACCAACCCCCGTGATCCCGCCACGCAGGATTGCCCGGACGCGCCGAAGTTTCCGGCGATAAGCCCGTTGGCGGCTGAACTCAGGTCGGCATCCTCGAACACCAGAATTGGAGATTTCCCGCCAAGTTCCAGCGACGTGACCGCAAAGTTTTCAGCCGAGTTTCGCACCACATGGCGTGCGGTTTCCGGCCCGCCGGTGAAGGCGATCCGATCCACGCGGGGATGGCGGGTCAGCGGGATGGCGCAGCCCGCTGCATCGCCGGTGATGACCGAGACAACACCGGGCGGGAAACCCGCCTCCTCAATCAACCGCGCGAAAGCCAGCATCGGGGTGGGCGCAATTTCCGAGGCTTTCAGGACCACGCTACAGCCTGCGGCCAACGCTGGGCCAAGTTTGGTGGCGGCCAGAAACATCTGCGCATTCCACGGCACAATCGCCGCAACGACCCCGATGGGTTCGCGGGTGGTGAAGACATGCATGTCGGGTTTGTCGATGGGCAAAACCGCGCCTTCGATCTTGTCAGCCAGCCCTGCGAAGTAACGGTAATAATCGGCGACGTAGGCTGTCTGGACCGAGGTTTCGGCCAGCAGTTTGCCGCTGTCAGTTGTTTCTAACCGACCAAGGGCGTCCGCGTCCCGCTGCACCAGATCCGCCAACCGGAAAAGCAATTTGCCGCGTGCGGTTTGGGTCATATCCCGCCACGCGGGATCATCCAACACACGCGCTGCGGCGGTCACGGCGCGGTCCACGTCTGCAGGTGCGGCACAGGCAAATGTAGCCCAAGGTGCGCCGGTGGCGGGGTTAAGCGTTTCCATCACCTGAGCCTCAGCGCCGTCGCACCACTGGCCATCTATGAGCAGTTGGAAGTGGTCCATGGTTTGGATTCCCTATTGAAACGCCAGCATTTCCCTTTGAAACGCCAGCATTTCCTATTGAAACGCCGGCATGACGTCGTTGATGAACCGCGACAACGAAGCGCGTTTGCGCTCTGCACTCATGCCCGAGTCGATCCAGAATGAATATTCATCATAGCCAAGGTCTTCATATCGTTTGATCTGGTCAATCACTTCTTGCGCGGTGCCGATGGTCAGATCGCGTTTCATGTTTTCGGGTGCCATCATCTTGTTGCCCGCGATCTCCTCGGCGGTGAGTTCCTCGATCAACCCTTGCCGGACGGGGCGTTTGTTCTGAAACCAGGCTCCGAAATAGCAATAGTACCGGCTGAGTTCGTGTGACGCTAAGGTGACGTCAGCGGCATCTGCACCGACATAGGTGTGGTGCAACAACATAACCTTGGGGCGGGGCTGATCCGCGCCCTGACAAGCCTCATTGAAGCGGGCCATCAAGGTCTCGATTTCGTCAATACCCTGCCAAAGGGGCGTGACCTGCACGTTGAAACCACTTTGCACCGCAAACTCGAAGCTGTTGGGATCGCGGGCCGCGATCCAGATTGGCGGGCCACCGTCCTGCACCGGTTTGGGGGCGGAGGAGGTGGACGGGAAGGTGAAATACGCACCCTCATGGGCGCAATCACCCTCCCATAATTGGCGCAGCAATGGTGCGGTTTCCCGCATTCGTTGCCCGGCCTCCCAGGCATCCATTCCGGGCATCAGGCGTTCATATTCATATGAATACGCCCCCCGCGCGATCCCGAGTTCCAGCCGCCCCCCGGTCATCAGATCAGTTGCGGCCGCCTCACCGGCCAGTTTGATCGGGTGCCAAAAGGGGGCGACAATTGTCCCGGTGCCAAGGCGCACGTTCTGTGTGTGGTGGGCGATGTCGATGATTGACAGGAACGGATTGGGCGCGATGGTAAACTCCATCCCGTGATGTTCGCCGGTCCAGATCGCACGCATGCCGCCATCATCGGCGATCTTGCACAGGCCCAGGAAATCACTCCGCAGGGCCTCGTGGGGTTGCTCGGGGGTCAGGCGCTCCATATGGGCGAACAGGGAAAAATCCATCAGAATTGGTCCTTTATGGCAGCGGTAAGCCACCTGCGCAGGTGTGTGTTGACCTCAGCCCCGTGGGTCATCGGCATCATGTGGGCGCCGCCGGAGATGACAACGGAGCGGCCATTGGCGGTGTGGGAGGCCATGGCGTGAGACATGGCGGGGGTCGAGTTCGGCTCAGCTTCGCCCGTGCAAAACAGGGCTGGCATGGGAAGGGACCGCAACGTGGCCCCGGTCGGCCCGTTTGCCGATGCGAACACCCGGTAGGCGTCGCGGTAAGCGGCGGGATCGACGGCCCGCAGCCAGCCCTCGCAGGCGGCCCGTTCAGGAGAGGGTGCATCACCGAACCAGCGGGACAGCGTGCCGTGGGTCTCTGCAACGCTGACACCATTCAAGGCGTTGGCGCGGGCCAGCGCCGCCGCAGACGCCTCGGGGGGCCTTTCGAAGATGGCGTTCAAAGCGGCCACGCCGCGCACCTGTGCCGGGTATCGCGCCGCCAGATCCAAAGCGATCAACGCGCCCATCGAATGGCCGACGACAAATGCAGGCCCGTCCAGCGGCCCGTCCGGCGGCCCGTCCAGCGGCTTGGCCAGCGCCTCTGCCACCAGATCGGTGTAAGCCGCCAGGGTCACCGCGCCCTGCAATGGTGCGCTGTCCCCGTGTCCCGACATATCCGGCGCAATCACGGTATGATCCGTGGCCAGATCGTCGATCTGCGCGCCCCAGGCCTCGGCGCGCAATCCGACGCCATGCAGCAGCACCACACACGGGCCGGTGCCGGTGCGGATCGCGCGCAAGCGCCCGAACTCAGACCGAGGCCGGGTTGTCCAGGTCATGGCCAAGGTCCTTCAAGTCCTGATACCGGTCGCCAATCCGGTGATGGGGCCGCCCGCTTGTGGCCGCGCCAAGCACCACCACAATCTCATCGGCGCGCGGGGCATCGGGGATGGCAAATTGGATCGTCAGGTAATGGGATCGCCGCCCGGCATCGTTTTTGTCCATCAACGGCACCATGATCGGCGCATTTGCAGGCCCACGTGTGTTGGTGAATGCGAGGTAAGACTTTGCGCCAACAGCCTCGCGGAAATGGTTGCCAAAGCGCAGAGTGTGGATCAGGCCGGAGGCGTGTTCGACCTCACCGTCAAGGCCGACAACGGCAGCTTTGCCATAAGCCTCAATTGCGTCACCGGACCCGGCCAAAGCGATCATCCGATCCGTCAGCAACCCGCCAAGCACCGGGCCATAAGCCATGATCTCCGGCTTGAGGTCTTCGACGAACCGGCCAGCCCAGGGGTTGCGCACCACAGCGGCCACGGCAAACATCCGCCAGGGTTTCTCCGCTGGGCGAAAGCCTTCAATCAGCACCTCTTCGCCATAGGTCACGATTTTTCGTATCTCTGGCTGCATGTATTTCTCCGTTTGACCCAACTTCCCGCCTCCGCCCGGTTTTGACAAACGAGCAATTCGACGGCTAAGGCATTAGCAATAGTAATGTCAGGATTGACCTTTGGCTCGCCCGCTTCCCCCGCTGACATGGTTTCGCTCGTTTGAGGCCTCTGCGCGTAACCTTAGCTTCACGGCTGCGGCTGACGAACTTGGCCTGACCCAATCCGCAATCAGCCAGCAGGTCCGGTCGCTTGAGGTGCGCCTGGGTGTGGCGCTTTTTGTGCGCAAACCTCGCGGGCTGATGTTGACCGACGATGGGCGCAAATTGTTGCCCAAAGTTGGCTCATCCCTCGACCAATTGGCCATCGCCACGGCGGAGTTTGATACCGGGCCAACCGAGGGTCTGCTGACCGTGGCGGCTTCAGTCAGTGTTGTGCGCTGGATCATCGCGCCGCGAATTGCGGAATTCATTGCCGCCCACCCCGATCTGCGTATCCGGCTGTTGGGCACAATCTGGCCAGATGAATTCAAGGCGGCGCTGGCGGATGTCGAGATCCGGTTCGGGTCCGAAAAACAGGTTGGGCGCGGGGCGCGGCGGCTTGGCCCTGACGGGTTGGTCGCCGTGGCGGCAGCGCCGTTGGTTGGGCCGTTGCGTGATCAGACATTGATCGAATCCGTCGGCACATCGGAAGGGTGGCGAGATTGGGCGAAGCTGTCTGGGTGGCGCAATTTGCCAGAGGCAAGGCTTTACGTTGATTCCCATGGTGCGGCGTTGGATCTGGCCGCCAGTGGCGCCGGAGTTGCGCTGACGTCTTCATTGCTGGCCGCAGATGTAGTGGCACGTGGTGACCTTGTTCAGGTGGGGGACGCCACCCTTCCCAGCACCGAAGGATACTTTCTGGCTGTGACGTCCACCGCCCCAGCGGCGATGGAGTTTGCGGAATGGGTCAGGGCAGGAGCGACCCCTAAGGTGGCCTGAATTTCCGGCGATTGCCTGCGAGCCGCAGGTGGGCGCCAGATCCGTGGCCTTGTTCCTGGGTGGGAATGCCGAGGTTTTGGCCACGGCCTTTCAAAAATGCGGGTTTGGCTGCCTGACCTTGCGATCCGGGCGAGGTTCGGCGAAAGTTCCGAATGGCTGGGCTGCTTCTTTCGGGCAGGCTAGCGCCGTGATGGCACGGCGCAAGTCACGAGATTGCTGTGGATGGCAGCACACGATGAGCCAAAGCCGAATGAGGGCCAAAGCCGAATGAGGCCCAGAGCCGAATGACTTTTTCATTGCGAGCGTCATGCAAGATTTCACCTTAAACCCAAGCGACCGAAGCGCTTCTGGCACTGATCCGGAGGATATGATCGCTTGTCCAACCTGTGATGCGCTCTACCGCTTGCCGGACGTTGCGAAGGGCAGCCGTGCCCGATGCCGTCGCTGCCACACAACCCTGACCGCCCCGCGTGACGGCGCGATGACGCAGATCGTGATGTTGGCTGGCACGTCGTTCATTCTGATGCTGGCCGGGGTGTTTTTTCCGTTTCTGGAGCTGACCGCCGCCGGGCGTACCCAGCGCAGCTCGATCCTGGATGTGGCGCTGGCCTATTCAGATGGGCCGTTTGTGGGGCTGGCGATTGCGGTGGGGGCGCTGATTGTGATCGTGCCGCTGCTGCGCCTATTGGCGTTGATCTATGTTCTGGCCCCGATGGCCTTTGGCTGGCGACCCGCCCGTGACGCGATTGCGGTGTTTCGCTTTTCCGAGCGAATCAAACCCTGGTCGATGGCTGAAATTTTCATTGTGAGCGTGGCAATTTCCCTTATCAAAGTGGCGGGGCTTGCCCATCTGTCGCTGGGGCCGGCGTTCTGGGCATTCGTGGTGCTGGTCTTTGTGACAGCGCTTAAAGACACCTTTATGTGCCGATTGACGATATGGAAAACGCTGGAACAGCGCAGCCATTAATCACCGCCCGTGACCGGGGTTTGGTGGGGTGCCCAAATTGTGGCCGGGTGCATTCTGCGCCGGTGCCCGCTGTTTGCGTGCGGTGCAGTGAACCCCTGCGGGACATTGCGCACGACCGGAGCCTTCAACGGGTCTGGGCATGGCTTGCCGCCGGTCTGATCGCGTATATTCCCGCTAACATTTACCCGATGTTGCGCACTGAATCCCTTGGCCGCAGCAGCGAAAGCACAATCCTGGAAGGGGTGGTGGAGCTGATCCAGCATGAATCCTACTTTGTGGCGCTGGTTGTGTTCACTGCCAGCATCGCTATCCCGATCAGCAAGTTCTTCGCCATTATCTACCTTGCACTTAGCGTGCAGCGGAAGGTCCGGCAGGGCGTCCATAACCGTTATCGCCTATACGAGGTGGTGGAATTCATCGGGCGTTGGTCCATGGTCGATGTTTTCGTTGTCGCGATCCTTGCAGCCCTTGTGCAACTGGACTTTGCCGCCACCGTAAATCCGGGGATTGCGGCCATCAGTTTTGCGCTGTCTGTTGCATTCACCATGCTTTCGGCGCAGAGCTTCAATCCGAAATTGATCTGGGAGAGCGGAGAATTGTCGCAGCCATGACAGATCAACCCCTCCCGTTGCCTGACGTTGACGCGCAGGGCCGCTCCTTCTGGCGCAATCTGTCAGTTGTGTGGCTGGTGCCGCTGCTGGCATTGGTTGTCGCACTGGGCATCGCATGGCAGGCCTATACGGATCGTGGCAGTCTGGTTGAGATCCGCTTTCAAAACGGCGCCGGTGTTCAGGCGGGTGAAACAACCCTGCGCTACCGTGACGTTGTCATTGGTGAAGTTGAGAGGGTGCATTTCAGCGAAGACCTGCGGACGGTCATCGTTGATGTGCGGGTCGAAAATGCAATCCTGCCGTTCCTTGATGAGGATGCCTCGTTCTGGGTTGTCCGGCCCGAGATTTCTGCCCAAGGCGTCAGTGGTCTGTCGACGGTTGTGTCAGGTGTCTACATTGAAGGCGCGTGGGACAGTGATCCGGGGACGGCCACGCGCAGTTTCATCGGATTGGCGAACCCGCTGTTTGTGCGACCTGGTGAGGAGGGGCGGCGGATTACGCTAAACGTCTCCCCAGGTCTGCAATTGCAAGGTGGAGAGCCGCTGATTTTTCGGGGCCTCGAAGTTGGTCGGCTGGAAACACCCCGGTTGGTTGGTGAAGCGATGTCCGTTCAGGTCGAAGCCTTTGTTCAAGCGCCATATGACACGCGCATATCTTCAGCGACGCGGTTCTGGGACAGCTCGGGGTTTTCCATTGATTTCGACTCGAATGGCTTGTCACTTGATGTCGAAAGCCTTGCCTCGCTGGTTGGTGGCGGCATCGAGTTTGATGAGGTCTACAGCAACGGCGCAGAGATACCTGACGGGCTTCGATTTGATATTTTCGCTTCGGAAGAGGCCGCACGTGCCAGCGCCTTTGTCGCGGATATCGTAGGTGAAGTGCCGGTGTCGGTGCAATTCACCAACTACACCCGTGGCCTGCGCCCCGGTCTGGTTGTGCAAATGGATGGAGTGCGCATCGGTCAGATCTCAGCGGTCACGGTTCATTCCTTTGAAACGCCCACGGGGATGGAGCGCCGCCATGTTGCCAGCCTTTTGCTGGATGCAACTGCAATGGGGCTGCCCGAGGGGTCCGGCCCTGCGGAGGTGTACGAGTTTCTTGCGGACGCCGTTGATGACGGTCTGCGCGCTCGTCTGTTGTCGGCAGGCCTGATCACGGCGGATTTCAGGATGGACCTGGCGGTGATGATTTCACCTGACCCTGCCAGTTTTGACCGCACGGCGGCTCCGTTCCCGCGCATTCCGGCGATTTCCACACAAAGGCCCACCGTCAATGCCACCGCAGAGGGCGTGTTGGAACGGGTTGCGGCGTTGCCGTTTGAGCGGCTCCTGACTCAGACAATCGACACATTGGCCAGTATCGAGACCCTGGCCGGTGACCAAGGGCTGCAAGAAGTGCAGCAGGAAGTGGTCTCGCTTCTGAGTGACGCCCGAGGTCTGATCACAAACGAAGATACGCAAGCCATCCCCGGTACCGCCTTCGCGGTCATGGATGATCTGCGTGCCGTGCTGGCGGAGTTGCGCGAAAGTGGAAGCATTGCGGCGTTGACCTCTGTTCTGGCACAGGCTGATACGGCCATGGGTTCCATCACCGAGGCGAGTGTTGATCTGCCCGCCCTGCTGGAGAACCTTTCCACCCTGTCCGCAACCGCCGCCGCCCTTGATCTGGACACGCTTGTGGCCTCCGCCTCGTCCGTCCTTGCCAACGCGGATAGCTTTCTGTCGAGCGAAGATCTTGCTGATGTGCCACCTGCCTTGTCAGCCGCCATGGCTGATCTGGAAACGCTGCTGGCCGAGCTGAATGCCGCGGATGTCGCGGGCAGCCTCACCGCCACGCTTGCCTCGGCGAACGCCGTCCTGGTGCAAGCGGACACGGCGATGGGCCCGTTGACGGACGCAAGCGTTCATCTGCCCGCCTTGTTGGAGAACCTGGCCACGTTGTCTGAAACCACCGCAGCGCTTGAGTTGGAAGCGTTGGTGACATCGGCCTCCACGGTCCTCGCCACCGCTGATACATTCCTGTCCGGCGAAGATCTTGCCAGCGTGCCGCCTGCCTTGTCAGCGGCTATGAGTAATCTGGAGATCTTGCTGGCTGACCTGACAGAAGCAGACGTTGTGGGCAGCCTCACCACCACGCTTGCCTCAGCGGACGCTGTCCTGGCGCAGGCGGACACCGCCATGGGTCCGATCACAGAGGCCAGCGCCCTTCTGCCCGGCATGGTGGAAAACTTCGCCGCCCTGTCGGAAACCGCCGCAGCGCTTGAAATAGAAGCATTGGTGACCTCCGCCGCAACGGTTCTGGCTGCTGCTGATACCTTCCTGTCCGACGAAGACCTCGCGGCAGTGCCCCCCGCCCTATCTTCTGCGTTGGCTGAATTGGAGACGTTGTTGGCTGACCTGACCGCCGCGGATGTTGTCAGCTCCCTGAACGCAACTCTGGAATCCACCGAAGCTGCCGCAAGTGAATTACCGGGGCTGGTGACACAAACCGAGGCCGTATTGGCCCAGATCGGGGCATTGTCGTCTGTATATGGCACAAGATCTGCGTTCCTGACCGAAGCCATGGATGTGTTACGAGAGATCACCTCTGCCGCGCGGTCCATCGCTCAATTGGCGCGTACAATTGAGCGTAACCCGAACTCACTTTTGACTGGACGTTGAATGATGTTGCCACGTTTATCTTTGATCGTCGCCCTGCTTGCGCTGTCTGGTTGCGGGGGCAGCAACGACCTCTTCCTGGTGCCAAATACTCCGATGGCGGAACAAATTCGTGTCAACACCCGCAGCCTTGAAGTGCGTGACGTGGTGCTTCCCGCTTATGCCGCGGAAGCCGACATTCTGGTGCAGGAAGCGGATGGCGCATTGCGCCCGGTGCCCGGGGCGTTGTGGGCGGATGATCCGCGAACCGGGATCACCCAGGCGTTGGCGCTACAGCTGGATCAGGGCACCACGGCCACGGTCTCAGCCGAACCGTGGCCGCTTTTTGATGGCCCTGATCGCTCGGTGCAGGTCACAATTGACCGCATGGTTGCCCACGCCGAGGGTAATTTTGAACTGGGCGGCCAGTTTGCAATGATCTCCCGCACCGGAACGGCCCGAGAGTTTTTGCGCCGCTTTAGTATCCGCGAACCGCTGGCAGGCACGGACCCGCAGGCGGTTGCTGCCGCGCTTGGTCGCGCGTTGACCAGCCTGACCACCGAGATCGCGGGCAGCATCGCGCGATAGCTTTGGTCCACGCGGGTGGTTTGCGACCCTGACGGTGGGCAAACAGTTCGCCCCAATCAGCGCCGGGCGCGGGTTGGACAGATCTTCTAGCCTAAAGATCAGGTTTCTAAACCCGACATCTCCGACCAGTTAGCAGTCAAGCCGGTAGGCGGTGACTGCATTCAGCCCAAAAATCGCGTCAACTTCGGGCTGGGTCATGGCCGACAGAAGCGTTTGGGTTGCTGAGTGCCAGTCCTGATAGGTTGCTGCAAGCGTGCAGACAGGCCAATCACTGCCCCAAATAAGACGGTCAGGTCCGAAGGTGGCAATCAGGTGTTCGACGTAGGGGCGCAGATCCTCAACGCTCCAATTCTTACCCGCTTCGGTCACCAAACCTGACAGTTTGCAGGAGGCATCTGTTGTTTCTGCCAACTCTGCCATGTCGTCGAACCATTCGCCTGTCGCCTGCTCTGCTATTTGCGGTTTTGAGCCGTGGTCGATGATTGTTCGAAGGTTCGGGTGGCGCAGCAGAAGCTGTTGCAACGCCTTGAGGTGCCGGGGCAGGGTCAGCGCGTCAAAGGTCAGGTCCTCAGCGATCATCATCTCAAATGCGGGGGTCAGATCCGGGCGCAGCATCCAATTGGGATCAGGAATATCCTGTATCATTGGACGTAAGCCGACCAGGGCCGGGTTCTTTGCCAGCCGCGTGATCTCTTGTGGCGCGCCTTTGCTTTCGAAATCGACCCATCCAACAACGCCTTTGATAAACGAATGCCGCTCTGCAAGGGACAGCAGGTATTCGGTTTCGGCGATTGTCGGGGCCGCCTGAACCAGGATTGTGCCGTCGATGCCCAATTGCGCCAGCAGTGGGGCCAGATGCTCAGGGGCAAAGTCCCGAAAGATCGGCCCCATCTGTGGCGTCAGCCAGCCATAGTCCCCCCGATCAAGACGCCAGAAATGCTGATGGGCGTCGATTTTCACGGCGCAATAATCCCTTTCTTGAGGATGATGTTTCCATAGATCCGTTGCTCACCTGTCTGCACGATGGCGAAGGCGGTCTTGGCGCGGTCGTAGAACGCAAATCGCTCCAACGTGCCGGGTCTGGCGGGGTTATCTGCCACCGCGTCGATGATCCGGGTGAATTCATCGCAAATCGGCGGGGTTGTGTCTGGCTCACCGACCACCTGCATGGTCAGGGCCGGGTGATCGACAAAGCTGTCGAGTGGCATCACCGTAAGGATTGCCCCTAAAACGTCGGTCGCCGTTACGCCGTCCAGGCGGATACAATTCCGGTTCATGCTGGTCCCAGGGAAGTTTGCATCGGCAACGACAATCTCATCGCCGTGGCCCATTGCGCGCAGGGTATGGAGCAGGTCAGGTGACAGGATTGGCGGAATGTTACGCAGCATCGGGCACCTCCGTTGGCAACGGGGCGTCCGGGCGGATCAACCCCTCAGCCCGCAAATCCGACCACAACGCCGGGTCAATCGGCGTGCTCAGGAGCGCCACGTTTGCTTCAACTTCCGCGGCGCTGACGGCACCGGGAACCACTGTTTTCACACTTGTGTGGCCGAGCACAAATTGCAGCGCCGCAGCGATCAGCGGCGTGTTGTGGGCGGCGCAGACAGCTTCGATCTGGCGAACACGCTCCAGAATATGCTCTGGCGCGGGGGCATAATTGTAATGGGCATTGTCGATAGCGCCGGTCGCGAGGATGCCGGAGTTGTAGGGCCCGCCAAGAATGATCCCGACATCACGTTTTGCACAGAGCGGAAGGAAGGTCTCCAGCGCGTCCTGTTCCAGAAGCGTGTAGCGACCCGCCAGCAGGAACCCGTCAAAATCACCCAACCCGAGCAGGCGCTCGCAGACCTGCCATTCGTTCACCCCGGCGCCGATGGCGGCAATTTCGCCTGCGTCACGCAGCTCAACCAGCGCGCGATAGCCGCCGTGGTCAAACAACTCACGGACCCGCATGTCACTGGCGTCCTGCGAGCCTTGGGAGAAGGCACAGACATCATGGACCAACAAGATATCAGCTTTCGCCACCCCAAGCCGGGTTTTGCTTTCCTCGTAGCTCCGCATCACCCCGTCATAGGAATAGTCGAAGACAATGCGTTTTTGCGGCACATCGACAAAGGCTTCGGGAGTGACCTCATCGGGGGCGCAATCCACCAGCAGGCGGCCGACTTTGGTTGCCAGTTGAATGTCGGCGCGACCGAACCGGGCAAGGCCCTCCCCAAAGCGCATCTCCGAGCGGCCAAGGCCATATTGCGGCGCGGTGTCGAAATACCGAATGCCTGCGTCAAACGCGGCCTGTAGCGCCGCTTGGGCGTCTTCATCACTGACTTTTCGGTACAGGTTGCCAAGCGGCGCGCCGCCAAACCCCATCCGCGTCAGGGGAACGGGAATCTTGGTCCGGTTGTTCAGGAGGGTTGTGTCGGATGCTTTCATTCTCGGATCCTCCTCAGATCCGCGGCACAGGGCAAAAGCCGTGGTGGCCGGTTAGGGGCGGAAAAGTTCAGGGTGTTGTTCTTCCAACGGTTCGATTCGGTTGATGAGCTGCCCAAGATGGAGGCGCATCCGGGCCTTTGCCTGATCCGGGTCACGGCTGCGGATTGCATCCAAAATGGCTATGTGTTCGCCAACAGATTCCGCGGGCCGCCCTGGCTCGGGCAAGATCAACAAACGTGCGCGCTTGAGTTGAAGGGAGACGGTTGCAGCCACCGAGGACACTTTTGGATAGCCGGTGAATTCCATGATCAGGGCGTGAAATTCTTCATCAGCTTTGAAAAATCCGTCGCGATCATTATCGTCAGCCAGTAATCCCTGTAGCCGGACGTTCCGTGACAGCTGGGTGAATTGTTCGTCTGTATGGTGACAGGCAACCTGACCGACAGCGGCCAACTCCAACGCCTCGCGCAGGAACATCGCCTCGCGGATTTCATCAAGTGAGAAGCTGGATACCTTGGTTGCGGATTGCGGGATCACATCAACCAACCCCTCAGCCGCCAATCGGGCAATTGCCTCCGATACCGGGTGGCGGGACACCCCCAATTGGTCACAGATCACCGCCTTCTGCAAAACTGATCCGGGTGGATAAGCCATTGAAAAGATGGCTTCGCGCAACGCCTGATACACCCGTTGCGCGAGTGACCCCGAGAAGTTTCTCAGGTCCGATAAGGTTTCAGGTTTTGAGACCATGGCTGCGTCTTTCATACTAACATGTTAGTTGACAGGGTGCATTTGTCAATCTACGACTCCCTACATCCGCAGTGCTGGTTTTTGTCCGGAAAATGCAAGGGAACGTTACGTTCATGGGGTCTTCCGCCAAATCAATCCGCCTGCAACCGTCTGACAATGTTGTGATTGCCTTGCGCGATTTCCAGGCTGGAGAACTGGTGGAAGGCGTTTCAGCCCCGACCAGCCAAACGGTGTTACGGGGCCACAAAATTGCAGCGGCGCCAATTGCCGCCGGGACCAACGTTCTGCGCTACGGCCAGGTTATCGGTCAGGCAAAGGCTGATATCGCGCCGGGTGAACATGTGCACGTACACAACCTTGGGATGGGTGAACACACGCAGGACTATGCCTTCGCAAGCCAGAACGCCGCGCTGCTGCCAATAGATGAGGCCCGCAGTTTCATGGGATACCCCCGCGCCGATGGCCGCGTCGGGACGCGAAACTATATTGGCATTTTGACATCGGTTAATTGTTCAGGCTCGGTGGCGCGGTTCATCGCGGAAGCTGCCGAAAAATCCGGCCTTCTGGATGGGTTTCCAAATATCGACGGGATTGTTCCGATTGTGCATGGCACCGGGTGTGGCATGTCGGCTGAGAATGAGGGCTACGCAACCCTGTTCCGCACCTTGGCAGGTTACGCGCAGCACCCGAATTTTGCCGGTATCTTGCTGATCGGGCTTGGCTGCGAAGTGATGCAGGTGGCCGATCTGGTTGGCGGACGTCCGATCCGTGCGGATGGCGTTTTGCGGTACATGACCATTCAGGGTGAAGGCGGCACACGCAAGACAATTGAACGCGGCTTGTCCGAGCTGCAAGGCATTGCAGAGCTTGCAAACCGCGCCACTCGGGCGGCTGCCCCTGCATCGGAGCTGATGATCGGCATGCAATGTGGTGGGTCAGACGGCCATTCGGGCATTACCGCCAACCCCGCCCTTGGCTTCGCTTCGGATCTTCTGGTGCGCCACGGCGGCACCTCGATCCTGTCGGAAACACCTGAGATTTACGGCGCCGAGCATCTTCTGACCCGCCGCGCCGAGACCCCGGAGGTTGGCCAAAAACTGATTGATCTGATCCATTGGTGGGAAGATTACACCGCGCGTAATCAAGGTGAGATGGACAATAACCCATCCCCCGGCAACAAACGCGGCGGGCTGACAACGATCCTGGAAAAATCACTGGGCGCGGTTGCCAAAAGTGGCACCGCCCCGCTGCGTGACGTCTACAAATTTGCGGAAAAGATCGACAAGCGCGGGTTTGTCTTCATGGATAGCCCCGGCTTTGATCCATGCTCTGTCACCGGGCAGATCGCCTCAGGGGCCAATCTGATTGTCTTTACAACCGGGCGAGGGTCCGTCTCGGGCTACCAGCCTGCGCCGTGTATCAAAGTGGCAACCAATTCCGAGATGTTTGCGCGGATGTCCGACGACATGGACCTGAATTGCGGGGACATCGTGACCGATGGGGTCAGCCTTGAGGAAAAAGGGCATGAGATGTTCGATCTCTTCCTTCGGGTCGCATCGGGTGAGCATACCAAAAGTGAACAGCTGGGCTTTGGCGGGGTCGAATTTGTGCCCTGGCAAATTGGCGCGGTCATGTGAGCGCAATTCAGGACAACAAGAGAATGGCAATGAGACTTGACGGCAAAACAATTCTGATCACCGCAGCAGGCCAAGGCATCGGGCGGGCAAGCGCGCTTGCCTGTGCGGGCGAAGGCGCGCGGGTGATCGCAACGGATGTCAATGCCGAGGCGCTGGCCGCGCTGGCCGCTGAAAACAGCGCAATCGAGACACGGATTCTTGACGTCACCAATGGCGCAGACATTACCGCCATGGCCCAGGACCTCCCCGATCTTGACGGGCTGTTTAACTGCGCCGGTTTTGTGCATCACGGGACCATCCTTGACGTGTCCGACGAGGATTGGGCGTTCAGCATGAACCTGAATGTCACGTCGATGGTTCGTATGTGCAAAGCCTTCCTGCCCGGCTTGTTGCGGCAGGCCGAGGTGACCGGAGCGGCGTCTGTGCTGAACATGGCGTCGATGGCGTCCTCGATCAAAGGCTTCCCGATGCGCACCGCTTACGGGGCCACCAAAGCCGCGGTCATTGGCCTGACCAAAGGCATCGCCGCAGATTTCGTGACCAAGGGCATTCGGTGCAACGCGTTGTGTCCCGGCACGGTGGATACGCCGTCTTTGCGTGGCCGGATCGCAGCCGCCGACGACCCGGTTCAGGCCGAGAAAGACTTCATCGCCCGCCAACCGATGGGACGTCTGGCAAGGGTGTCGGACGTGACTCCGATGGTTGTCTACTTGTTGTCTGACGACAGCCGTTTCGTATCCGGGCAAGCGCTGTTGGTGGATGGTGGCGTCACGATCTGAGTTCGGAGAGCAGCGTTTGGGAGGGCGAATTTGATGAACACTATTGTTGAGATGACAGGGATCGAAAAACGCTTCCCCGGCGTTCATGCGTTGAAGAATGTTCAGTTTGACCTGCGCGAAGGAGAGGTTCACGCCCTCATGGGTGAGAACGGTGCCGGCAAATCGACGCTGATGAAAATCCTGTCCGGGATTTATAAGCGCGATGGTGGCGCGTTGCGGATCAATGGTGACCCCGCCGACCCGAACAGCCCCCGTGAAGCGCAAGACCTTGGCATTGGGATCATCCATCAGGAACTGAGCCTGATGAATGATCTGACGGCGGCTCAAAACATCTTCATCGGGCGCGAACCCCGGCGCAGTTTTGGACGGCTTGACGAAGCGGCCCTGAACCAGGGCGCCGCAGATATCTTTGCGACGATGAACCTGAACCTCGACCCCCGCGCGATTGTCGGTTCCCTCACCATCGCCAAGCAGCAAATGATCGAGATCGCAAAAGCCCTGTCCTATCGCTCCAAAGTCCTGGTTATGGATGAACCGACCGCAGCCCTGAACGAAGCGGAAATCGCCGAGCTTTTTGTGATCATCCGCCAGCTGAAGGCGGAGGGTGTCGGGATCATCTATATCAGCCACAAAATGGATGAACTGAAGCGGATCGCGGACCGCGTGACTATTATGCGGGACGGTGAATATGTCGGCACGTTTGAGGCGGCTGATACGCCGATCAGCACTGTCATCTCGCTGATGGTCGGGCGTGAGGTTACCGAGAAACCGCTGCATGTGCCCGACACGTCCGGCGCAGAGGTGGCGCTTGAGGTCACGGGCCTGACCCGTGGGCGCGACATCCAGGATGTCTCATTTTCAGTCAAGAAGGGTGAGATTCTGGGCTTCGCCGGGCTGATGGGTGCAGGCAGGACCGAGGTCGCGCGGGCAATATTTGGTGCCGATCCCCGTGACAGCGGTGAAATCAGGGTTCACGGGCACCTCTGCCATATCAAGACCCCCAGCGACGCGGTGGCGGCGGGCATCGGGTATCTTTCGGAAGACCGCAAACATTTCGGTGTCGCCGTGGGAATGGATGTCCGCGCCAATATCGCCATGGCCAGCCTCAGGAGGTTCACCAGCCGTATCGGTGTGTTGCAGGAAAGGATGATGCGGGAGGTGTCGGTCAAATACATCAACCGTCTTGGCATTCGCACCCCATCCGACCAGCAAGAGGTGCGGCTGCTGTCGGGGGGGAACCAGCAAAAGGTGGTGATCGCCAAATGGCTGCTTCGAGACTGTGACATCCTGTTTTTTGATGAACCGACGCGCGGTATCGACGTGGGCGCAAAATCCGAGATCTACAAGCTGCTTGAAGACCTGGCGCAGCAGGGGCGCGCGATCATCGTCATCTCGTCCGAACTGCCCGAGGTCATGCGGTTAAGCCACCGCATTGCGGTGATGTGTGAAGGCCGCCTGACCGGTATCTTGCCCGGCGGTGCCACAACGACCCAGGAAGAAATTATGCAATTGGCCACGCAGCGCCACGCGGTGATGGCACCTACGGGAGCCGTCCAATGACCGCCGAGACCCAAGAAAAACCAAAGTCCTACCTGGCCCAACTGATAGATACGGGTGCGCATCAACGGCTTCTGGCGTTCGCAAGTTTGATTATCCTGTTGGTCGGATTTTCGATTGTGTCACCCAATTTCATGCAGACATCAAACATGATCGCCATTCTGCAAGCGACGTCGGTCAACGGCGTTCTGGCCATTGCGGCCACCCTGGTGATCATCACCGGTGGGATCGATCTGTCGGTTGGCACGTTGATGACATTCACCTCTGTGACCGCCGGGGTGGTGCTGACCAAAGCTGGTATGCCCTTGCCGCTTGGGGTGATCTCCGCCGTTGCGATGGGCGCGTTCTGCGGCCTGTGTTCGGGCTTTTTCGTGGCAAAAATGAAGATCCCGCCGTTTATTGCGACCCTTGGCATGATGTTGATCCTGAAAGGCCTGTCACTTGTGGTTTCGGGCACCCGTCCGATCTATTTCAGCGACACGCCGGGGTTTGATCAGATATCGCGCGGGTCGCTGATCGGGGAGATCATCCCGTCCGTGCCAATCCCCAACGGCGTGCTGATCCTGTTTATTGTGGCAATAGTTGCGTCCTACATTCTGGGCCGAACAGTGCTTGGTCGTTACTGTTTTGCGCTTGGTTCGAATGAAGAGGCGGTCCGCCTGTCCGGGGTCAACACCGACCGCTGGAAGATGGCGATCTATGCCCTGGCTGGTGCGATTTGCGGCATTGCCGGTATCCTGATCGCGTCGCGCCTGAACTCGGCCCAACCGGCGTTGGGTCTGGGGTATGAGCTTGAGGCGATTGCGGCCGTGGTTATCGGCGGCACGTCCCTGTCAGGCGGGCGCGGCACCATTCTTGGCACCCTGATTGGCGCGCTGATCATGGCGGTTCTGACCAATGGCCTGCGGGTCCTGTCCGTGGCGCAGGAATGGCAAACGGTTGTCACCGGCGCGATCATTATTCTGGCGGTCTATGCCGACATGGCGCGGCGCCGAAAAACCTAGAAAACACCAAACCAATGTCCCGGAAAGGGCGGGTATCTCGCCCTTTCCCAAATCACTAAGCAACACCAAATGGAGGAATAAAATGTTGTTACGTCGTACCTTGATGGGTGTCATCAGTGCCGCTGCACTTGTGGCCACCAGCCCCGCAGCTTTCGCGCAGGATGAGATTTATATCCCGCTGATTTCCAAAGGCTTCCAGCACCAGTTCTGGCAGGCGGTTCAAGCCGGTGCTGAACAGGCCGCAGAAGAATTCGGCGTTCGGATTACCTTTGAGGGCCCGGATAACGAGACCATGGTTGATCGCCAGATCGACATGCTTGCCGCGGCACTTGCCAACAATCCGGCAGCCATCGGGTTTGCTGCCCTCGACAGCCGGGCCGCAATCCCGCTTTTGCGCCAGGCACATGAGGCCGGCATTCCGATCATCGCCTTCGACAGCGGCGTCGACAGCGACATTCCGGTCACCACAGCAACCACCGACAACCGCGCAGCGGCATCGTTGGCGGCTGACATGATGGCAGAGGCGATTGGCGGCACTGGACAGGTGGCTGTTGTTGCTCACGACCAGACCAGCCGGACCGGGATCGACCGCCGTGATGGCTTCCTTGACCGGATTGCCGAGGCTTATCCGGATATCGAAGTTGTTACTGTGCAATACGGTGCGGGTGATCAGCTGCAATCAACGGAAGTTGCCAACGCAATCCTCATCGCCAATCCGGATTTGGCGGGCATCTTCGGCACCAACGAAGGCTCTGCCATCGGCGTGGTGAATGCGGTGCGCGAACGTGCTGCCACAGGTGTGGTGATCATCGGGTTTGACTCCGGTCTGGCTCAGACCACAGCGGTTCGCGAAGGCATCATGACAGGTGCCATCACCCAAAACCCCGTTGGCATTGGCTATGAGACGGTCCGCGCCGCGGTTGCCGCGCTGAACGGTGAAGAACTGCCCGAGATCATCGACACCGGCTTCTTCTACTACACCGCTGAAAACATCGACGATCCAGAGATCGCCGCAGTTCTCTACGAATAATCAATTTCCAACGGGCGGCCCGTCTGTCAAAGGTGGGCCGCCTTCTTTCTCGACGAAACGGACTCCCCATGAAACTTCTGCGTTACGGGCCGGTGGGCCATGAAAAACCGGGTCTTTTGGATGACAACGGCCAGGTGCGGGCCTTGTCGGACCACGTTCCTGACATTTCTGGTGCAGCATTGTCGGCTGATGTGATCACCCGCCTGAAGGCGCTGGATCCCACCACACTGCCGCTGGTTGACGGAACCCCGCAAGGTGACCTGCGCCTTGGCCCCTGTGTCGGGGACATCGGCAAATTTATCTGTATCGGCCTCAACTACGCTGACCACGCCGAGGAAGCGGGCCTCGCCGTGCCGCCAGAGCCGGTTATTTTCAACAAATGGACCTCCGCCGTAGTTGGCCCTGATGATGACGTTCAGATCCCGCGCGGATCAGTGAAAACGGATTGGGAGGTCGAGCTTGGCGTCGTGATCGGGACCGGCGGCAGCTACATTGAGGAAGCTGATGCGCTGAACCATGTTGCCGGGTTTTGCGTCGTGAATGACGTGTCGGAGCGTGAATTTCAGAACGAACGCGCGGGCACCTGGGACAAGGGCAAGGGATGTGACACGTTTGGTCCAACCGGCCCGTGGCTGGTGACGCCGGACGAGGTTGGCGATTATGACAACCTGCACATGTGGCTGGACGTGAACGACCGGCGTTTCCAGGACGGCACAACTGCCACGATGGTCTATAAGGTCCCGTTCCTGGTCTCCTATTGCAGCAGGTTCATGAGCCTTCAGCCAGGTGATGTGATCTCGACAGGCACCCCGCCAGGTGTCGGGATGGGGCAAACTCCGCCGAAATACCTTAAGGGGGGTGATGTCATGCGCCTTGGCATTGCTGGCTTGGGTGAACAAAAACAGACGGTCCGGGCGTAAGCGAGGCGCGCCACGGAAGCGCCAATCTGTGCCGCATATTGCGGGTTGGCGTCACACCTGAACCGAAAACAGGCGCGCCCCTCCCGGACGGCTGGGGAATGGGAACTCCAAGGCTCCGGAAGGGCCGCCAATTGTGCCCGCAATCAAGGCAGGCGTTGGTTCCAGATGGGCGGGGGCGGGAATGCGCGCAGTACAATCATGGGCGCTTCTGCGATCCAAACATTGCCCGAGCAGACCAAAGTTGGCCGCTGAAAATTCGGACTGGTTTGTGATGTCGTGAAACGTTGGGGCTATTCCGCTCGTCTTCTTTATGCTGATTGTAGCGCTGATGATCACCGGGGTTCCGGCTATTTCCAGGTCTCTCCTCACACGCCTCTCCTCACACGTCTCTCCCACCAGAGACCTACCGATAGGACCATCACCGCGATGACCAGAGAGTACCTCAAGAAAGCGTCATTGACCGCATCGTCAGACGCCACAGATGTTCATGAAACGGTGCAGGCTATATTGTCAGACATCGAGGCGGGTGGTGAGGACGTGGCGCGCAAATATGCTGCCAAATTCGATAAGTATGAGGGCAATATCGTCCTGACTGCGGATGAGATCGAGGCCGCCGCCGCTCTGGTGCCGGACAGGCTGAAGGCTGATATTCAGTTCGCTCACGACAATGTTCGCCGTTTTGCCGAGGCGCAGATGGCGACCGTCTGCGATATCGAACTGGAAATTGTGCCCGGCCTGATTGCCGGTCAAAAGGCGATCCCGGTTGATGCGGCTGGCTGTTACGTTCCCGGTGGCCGTTATAGCCATATCGCCAGCGCAAACATGACCGTGACAACTGCGAAAGTGGCGGGCTGCAAACATATCACCGCCACCTCGCCACCACGCCCCGGTATCGGCGTTCCCCCCGCCATCGTCTATGCGGCTCATATCTGCGGTGCGGACAAGATCATGGCCTTGGGTGGTGTGCAGGGTGTTGCTGCCATCACCTTTGGGCTGTTTGGTCTGCCGAAAGCCAATATTCTGGTTGGCCCGGGCAACCAATATGTGGCCGAAGCCAAGCGTATTCTCTTTGGGCGTGTGGGCATCGACATGATCGCAGGGCCAACCGATAGCCTTGTCTTGGCGGATGGCACTGCCGACCCCCATATCGTGGCGACGGACCTCGTGAGCCAGGCTGAACATGGCTACAATTCACCCGTGTGGCTGGTCACCGACAATTGTGCCCTGGCCCAGAACGTGATGGCGCGGGTTCCCGGATTGATTGATGATCTGCCAGAGATGAACCGCCAAAACGCATTTGCGGCGTGGCGTGATTATGCCGAAGTGATTGTCTGCGCCAACCGTGAGGATATGGCCGCGTGTTCCGATGAATACGCGCCTGAGCATCTGACGGTACAGGCCAAGGACCTCGACTGGTGGAAAAACCGGCTCAGCTGCTATGGCTCGCTGTTTTTGGGTGAAGAAACCACAGTGGCCTTTGGCGACAAGGCCAGCGGCACCAACCATGTCCTGCCAACCTCTGGGGCGGCGTCCTATACCGGCGGGCTTTCGATCCACAAATACATGAAGATTGTGACATGGCAGCAAGCCACTCGCGAAGGCTCAAAAGGTGTGGCGCAGGCGACTGCGCGGATCTCTCGTCTGGAAGGAATGGAGGGGCATGCCCGCGCCGCTGATGTGCGACTGGCCAAATATTTTCCGAATGAGACATTCGATCTTAGTGCCGATGGCTGACATCAGATAGATGTCTGATCTGACAGGCCATGTGCCGTGCCTATTCTTCGCGCCACCGCCGAAGCCGACGCCGCCGCCGACGCCGATGAACGCGACGCCCGATACAAGACCCATCGCCGCACCCCCGAGGGCGCACAGCACAGGAGCTTTTCAAGCCGTGAGTATATCAAAGAAGATCGTGGATGATTTTGTTGCCAACGACGTGTCCTTTATCACCACCGTGCCGTGTAAACAGCTGGCTGGCGTGATTGAGGAGGTCGAAGCCCGCCCTGAGATTTTCCACATCCCGTCCAACAAGGAAGATGAAGGTATGGGCCTGTGCGCCGGTGCATTTATGGGGGGGAAGCGCCCGGCGATTATCATGCAGAACACCGCGATTGGCGTGACGATCAACACGCTCGCCACGCTGATCCAGTATTACCACATGCCTTTGCCGATGCTGATCTCGTTTCGGGGTGAGCTGCGCGAACCCGTTGCCTGTCAGGTTGAGATGGCTGTGCATACCAAGGCGCTTCTGGCCCAGTTGAACATCCCGACGTTTCACTTTCACAAGGAAAGTGACGCGGATGAGCTGGACGCGATCCTGAAATATACTTTCATGTGCAACAAACCTGTGGCCATCCTGACAGATGCGTCGTTCTGGGGAGGCTATGGCGACCAATGATCCGTTCCGAAATCCTGCGAGAGATCGCCCCGATCCTGCGAGACCAATTGGTCATATGTAATATTGGCTTGCCGAGCCAGGAGCTGCACATGATCGACGACCAACCAACCAACTTTTACATGTTGGGTACGATGGGCCTGTCGTCGTCCATTGGCCTTGGCCTGGCGTTGGCGCAGCCCAAAACCGTGATCTCGATTGACGGCGACGGTTCAGTGCTGACCAACCTTGGCACCCTGCCGACAATCGCCAACAACGTGGCAGATAACTTCATTCTGCTGATCATCGACAACGGGTCTTATGGCTCCACTGGCGACCAGCCGACCTATGCGGGTAAGAAGACCAAACTGGAAGCGGTTGCCGCGGCCTGCGGGTGCGAGAATGTGGTGACCTGTCAGGGCGTGGATACCGGTGAGGCTCTGCAGGCGGCGATCAACAGCAAACAGATGACTGTGATCGTGTGCAAATGCGACAGCGGCAACATCAAGCTGCCGGTCATCACCAAGGACCCGGTTGTGATCCGGGACCGGTTCATGACCGCAGTTGCGAGCTAAGAGTTGTGAGCCCTAAAACGCAAAACGCTGTAGTACGAATTTCACCATTCTGGGCTGGATCAGTTGGCAGGCACAATCGTCAAAGGAACTTTTTCAAAGTAAGTCAGCTAACGTGACAGCACCATATTTCATGAAAGGATTTTGCCGTCATCATGCCGGATTGCGAAGCCACCCGTTCAAGGTTTGGGCAGAAATATCATTCCTTAACAGATCCAAAAAGCTCTGAGTCCGAGCTACACGCAATGTTTTTTGATTTACGAGTGCCACGATATCGGCATTGGGTAGACGATAGCTCGCCATCACTTCGACCAAAGCGCCAGATTTCAGGTCACTGGCCACGTCCCATTCGGAACGCTCGATAATCCCCATACCTGATTTGGCCCAATTTTTCACAACCTCACCATCGTTGCACGTAAATGATGGGACGACCCGATATGTTGTTTTCTTTTCTGCCCCGGCCCCGTCGGAACTCAGGAAAGCCCAGAGCGTTACGTCGTCTTCGTTTTCTCGAATAACCCCGCAAGTATGGCGTGTAAGATCCTTGGGGCGATTTGGAGGGTCATGAGATTCGAGATACTTTGGCGCCGCACACAGCACCCTTCGGTTGGGTGCAAGGCGTTGTTGGATCATCGCGGAATCCGGAAGTTTACCAATATTGACGATCACATCCCACGTTTCATTTCGTGCATCCAAAAACGGCGCATCCGAAAGTTTCAGGTTTATCGACACTTGTGGATGTTGCGTTTTGAACTTTTCCAAGACGGTCGAAACATATGTGCGCCCAAAACCAAACGGCGCTATGACGCGCAAAGTGCCAAACACAGATGTGCGCTGGTCCATAAATGTGGCGTTAAGGGCATCTATGTCGGCCAAGATTCCCGTTGCGCGCGATAGCAGAAGTTCGCCTTCTGACGTCAAACATATCGCCCCTCGCACGCGATCTATCAGTTTCACCCCCAACTTTTCCTCCAACAGCTTGAGCCGTTGTGACACAGCCGGAGCGGTCACATTTAATGTCCGCGCGGCTTGGGCAAGCGAAGATGCACGCGAAACTTCCACAAAGAAGGAGATATCTTGAGAACCGATCATTAAGTCTAAACTTAAAGATAGCCTTAGAATGTGTAAATATCGGCTAGGCATGGAATCGTGCATAATCAGTTCGATGTATACGAGAGGCTAAAATCCGTGGCTCAAGAAAAAATTGACTTTACCTCCTTGGAGACCCCGTGCCTGTTACTGGACACGGCACGTCTTGAGGCAAATGTTGCCCGGCTGCGCGCCCGCGCGAAGGCCTTGGGTGTTCAACTCCGCCCCCATCTGAAAACCGGAAAGTCGGTAGACGTCGCCCGGCTGGTTCTGGATCGTGGTACCGGACCAGCAACCGTTTCCACGCTGAGCGAAGCAGAGCTGTTTGCCAAGGCTGGTGTCAGGGACATCCTCTATGCCGTTGGGATCGCGCCACAGAAACTAAATCGTGTTCTGGCAATCCGGGAAAGTGGCTGTGACCTTTCGATCCTGCTTGATTCCGTCGGTCAGGCGGACGCCGTCGCAACAAAATGCACTGAGACAGGGCAAGAAATCCCTGTATTGATTGAAATCGACAGCGATGGGCACAGAGGGGGTGTTTCACCTCAAGACCCGGCCACGCTCCTGCAAATTGCAGAGATATTGGAACGGGGTGGAGCTGAGCTGCGGGGTGTTCTGACCCATGCGGGTGAGAGTTACGGAGTGGTCGGCCGGGAGGCCCATGCGGAATTTGCAGAACTTGAACGCCTGGCGACCACGACCGCCGCTGCAACCCTGCGGCGGGCCGGGTTTGCATGTCCGGTTGTAAGCGTTGGCTCGACACCGACGGCTCATGGCGCGCAGAATCTGGATGGTGTCACCGAACTGCGTGCGGGCGTGTATACGTTTTTTGATCTGGTGATGGCTGGCATAGGTGTTTGCAGTGTCGAAGATATTGCGCTTTCGGTTCTGACAACGGTGATTGGTCATCAAAAGGAAAAGGGCTGGATCCTGGTTGATGCAGGCTGGATGGCTTTATCGCGTGATCGTGGGACTGCCTCACAAGCCGTTGATCAGGGCTATGGGCTGGTGTGCGACGTTGATGGCCGCGTCATCCCGGAATTGATCCTTGGAGCCGCCAATCAGGAGCACGGCACAATCTCGGTCCGGGTTGGTAGCGATGCGCAGCTTCCCGACCTGCCTGTTGGGGCCCAGTTACGCATATTGCCGAACCACGCTTGCGCCACTGCCGCACAGCATAAAGGATATCATATCGTATCATCAGATTCTGCCACTAACGGTGCATATTGGCCGCGGATCTCAGGTTGGTAATCTGGTGATGAACTCAAGGCTTCACGGGCTTTGCTAGAGGGAGGGCCCGGCTCCGGCCCAAAAGGGTTCCCAACGTTGGGGTATTTCACTGGATGTAACCGGATCGTTTGGGACCACGGGGCGTCGCAACGCCCAAACCCGCGGTATCTATTCGGGTGATTCAGGGCACCCCTCGAACCAAACCGGCCTCAAGTAGCCGGAGGCGGTAGGTCAACTGAAAGTGGTGCCGCTGAAGGGACTCGAACCCCCGACCCCATCATTACGAATGATGTGCTCTACCATCTGAGCTACAGCGGCTTTCCGGCGGCGCTCATAGCAAGGCGCTGCGGGATTGGGTAGACTTATTTTTGCGCCTCTAACGTCTCGGGTGTGGTGCCCTCATTGATCGCGGCATCCTCAGTATCTGGTGCAGGATCGTCAGCCGCGTCTACGATGACCGGATTTTCAACCACGGCCATCACGTCATCGTCGATTTGGTCTTCCAGCGCGCCCACGATCAAGGGAAGCATCTGGGTTGGTCCGGTGAGCGAGGCTTGCGATTGGTGGGCCTGGGCCCACTCCAAGGTGTCGAAACTTTCACAATTTGCGCAGACCGGGCGCCAATCCTCATGGACATGGCCGCAGCTGCCGCACATCCATTGGTCGCCACGGGGGGCGGTGACGGCGCGCACCAGCCAGCCACGAACAACGCGGTCCGGGGAGCCTTCGCCACGCTCAATTGCGGCCATGATCGTCAGGGATCGTGCGGTGGGGGCAGTTTCGGCCAGATCGCCGAGGGCACGGCGGGCGGCGGGAAAGTCTTCGTTTGCGATGTGAAGTTCTGCCTTAAGCATTTTCACTTCCGGTTCACCCGCATGTTTGGCCAAAAGCGGGCGGAAGCGACGCAGGCGCAAGGCCGGGGTCTCATCGGGTTCGATCTCTGCGAAAGCGGCGGCGAGGTCTGGATGGGCATTCTGATCCCACGCCTTGCGGACGATCTTCACAGCCTGGCGCTTGTTTCCGGCCTCAACCGCGAGGCGGGCGGACATGACCGCTGCGGGCACCAGGCCGGGGGCGAGGCGGTTGGCTTCGGCCGCGTCACGAGTGGCGGTCACAACCTGACCGTCAGCCATCGCCTCTCGGGCATGGGCCAGCGCCAGCACCGCATCGCGGCGTCTGTGTACATCGCGGGGCAGGTTGCCCGCTTTCAGAGCCGCCGCAAGGGTGCCGCGCGCGCCTTGCCAATCCTCATTGCGCGACTGAAGTGAGATCAGCGTTGTCTGCACTTCTGCATTCTTGGGCCGCAGCACCAGTGCCTTTTCGGCCAATTTCAGGGCGGTATCCGTATCCCCTTCATCGAGCTTTTGCTTCATCAGCCCACGTATGCCCACAAAGCGGGTACGATCATCCACAACCAATTGTTTGAAGGTTTCGGTGGCAAGCGCCCGGTCACCAACCATTTCAGCGCCCTGTGCCACGATAAGGTTGGTCAACTCGGGCCGACCCAGATACTTGCCCGCACGTTCAGCCTTGCGGATCGCCAATCGGCCTTCACCTGCGGCCAATGCCATCATGCCTTCGCCCAGCGCCTCATATCCTTTGCGCTCGGACCGGCGATCAAAGTAGCGGCTTACAGCGGTTTCATCGCCGTTGAGAAAACGCAGGGTGGCGACCAGAAGACCTACAAGCTTGAACAGGATCCAGACTGACAGCAGCAACACAAGGGCCGCGATCACGGCCAAGATGGGCGTGATCACAAACTCCCGGCCAAAAATGATCAGGATGCCCAGATTATCCATCTCGGTCAGGGAGGTGACGGCAAATGTGGCCCCCACGATCAGGAGGACAAACAGTATGATTTTCAGCAACGACCAGAGCATTTGGCGCGATCCTTAATTGTCGAGCGTGGCGGCAAGTTCCGCCAGGGCGGCGTCAGCGGCGACACGGGTTTCGACCAGTGACACCCAATTTTGAAGCATCGCCTGGGCGCCTTCAGGCAGGGCGGCGATCTCGCTCAATGCGGTCGGCAGGTCACCCGTTGTCACGGCCGCCTCGGCCCGGCTGAGGACGGCATCGGGGTCATCCCCTTCGCGCGGCTCCACAGAGCGCCCGCCAATCTGCCCCATCAGGAACGCGCTGATCCGGTCGCCAGCACTATCGCCAGCCGTTTCGCGCAGCGCGATGGGTAAGGCAGCACGGGCGGCGGCTGGGAAGGTGGATTGCAGGTCATCCAGCGTTGGAACGCCGGTTTCCGCGGCGGCAGCAAGGGCTTCGGGCACATCACCGGGCAGGTCCGCCAACGCATCGGCGAAGGGGCCACCCGCGGCCATGGCGATCTGCACGCGGCTGAGTGCGGCCTGGGTCTGCGTGGCGGCAGCGGTTTCCCGGGCGCGAGCCTCGGCCTGTGCAATGGCGGTTTGTGCAGCCTCTGAGGCGGCCTGGAGGTCAGCAGCGGCGGCGGCCTGTATTGCCTCAGCGGCGGCTGTGGCCTCTGCGGCGGCGGTGCGCTCTTCGGTCAGGCGTGCTTCAAGCGCCTGGACAGCGGCGGCCATAGCCGCACTATCCTCTGCCACTTCGCCGGTGAAAATCGGCCGCTCTTCAAGGGCAACAACCCGGCCAGTCAGCGCTTCAACGCCACTGGACACACCAGCGACACGCTCGGTGAGCGCAGCAATTGCACCTTCGATTCCCGACAGATCAACCTCTGGCATAACCGGCGGCTCAATTGCGGCCAGTTCGGCAACGTGCGCCTCAAGGGCGGTGATGGTGCCTTGTTGCGTTTCAATTGCGGCCAACGCTTCGGTCAGCGCAAAGTCGGTTGCAGACGTGTCGTTGGTGCCGAAGAGGCCAAAAAACGCCGCCCCAAAGCCAATCGCGCCAGCCACAAATCCGCCAACCAGCAGCGCACTTATACCGGGGCCGCGGCGCTCAACAACGCGCTCAATTGGTGCGGGAGCGGGCGCCGATGGCTCAGCCGCAGGGGATGGGGCATCACCGGGCGTTTCCCCTTCGGGGGTAACGGTCTCACCCTCAACAATTTCGGTCTGGGACGGATCGTCATCAGCGCTTTCAGCGGCGGTGGTGTCACCCGGCTCAATTGTCACCCGACTGCCCGGATCCGGCTCGGGGGCCACAGCGTCCTCTCCAAGCGTATCATCACCCAACAACACGGTGTCGCCGCCCATTTCGCCTGCGACCTCCGAGGTTACGGAATCTGGCGCGGTGTCCTGGGGTTTCCGGCTTCCCGAGGATTTCCGGCTTCCCGAACGGGTGGACGATTTTCTCGCCATTGGCTGAGACCCCCTGCTTTCAGTTTTTTCTGCCCATCAACGTAACGTGACTGGGGGGGCCGAGTCAGCCCGGTCCAAACTGTCATGACGTCGCGCTGGCTTCTAGGGGGAATCGCGGACGATGCCGTAGCGCTGCATTGCGGCGCTCATACCCGCCCCGTTGGCAGCCGCCACAACCTGAGTTTGCGCCTGCATGACTTCAGGCAGGGCGTCCGCAACCGCTTGGCTGAGGGCGAGGATCAGCGCATCTTTCGGCAACATCGGTGCGGCCTTGGCGAACAGGTCGGCTGAGCGTGGCGAAAATAGCGGTATAATCAGGTGCGGACGCGCCAATGCGCCGTGAAACGTGGCATCCGGCGTGACCTTTTGCTGATCGTAGGCAATGACGGAGCGGGTTTCGATCCCTGCAGCGCTCAACCGCCCTGCCACATCCCCCCGTGTGTGTGTGCCGTGAATATGCAGCAGCGGTCCCGCAGGGTGGCGGGTTGCCAACTGGCGCACCAACCCGCTTGCATCTGGCCCCATGACCTCCGCCACAAACCCCGCCGCACGTGCCGCATCTGCGGTGCGGGGACCGACGCAAAAGGCGGGCAGGTCAGCGGATGGCGCAAAGCGCACTGCGTTTTCCGAGGTCAGGACCAGCCCTGTGATCCCGTCCAACGGGACATCCGCCCCGGTCGCCACAATCTCCATCAACGGCGAAATCACCACCTCTGCGCCGCTTATTCCGGCGGAAAACCGCTCGGATGCAGCACGAGGGCGGGTCAGCAGGAGTGTCGGCGTCTGGTGGACTTGCATGGGCGCCAGTGTTACCCCGCCAATCCGACCCACACAATCCGGCCACAGCCTTATGTCTCTGACTATCCTCGGCATCGAAAGTTCGTGTGACGACACCGCCGCCGCTGTTCTGCGCAGGAACGGTGAGGCGGTTGAGGTGCTGTCGAATGTGGTTTCTTCCCAAACTGATCTGCATGCAGCCTTTGGCGGCGTAGTGCCCGAGATCGCCGCCCGCGCCCATGCCGAGGCGTTGGACCTGGTTGTCGAGCAGGCGGTGGCTGAGGCAGGCATTGCTCTGGCTGATCTGGATGCCATCGCCGTGACCGCAGGCCCCGGCCTGATCGGTGGTGTTCTGTCTGGTGTGATGGCTGCCAAAGGGCTGGCATTGGGCCTTGGCAAGCCGCTGATCGGAGTGAACCATCTGGCCGGCCATGCCCTGACCCCTCATCTGACCAACCGGCTTGCGTTTCCATACCTGTTGCTTCTGGTCTCCGGCGGCCATTGCCAGTTCCTGCGCGTCGACGGGGCTGAAAGTTTTACCCGTCTGGGCGGCACCATCGACGACGCGCCGGGGGAAGCGTTTGACAAGGTTGCACGCTTGTTGGGCCTGCGCCAACCCGGTGGACCATCGGTTGAGCGGGCAGCGCAAACCGGCAACCCAAAACGGTTCCCCCTGCCGCGCCCGATGCTGGATCGACCCGGATGTGACCTCAGTTTCTCGGGCCTGAAAACTGCCGTCCTGCGCACCCGTGACGCGCTGGTGGCAGAAGCCGGAGGGTTGACCGAGCAAGACCGTGACGATCTCTGCGCTTCTTTCCAGGCTGCCGTTGGTGATGTGCTGGCCGAAAAGTCACGCCGTGCACTGGTTGGGGGAGGTCACTGCCTTCGCCGTCGCCGGTGGGGTGGCCGCAAACCAAACCCTGCGCGCGCGGCTGCAACTGGTCACGGACCTTCCCTTCGCCGCGCCGCCGCTGGAATTGTGCACCGACAATGCGGCGATGATCGCTTATGCGGGTTTGCTGGCGTTTGAGGGCGGGCGGAGTGATGATATGAGCCTCGCCGCGCGACCGCGCTGGCCGTTGGACACCCGTGCCGCTCCGATGATTGGCTTCGGCAAGAAAGGCGCAAAAGCATGAAGCTGGATATTATTGGCGCCGGGGCTTTTGGAACTGGATTGGCGATTGCCTACGCAAATGCGGGACACGAGGTCACCTTATGGGCGCGGGACGCGGGTGCGCTTGCGAATGGCGAAAGCCCACGCCTGCCGGGGCATCCTTTGCCGAAGAACCTGCGGGTGACCGGTGATTTGTCCGACTGCACTCAAGACATTGCCCTGATCGCGATCCCTACCCAGAGTCTCGCGCCGTTCCTTGCGGAGCATAACCTAAGCGCCACATCCGTCGTGTCTTGCGCCAAAGGGATCGACCGCGCCTCCGGTCTTGGGCCCGCAACACTTCTGGCCCAACACGTGCCGTTTGCCGCTCAACTGACCGGCCCCAGCTTCGCCGCCGATATCGCCCGTGGCCTGCCCACGGCCCTGACGCTGGCCTGCGCCGATGATACCCGCGGCGCCGCCCTGCAAGACGCGCTCAGCACACCGACCCTGCGCCTGTACCGGTCCACCGATGTCATCGGCGCGGAATTGGGCGGCGCTTTGAAAAACGTCATCGCCATCGCCGCAGGCGCTGTTATCGGCAAGGGGCTGGGCGATTCCGCCCGCGCTGCCCTGATTGCACGTGGCTTTGCCGAGATGACGCGGTATGCCACCGCCAAAGGGGCGCTGGCGGAAACGTTGACCGGCCTCTCGGGCCTCGGCGATCTGTTCCTGACTTGCGGCTCCACCCAATCGCGCAACTTCCGCTTCGGACATGCGCTTGCAACCGGTGAAACGCTTCCGGAGGGCACCACCGTTGAAGGCCTTCACACCGCGCGCCAATTGCGTGACACCGCGCAAGACACGCCTATCGCCGACACTGTCGCCGCCTTGGCTGACGGCACTCTCGACATTGACGGCGCATTGAGCCAGCTTTTGTCTCGCCCGCTGAAGCCGGAGTAAGGCACGTGTGTATCACCCCTGCGCCCCTATCTGCACAGGCAGGCCCGGCCACAAACCCGGCCCAAACCAGACGCCGCCAAAACCCGCCTCGACAATCACGAGGCGTGTCTGGTTACTGGTCGCGAAAAGGGTCACATGCTGACGGCAGGCCGGATTGAAAAAGTACGGATGAAACATTGGAAAAGGTGATCAGCGGATGGCGTATTGGCTTTTCAAATCCGAACCCCTGGTCTGGGGCTGGGTGGACCAGGTTGCCAAAGGTGACCTGGGTGAGGAATGGGACGGTGTCCGCAACTATCAGGCCCGCAATTTCATGCGGGACATGGAGATTGGTGATCTTGGTTTCTTCTATCACTCGCAAAAAGAGAAAGCCGTTGTGGGGATTGTGGAGGTGATGGCGCAAGCCCATCCCGACAGCACCACCGATGATGAGCGGTGGGAATGTGTGGACATCAAAGCCGTCAAAGCCCTGAAAACGCCAGTGACCCTCGACCAAATCAAAGCGCGTGAGGAGTTGGCAGAGATGGTGCTGGTGAAAAACTCACGGCTATCGGTGCAGCCGGTGACAAATGCGGAATGGGATGTGGTCTGCCAGATGGGCGGGCTTTAACACGCCCGCCATCTGGCCGCCCATGGGAGCGCGATCAAAGGCGTTGTGGCAACGTTGTGGTCAATGAAATGTTGCTATCGCCGAACCGCCTCGGGCAGGGTCACTCGAACGACGCAACCGCAAACAACACGCTAAAATCTTCGCACCAAATCACGACAGATCCATAGTCCGACACATCCACATCTTCCGGGATGAGGTAAGTCTGCGCGCCATCGGGTGATTGTAACGTCCCAAGTGAGACCCACTCGCTTACCAACACGCCGACGCTGGTACCCGGAGCGTCAGCTGCCACCAGCCAAACCTCAAGATCCGGGCCGGGTGTGACCGAAAAGCCGTTGAATTGCAGGATAATGTCACCATCCGAGGTTTCCGCCAGGGTTGCAGATCCCGCGCTTTGATAGCGGGGGCTGGCATCTTGGAACTGGCCTGTCGATATGGCGGTGGCCGTAACCTGCGCCTCTGCGGGCTGGGTGATTCCGCCCAAACTGGCAAGACCAGTACACAGGGCAAATAGGGGAAGAATGCGCATGGGGTGTCTCCGAACTGATAGGTTGCGCCAACGCTACCCTCAGCCGAGTGAATCTGGCCACTCACATTAGTGGCAGTGACGCGTGATCACCGCCGCATTGGACCCGCATTGGACCCGCATTGGACCCGCGTTAAAACGAAAATGGGAGGTCCCGACCCCGTGGGACCCCCCATCCACCCACTAACGGCCTCGCTCCGCTCGTGTACCTGAATTCGGGTCCGCCATGCTGGCCGGACAGCTGAGGCATACCCTGAGCTGATCGGATTCGGCAACGGAATTGCCTGTTGCATTTGATCGAAAATCTATCGCTTCTCAGGCGGGGTATCGGCCAGGGTATCGCAAAGTTCCCGGACTTCGGTCTCCGACCAGCGAGAGTGTTTGCGTGTGGTGGCGGCCGGCTGATGCCCCAAGCCAAGTGTCAGGGCGTCACGATACGCGCCTTTAGGGCGGATTGGTCGTGGTACGAATCCACCGCCGCAGGTTGGACAGACGTTGTGTAACACCTGCTCCACACAGGTTGCACAATAGGTGCATTCATAACTGCAAATCCGTGCGTTGTCCGCGTCAGGCGGCAGATCCACGTCACACCATTCGCAATTTGGCCGAAGCTCAAGCATGTGTCCCTCCGATGAAAACGAAAAGGCCCACCCAAAGCGGGCAGGCCCCATTCAAACTTAGCCACCGGCCTTAGCCACCGGCCTTAGCCACCGGCCTTAGCCACCGGCCTTAGCCACCGGCCTTAGCCACCGGCCTTAGCCATAGACGCTCTCTTTGTTGAAATGTTTGGTCAGCATGTAATAGACCACAGCGCGGTATTTGTTGCGCTCGGATTTACCGTAGATCTCGATGACCGCGTTGATGCCATCCATCAGGTTCGGCCCGTCGGGCAAACCCAGTTTCTTCATCAGGAAGTTCTTCTTCACCGTCTCAAGTTCGGACGGCTGGCTGCCTGCTACAGTAGAGGCATCAGCGTCGTAGATCGACGGCCCACAGCCCTTTGTTACCTTTTCCAGCAGCGCCATGTCAGGCTCCATCCCGCACTTATTGCGCAGGTCATCGGCATATTGCGCGATTAAATCGTCACGTTTTCCCATTGGTCGGTGGTCCCCCATTGTGTTTTTACGTCGCACACCCGGCCCTGAGGGCCAAGCTCGGGGCGGAGGATAACCGCAGCCGCACTGCCCAGAAAGGAAAAGTTGCGGGGAAAACCATCCCGGCGTTTCCCTGCGCCTATGAGGCAACAAGCGGCGAGACCTCGCCGGTACGTAATATTTCGGGATTATGGGCCTTCCGGGCAAAGACCTCATGCACCATTGGCACGAAGTGATCCAGCGGCTGACTGTCAAAATCCGGATCGAAACTCGCCTGATCCCAGCGCTCACAAAACGTGGCACAACTGTCAAAACAGGGGTGGTCGCGGAATTGGTCCCGAGCGTTCCGGTCCCAATTGTAGTGATGCGCGTAGTAAAGCATCTGAAAGATGCCGTGATGCTCCACCACCCAGGTCACATCCCAACGCACGAAGGGGCGGATCACTTCTGCTGACATCCGGTCGTGGTTTTGCGGCGCAAGGCCATCGCCGATATCATGCAGCAGCGCGCCGACGATCCAGTCGATATCCGCCCCGTCACGCTCGGCCCGTGTGGCTGACTGAAGGCCGTGTTCCAGACGGGTGATTGGGTAGCCTTCCAGCGTGATATGCTCCTGTCGGCGCAACTCCTCCAACACACGCTCCCCGGTTCGCGCGAGGAATGGCTTCTCCAGCTTTTGCAGCAGCGCATATTCTTCGCGTGTACCGTCTTTCATTTGGGTGAAGTTAACTGTCTCGCTCATTGTACCCTCCGAAATCTGCTGCCCAAGCGTGGCAGGTTTTCTACGGCCCGGTAACCCATTTGAGGCCTCGCCGCTGGGCAACGCCCGGCGGTTAACCGTGCGCGGCATACAACAGGTGGCTCTTTCGCCACCCCCCAATTGCTTGCCGCTTAGCAAGAAGCGGTTGCCTGCCCACAGCATGCCTGAACTATTGGATGCCCCTTACAGCAATCGTTCAACACAAATGCCATCAGCGCGCCGAGTTGCTCAAACGAGACCCGGTAAAAGATTGTGCGCGCTTGTCGGTCCGCCGTCACCAGCCCCGCGTTCGCCAATCCCGCCAGATGGAACGAAGCCCGTGATGGGCTTGCCCCTGCTGCTTTGGCGACATCACCAGCCGGAAGCCCGTCCGGCCCGGCTTCCACCAGCAGGCGGACGATCTTTAGGCGGGTTGCATTGGACAACGCGCCGAATGCCACCAAAGCTGTGTTCTCATCCATATTTCAACTCTTCTTGAACTGGCTTCTGCCTTGTGCGACCTTAATTCAAGAATCGTTGAAATAAAAGCCCACCATGACCCTGAATGAAGCCCTGTCCGACCTCACCAAATCTGACCCCGACGCGGGCCTGCATTTCACCACCGACGGCAAACCCATCCGGGGCGGTTACCATGTCACTGAGTTTCAAGTGGCGCAGATCCGCTCCATGACATGTGGCGGGAAAACTGATGCGTGGGATGAGGCGCGGGTGCAGTTGATGGATGGCCACGGCACACAATCTCCAATGAGCGTTGGCCGCTTCCTGCATATTTCCGGGCTGGTGGCGGAGCGGTTCCCTGAGATGGGTGGCTTGCCCCTGTCCATCGAACTTGCCCCGAACAACAAGGGCCTACACATTTATCGGCCAGAGCGGCCGGTTGATGCCGGTGATAAAGTCACCTTGCCCCTGCGTTCCGCTCAGGCGGTTTGCAAAGCCGCTCTCACAACGTCGTGTTGTGGAACCGGGCCGGATGTCTGTTGCGCTGCCGCCTGACCGGAACATGCAAAAGGCCGCCCCTCAAGGACGGCCTTGCACAACAATACCGGCAAATTCTCAGTAGCGGTAATGCTCGGGTTTGAACGGACCTGCCTGAGGCACGCCAATGTAGTCCGCCTGCTCTTGCGTCAGTTCCGACAGCCTCACGCCAATCCGCGCCAGGTGCAGGCGCGCCACCTTCTCGTCCAGATGTTTGGGCAGGATGTAGACTTCATTGCCGTATTCGTCACCGCGCATCCACAGCTCCATTTGCGCCAGCACCTGATTGGTGAACGACGCTGACATCACAAACGACGGGTGGCCGGTGGCATTGCCGAGGTTCAGCAGACGGCCCTCGGACAGCAGGATCAGACGGTGCCCGTTGGGCATCTCGATCATGTCCACCTGCTCTTTGATGTTGGTCCACTTGTAGTTCTTCAGGGACGCGACCTGGATTTCGTTGTCGAAGTGGCCAATGTTGCCCACAATCGCCATGTCCTTCATCTCGCGCATATGCTCGATCCGGATCACGTCTTTGTTGCCGGTTGTGGTGATGAAGATATCCGCGCTGTCGATCACGTCTTCCAGCCGCACAACCTCAAATCCGTCCATGGCCGCCTGAAGTGCGCAGATCGGGTCAACTTCGGTAACCTTCACCCGCGCACCAGCGCCGGAAAGCGATGCGGCAGAGCCTTTGCCCACGTCGCCATACCCCATCACAACGGCAACCTTACCGGCCATCATCGTGTCAGTGGCACGGCGGATACCGTCCACCAGCGATTCCTTGCAGCCGTATTTGTTGTCGAACTTCGACTTGGTCACCGAATCGTTCACGTTAATCGCAGGGAATGGCAGTTGGCCCTTCTTTTGCAATTCATAAAGACGGTGAACGCCGGTTGTTGTCTCTTCCGAGACGCCTCGGATATCGTCACGGGTTTTGGTGAACCAACCGGGGCTTGCCGCCATACGCTTCTTGATCTGGGCAAAGATCGCCTCCTCCTCTTCCGAGGTGGCAACGTCGAGCAGACCCGTCTCGCCAGCTTCCACACGGGCACCAAGCAACACGTAAAGCGTTGCGTCGCCGCCATCGTCAAGGATCAGATTCACGCCCCCACCACTTTCATCGGCAGGGAACATGAAGGACCGATCGAGGTAGTCCCAATGTTCTTCCAGCGACTGACCTTTGATCGCGAACACAGGAGTGCCGCTGGCCGCAATCGCCGCCGCAGCGTGATCCTGGGTGGAGAAGATGTTACACGACGCCCAACGCACATCCGCGCCAAGGTCCACCAGCGTCTCAATCAGAACTGCGGTCTGGATTGTCATGTGGAGCGAGCCAACAATCCGCGCGCCTTTCAAAGGCTTCTGCGAACCGTATTCCTCGCGCAGCGACATCAGGCCGGGCATCTCGGTTTCGGCAATGTCCATTTCCTTGCGGCCAAACTCGGCCAGCGCAATATCCTTGACGATATAATCTTCCATGGGATGCCTCCTCGGGCGTGGATCCAATTGTTCTTTTGCGGTCCCATATCAGGCGGCCTTAGCCCCCGCAATGCGGTGCGCGACGCGGCGTCCATTCAAACGAAAACGGGCCGCCCGAACTATGGGGCGGCCCGCTCAATCTACGTGGTCACAGGGCGCTTACTTTCCGCCGCCGTCTTTGCCACCACCTTTGCCGGGTGCACCTTTGCCGGCGCCGCCGTCTTTTTCATCTTTGGACATAGGAAAATTCTCCAATCAATGCGTTGTTGCGGATCAAAGTTAACCTAAGCCCGGCAGGTTTTCCTAGAACTTTTCTAAGATTCCCGGCGCCGGTTTCATCTTGGCTGAAAACTCCGGGGGTTTGGGGGCTGGCCCCCAACGCACCCTTTGCTACAAACAACCAACAAATTCCGGAGCTTCTGACATGCCCCCCTCCCAACCCCGCGCATGGCAACGCATGCTCTCGGGCCGCAGGCTTGATCTGCTGGACCCGACGCCGATGGATATCGAGATCGAGGATATCGCCCACGGCCTCGCCT
>JAESTV010000050.1 GCA_016763475.1 Roseicyclus sp.
GCAGGCGGGTGAAGAAGGAGATCGAGAGGTTCTCAATCTCGAGGATCGGGCCGTCATAAGGTTCACGATCTGCCATTAACGTCTCTCCCAGTTGGGCCATTTGGCCGTCTGTGACTCTCGTACACAGGCTGTATTCACCCTGCGACTATGCGGGTGCGGGCGCGGTGTGTTAGCCCTCGCGCTGGTCCCCATCAGTCCTTCAGGCTTTCTTCCCGCAGGCCGTCCGCCAGCAGGTTCAGACCCAGCACCAGTGACATCAGCGCCAATGCGGGTGGCAGGGCCGGGTGCGGGTAGATCGTCAGAAGACGTCGGCCCTCGTTGATTGTAGAGCCCCAATCCGGCGACTCTGGCGAAACGCCGAGGCCGAAGAACCCCAGGGTGCCCAGAAGGATTGTGGTGTAGCCAATGCGCAGGCAGAAATCGACAATCAGCGGCCCTCGTGCGTTGGGCAGGATTTCCCACAGCATGATGTACCACGGGCCTTCACCGCGGGTTTGCGCCGCCGCCACGTAGTCTCGGGTTTTCACGTCCAGGGTGATGCCGCGAACGATGCGGAACACGGTGGGAGAGTTCACAAACACCACCGACACAAACACGATCAGCAAATTGCCGGCGATGTCGAAGCCGTCGAGATACTCGGGCCAGATCCGGAAAATTAGTGGCAGGTCGCCGTCATCGGCATTGGAGATCAGCGAGAAATAGGCCCAGAAACCAACCACTGCCGCGATGCCCACATAGATGTTCCGGCGGGTCGGGTCGGTGTGGAACCGTGAGTTGAACAACACCACGAGGAATATGATCGGGAACAGGAACAGCACCATCGACATGTATTGCGGCACACCCGCGGCCACGATCTCGGGGGTGACAAGCAGGAAGAACAGCAGGATGACCGGGAACGCCAGCGCCAGGTTGGCGATGAAGGTCAGGACGGTGTCCAATGTGCCGCCGAAGTACCCGGCGGGAAGGCCGAGGGTGATGCCGACCATGAAGGCAAACAGCGTCGCCACCGGGGTAATGGCAAGCACGTCTGCGGCGCCGAAGAACACCCGTGAGAAGACGTCACGGCCCAGATTGTCGCCGCCCAGTAGATAGAACGGGTATTCGCCCTCGTCCGGGGTGGCGATGGCCATGCCCGGAAGTTCGTTCCTCATGCCAGAGATCAGGTCAATGGCGCCATGGGTCGGCACCAGCGGGAAGATCCCGGAAAACACTGCCGCGAAGACCCAGAACATCACCAGGGCGAAGCCTGCCATGCCAATCGGGCTGTCGAAGAGTTTGCCGTAGAGACCGAGTTTGCGTTTGAAGTAGATCGACAGGGCGAAGGTTGTGATCAATGCGATCCACACCGGCAAAAGCCGCAGCGCCATCGCGCCGAGGATACCCTTGGCCTCTGTGGTCGGCAGGACCAGCCCACCGACGATATAGCCCAGACAGCACAACACAAACAGCAGCACCGCGTACTTCATCGTCATAAGGGCATAGTCGAGGGGTGTTCTGGAGACGGACACCGTGCCGTCGCCACTAAACTCAAGCTCTCCGGCGCGGACACCCGCGATGGTCAGCACCGTGTTGGCGATGAAGCCTGCGATGAAGATCACCACAGAAACCAGCATGAGAGGGTTGAGGAAGGCCCCGAAGGAGCCGGACCAGGTCAGTTGTTCCATTGCTCAGGTCTCCTTCAAGAGATGCGAATGCGGGGGTTGAGGAAGACGTAGCCGATGTCAGAGATCAGTTGCGTCAGCAGCACAACAAAGACCGCCACGATGGAGCAGGCCAGAAGCAGCTCGATATCGTTGTTGGACGCCGCCTGAACCATGGTCCAGCCGAAGCCGTTGTAGTTGAACAACGTTTCCACAATCACCACACCGGTCAGCAGCCATGGGAATTGCAGCATGATGACGGTGAACGGTGCAATCAGCGCGTTCCTGAGCGCGTGTTTCAGCACGATGTTACGGAAGCTGACACCCTTAAGCCGCGCGGTGCGGATGTATTGGGCGGTCATCACCTCTGCCATCGAGGCGCGTGTCATCCGGGCGATATACCCCATGCCGTAAAGCGCAATGGTGGTGACGGGCAGCGTGAAGTTCCAGAACGTAATATCCGTCATTGCCGAACGGGCAGAGCCAAGGAACAACGTGCGGCGGTCGCCAAGCCAGCCGCCGTCACCAAGCCATCCCCACTCCGTCAACATGCCAGACACACCCGCCGTGGTGGAGGCGAACAGCACAATGAAGATCACACCCGAGACGTATTCAGGTGTTGCAGTAGATGCGATGGAAAGCGTCGATAAGGTTCGATCAAGCCGTGAGCCTTCGCGCATTCCCGCCAGAACGCCAATAAGCAGCGCGGCGGGGACCATCAGGCCAAAGGCATAGGCCATCAGTTTCAGGGTCAGCATCAGGCGGCGCGGAAGCACGTTGCCGACGTCTTCATCGGAAACGGTCGAAAACCCCAGGTCACCTTGCAGCAAACCGCACCGCACCGGGGCGTCTGCGGCGTCCATGCCGAAGTCGATGCAGCGGCCGGTGATCACGCCGGTCTCGGCATCCTCACGGGTCCAGCCCGGCATCACACCCAGCCATTCGCCATACCGGACCAGCATTGGGCCCCCGTATCCGTTGCGATCCAGCCAGCTGACGACCTCTGCGTCACTCATCCGGGCGTTGCCTTGGGTTTTCGCCAACTTTTCCAGGTTAGGGAAAAGGTTGGTGAGGAAAAACACCACAAGTGTCAGGCAAAGTGCGGTCAGGATCATCACGCCTGTTCGGCGAAGGATGAAAGCCCCCATGTCGTATCCCCTGTTGTCTGGGTGGTACTTCGGGGTCAACGCCCGCGTGCAACACCTGGTTGGCTCTGTCCGCGCCTCTGTTCACAGGAAAGGCTCGTGTGACGGGAACGGTTGGGCCGATGCGGTTGTGGGGAGCATGTGCGCCCCGCCGCGAGAGAAAAACCGGCGCCTTTGGTGGGCGCCGGTTTCAGTGATTGTTCAGGCTTCGAAGCCGAGGTAGTGGACGTTGATCTCGAACTTCGTATGCATATGGCCGTTCACGACACCCGGTCGCGTGTGGTTGAAGAGCGAGCGCCAGTAGGGCTGAAGGGTGACACCCTCTTCTTGCATGATGGCTTCCAAGCGGGCCATCACGACACGGCGCGCATCTGCATCAACGATGCCGTTGGCTTCGGTCAGCAACGTGTCGAACTCTTCGTTGGCGAAGCCGCTCTCGTTCCATGGCACACCGCTCCGGTAGGCGAGGTTGAGGACCTGAACACCCAACTCGCGGTGGTTCCAGTTGGTCGAGCTGAACGGATAAGTCGTCCAGTCATTCCAGAAGGTGGAGCCGGGGATGATTGTCCGCGTCACGTTGAAGCCAGCGTCACGCAACTGCGCGGCCACGGCGTCGGTGGTGTTCTTGCGGTAATCATCGTCAATCGACACCAACTCGAACTCGAAATCAGCGTGACCGGATTCTTCCAGCAGCGCCTGGGCACCGGCGGGATCATGGACCAGTGGCGGCAGCTCTGCATATTCCGGGTGGATCGGGCAGACGTGGTGGTTTTCCGCCACAACACCCTGACCGTTGATGCCGAGAACCATGCAGACCTCGTTGTCGACGGCCATCTGAATCGCCCGGCGCACACGGACATCGTCGTAAGGCGCGTTGTTCTGGTTCGGGCGCACCACCACGGTTGCGGCGGTTATAACTTCCGTCCGGTTCCATCCGATAGCGTCAAACAGGTCAACAAATTCACCAACCGTCTCATAGGTCATATCGAATTCGTCAGCTTCTGCACCAGCAAACCACGCGGCAGGGTCTTGGCCAAGGTCAACAAACACAAGCTCGTCCAGGTAAGTGTCCCGCCAGTAGGTGTGGCCTTCCTTGCGCGAAAGTGTGGCCTGTACGCCGACTTCGTACTCGGTGATCTCATATGCGCCGGTGCCGACGCCATGATCCGCAGGGTTGGTACCGATAAAGTCACGATGCTGCACGGCGGCCGGGTAATCGGCGAGGCCGGGAACCAGCGTGATGTCGGGGGCCGGGAAGGTCACACGAACAGTATAATCGTCCACAATCTCAACACCGCCTTCGCGGATCACGCCGGTGTCAGCATCAACCAAACCACCCATACGGGTCGCCATGGAATTGCCTTCAACCGTGCTATCACACCAACCGGTGACGTTGGCAGCAACGTCTTCAGCGGTGAACGCATCGCCGTTGTTCCAGGTGATGCCCTGACGCAGGTTCAGAGTGTAAACAGTGGCGTCGTCATTGGCTTCCCAGCTTTCCAGCAGAACGCCTTCAAAGGTGCCATCGTTGTTGTACTGGATCAGATATTCCAGGAATCCACGGGTGACGTTGGCCATCTGCGACCAGTCATAGGTGCGCGGGTCTTTGAGGGCACGAACTTCGGATTGGATACGAAGGGTGCCGCCAGCGGCGGGCACAGCGCGGTGGCCGTCGGCCAGTGCAGGGCTTGCGCCGATCAGCGAATAGGCGGCGGCGGCGCTGAGGCCCAAAGCGGTTGAGCGCACCAGGAATTCGCGGCGGTCAAGTTTGCCGGCTTTATGTTCAGCCGCATACATTTCCGCGACCGGGTGGGTTGTCATGCCGGTATCAGCCGATCCGTCGGTAAAGTCTCTCATGATTTGTCATCTCCCTGTGACGTCGTCGTCATTTTTTCTTTTCGGTTTCACCACGCGATCCTTGACATCTAGCCCGGATATTTTGTGCGCGACAAACATTGGCCGCATCCGCAACCGTATTGGATACAACCGTCATTGTTTAGTTGTAGCTTGTGCGGTCTAAAAACGACATCAACCAATAAGAAAAACGACATCAGCGTAAGATGCGTCGGCCAAGTGCATACGTGGGCATTTGCAAGTGCAGGTTGGCCAAGGCCCGTGGCCGAAGCCCGATGTGGGGCCTTCAGGCCCGCAGGCCGGGCTTGCGGAACGCCGAGGGTGTGCGCCCTGTGGCCTGACTGAAGGCGCGGCTGAAATAGGCGGCAGAGGAGAAGCCCAATTGCTCCGCCACTTCGCGGGCGGGAAGGTCCGTCTCTATCAGCAGGCGGCGGGCTTCATACATGATCCGTTCATTCAGAAGCGCAAGCGCCGGGCGACCGGATGCCTCTCGGCAAACCCGGCTCAGGTGTGTGGGTGTGACCTGCAATTGCTGTGCGAAATCCGCGACCCCGTGGGTGGTGCGAAACTGGGCTTCCATCCGTTCGGCAAACAGCTCGACCAAACGGTGCGGGCGTTCCCGCGATATCGCACCCTCCTGGCGTGCCAGTTCACGGGCCATCCAGGCGGACACCAGCAGCGAATACGCGTTCAGGGCGCGGTCCATGGCGGGGGCGTGGGCGACCAGTTCGGTCTCGATCTTTTCGATATGGGAGGTCAGCGCCGCCTGGCTTTCGATGTTGGAGACACGCAGGTGGAATGGTTGGCTTGGCAGATGTAACGTGTCGTCAGGCGGCAAGCACAGCTCCAACCCTTGGGTCTGGGCGGCAAGCTCCATCGCCATTGGCACGTGTGCGGGAACAAAGACGGCGGTGTTGGGGCCATAACCCCGAGTGATGCAATTGACTGTAACGCGCCCTTGCCCCCGTGTGATCCAATAGAGCCGGTTTCGTGGCGAGGCGTGCAAAAGCTCCACTCGCCATGGGCCCTGCATGCGCAGTTTGCCCAGGGACGCAACGGAATGGACAGTTGGTTTGCGTGAGGTCTCAAACATATCGCGCAGGGTAGCTTTGGGGACGGGGGGCGCAAGGGAAAAGGAAATGGGCGCAAGGGAAAAGGAAATGGGCGCAAGGGAAAAGGAAATGGGCGCA
>JAESTV010000051.1 GCA_016763475.1 Roseicyclus sp.
CAGCGACTTGAGGAACCAGATATGCGCAACAGGTGCGGCCAGCTCGATGTGGCCCATACGTTCACGGCGGACCTTTTGCAGCGTGACTTCCACACCACATTTCTCGCAGACAACGCCGCGATACTTCATGCGTTTGTATTTGCCGCACAGGCATTCGTAGTCTTTGATCGGCCCAAAGATACGGGCACAGAACAACCCGTCACGTTCAGGTTTGAACGTGCGGTAGTTGATCGTCTCGGGCTTTTTGATCTCGCCGTAGGACCAGCTGAGAATACGCTCCGGCGACGCCAGCGAGACCTTGATCTCGTCAAACGCCTTGGGCGGTGTCAGCGGGTTAAACGGGTTGTTGGTGAGTTCCTGGTTCATAGAGTTACCTCGAAGTTCGGGCGTGGAGGGGAGGTTGAGGGCCAAATTCCTTCGAAGGAATTTGCAAAACTCTTCGAAGAGTTTTGGGTGCCCCCGGGGCGAGTGGTTCGCTTATTCCTCACCCTCCGCATCCAGGAGTTCCATGTTGAGGCCCAATCCGCGGACCTCTTTGACGAGAACGTTGAACGATTCCGGAACCCCGGCCTCGAAGTTGTCCTCACCTTTGACGATGCTCTCGTAGACCTTGGTGCGGCCTGCGACGTCATCCGACTTCACCGTCAGCATTTCCTGCAAGGTGTAGGCGGCGCCGTAAGCTTCCAGTGCCCAGACCTCCATCTCACCGAAGCGCTGACCGCCAAACTGCGCCTTACCACCCAGCGGCTGCTGGGTAACAAGCGAGTACGGCCCCGTGGAACGAGCGTGGATCTTGTCGTCAACCAAGTGGTGCAGTTTCAGCAGGTATTTGACACCCACCGTCACCTGACGGGCAAATTGTTCCCCCGTGCGGCCATCAAACAGATCGGACTGACCAGAGGTGTCGAACCCAGCGCGTGTCAGCGCATCGTTCACGTCCGCTTCCTTCGCGCCGTCAAAGACCGGCGTTGCAATTGGCACACCTTTGGTGACGTTGCCTGCGGCCTCAAGAAGCGAATCCTGATCACGATGAGCAAACGCCTCCTCATAGACACCTTCGCCATAGGCGATTTTCAGGGCATCCCGCACTGGGGTCATGTCGCCATTACGGCGATATTCGTCCAGCGCTTCGTCAATCTTCAGACCCAGGCCCCGTGCGGCCCAACCCATGTGGGTTTCCAGGATCTGACCCACGTTCATCCGTGACGGCACACCCAGCGGGTTCAGGACGAAATCAACCGGCGTCCCATCCGCAAGGAACGGCATGTCCTCCATCGCGACCACCTTCGAGATCACACCTTTGTTGCCGTGACGGCCAGCCATCTTGTCACCCGGCTGCAATTTCCGCTTCACGGCGATGAAGACTTTGACCATCTTCATCACACCCGGAGGCAGATCGTCCCCACGGCGGACCTTCTCAACCTTGTCCTCAAACCGGTGGTCCAACGCGCGTTTCTGCGAGTCGTACTGCTGGTTCAGGGCTTCGATCTGAGCCGCATCTTTTTCGTCTTCCAGCGCCAACTGCCACCACTGACCGCGGCTGAGCTGACCATCCAGAAGCTCTTCGGTGATCGGCGCATTTGGCTTCACACCTTTCGGGCCTTTGACCGCAACCTTGCCAAGGATCATGCCGCGCAGACGGGCGTAGATGTTCCGTTCCAGGATCACCAACTCATCGTCGCGGTCACGGGCCAGACGCTCAACTTCTTCCCGCTCGATCTGGAGGGCACGTTCGTCCTTCTCCACCCCATGGCGGTTGAAGACGCGCACTTCCACAACGGTGCCGAAATCACCCGGCGGCAGACGCAGCGACGTGTCACGTACATCCGAGGCTTTCTCACCAAAGATGGCGCGCAGCAGCTTTTCTTCCGGCGTCATCGGGCTTTCGCCCTTTGGCGTGATCTTACCCACAAGAATATCCGCCGGGCCAACTTCGGCCCCGATATAGACAATTCCCGCTTCGTCGAGGTTGCGCAGGGCTTCCTCACCGACATTGGGGATGTCACGGGTAATCTCTTCCGGCCCAAGCTTCGTATCACGGGCGGCGACTTCAAATTCATCGATATGGATCGAGGTGAAGACGTCGTCTTTGACAATCCGCTCAGAGATCAGGATCGAGTCCTCGTAGTTGTAGCCATTCCACGGCATGAACGCGACGATGACGTTCTTGCCAAGCGCCAGTTCACCGATATCCGTGGACGGACCATCTGCGATGACCTCATCCTTGAGAACCTTGTCACCCACCTTCACCAGCGGACGCTGGTTGATGCAGGTGTTCTGGTTTGAGCGCTGGAATTTACGCAGACGATAAATGTCTACACCCGCGTCACCCAACTCCAGATCCTCGGTGGCACGTACAACGATACGCTGCGCATCAACCTGGTCGATGACACCGCCTCGTTTGGCCATGATCGCCGCACCTGAGTCCTTGGCCACAATCGACTCAATCCCGGTGCCAACAAACGGAGCGTCCGCTTGCAGCAATGGAACCGCCTGACGTTGCATGTTCGATCCCATCAACGCGCGGTTCGCATCGTCATTCTCCAGGAACGGGATCAGCGAGGCCGCAACCGAGACCAACTGCTTGGGTGAGACGTCGATCAGATCAACCGCCTCACGTGGGTTCAGCGTGTATTCACCGGACTGACGTGTGTTGACCATGTCGTTGACGAACTTGCCGTCCGCATCAAGGTTGGCGTTTGCCTGCGCCACTGTGTGCCGCATTTCCTCGGTTGCGGACATGTAGACCACATCGTCGGAGACAACCGCATTTTTCACCCGCCGGTAAGGCGTTTCGATGAAGCCGTATTTGTTCACTCGGGCGTATGTGGCCAGCGAGTTAATCAGGCCGATGTTCGGGCCTTCCGGGGTCTCGATCGGGCACATCCGACCATAGTGGGTCGGGTGGACGTCACGAACCTCAAAACCGGCACGTTCGCGGGTCAGACCACCTGGCCCAAGCGCCGACAGGCGGCGCTTGTGTGTCACTTCGGACAGCGGGTTGGTTTGGTCCATGAACTGCGACAATTGTGAGGAGCCAAAGAACTCCCGCACCGCAGCCGCGGCAGGTTTCGCGTTAATCAGGTCCTGCGGCATCACCGTGTCGATCTCGACCGAGGACATCCGCTCCTTGATCGCGCGCTCCATACGAAGCAAGCCAACGCGGTACTGGTTCTCCATCAACTCACCAACCGAGCGCACACGACGGTTGCCCAGGTGGTCAATATCGTCGATGTCGCCGCGACCATCACGCAACTCAACCAACGCTTTGATACAGGAGAGGATATCTTCCTTGCGCAGGGTGCGCATGGTGTCTTCTGCGTCCAGATTCAGACGCATGTTCATCTTCACCCGGCCAACAGCCGACAGATCATAACGCTCGGAATCGAAGAACAACTGGTTAAACAGGTTACTGGAGGCTTCAACGGTGGGTGGCTCACCCGGACGCATGACCCGGTAAATATCCATCAACGCAGTTTCGCGGTTCAGGTTTTTGTCCGCCGCCAGGGTGTTGCGCATATACGGCCCGACATTGATGTTATCGATGTCGAGTACGGGAATCTCGGTGATGCCTGCGTCGATCAGCTCTTTCAGAGAACCGCCCGAAACTTCACCGGCTTTGTCCAGCTCCCACGTCAGCTCATCACCGGCTTCGACGTAAATTCCGCCGTTCTTTTCGTTGATGATATCTTTGGCCACAAACCGACCAATGATGCCGTCGAAGGGAACCAGAAGGTTCTTGACCTTACCCTCATCAACCCATTTCTTGACCGCACGTGGCGTAACTTTCTTGCCCGCCTCAGCGATGACTTCGCCGGTTTTGGCGTCAACAAGATCAGCCGTGGGGCGTGTGCCACGGGCCCGTTCCGGGAAGAACTTGGTGGTCCAGCCTTTATTCTTCACCATCTTAAAGCTGACGGTGTCGTAATAGGCATCCATGATGCCTTCCTGGTCCAGACCCAGTGCATAAAGCAGCGTGGTGACAGGCAGTTTACGGCGACGGTCAATGCGCGAGAAGACGATATCTTTGGCGTCAAACTCAAAGTCCAGCCACGAGCCGCGATAGGGGGTGATGCGGCAGGCAAACAGGAGTTTGCCCGAAGAGTGGCTTTTGCCTTTGTCGTGGTCGAAGAACACACCGGGCGAGCGATGCATCTGCGATACGATCACCCGTTCGGTGCCGTTCACCACAAACGTTCCGTTCGGTGTCATCAGGGGCATGTCACCCATGAACACGTCTTGTTCCTTGATGTCCTTGACGGATTTCGCGCCTGTATCCTCGTCGATATCAAACACGATCAGACGGAGGGTCACCTTCAGCGGCGCGGCGTAGGTCAGGTCGCGCTGTTGGCATTCCTCAACATCAAATTTCGGCTTCTCCAACTCGTACTTCACGAATTCGAGAATTGCCGTTTCGTTGAAATCCTTGATCGGGAAAACCGACTGGAAGACACCTTTGATGCCTTCGCCGTCCATCGGCTCAAGCTGATCACCGGACTTCAGGAACAGGTCGTAAGACGACTTCTGAACTTCAATCAGGTTCGGCATCTCCAATACTTCGCGGATTTTGCCGTAAAATTTGCGGATACGTTTCTGGCCTGCGTAGGTCTGCGCCATGTGCGATCGCACCTTTCTCTCTCGCGCGGCACCCTCGCCGCCGGGACTTCGGCGGAGTGCTCGCAAGATTTAGGACGTGACGGATCAATCTGTCTGCCGTCCCACCGGCAAAGCCCGACCCTTTTGTCATCGTCTTGGAAAACGCCTCCCCGTGAAGGCCCTTACCAAGACAAGCCCGCCATAGACGCGGACGGCTGGACCCGGAATTTTGCCCCGGATCCAGCCAAATCTCTTCCCCACGAATGGGGTGCGTTGACCAATTAGGCCAGCTCGACCTCGGCGCCAGCTGCTTCCAGCTTGGCTTTGACGTCCTCAGCTTCGTCCTTGGACACGCCTTCTTTGATCTTGCCACCGGCTTCGACCAGGTCTTTGGCTTCTTTCAAGCCAAGACCAGTGAGGGTGCGCACTTCCTTGATCACGCTGATCTTGGATGCGCCGGCGTTCTTGAGAACGACGTCGAATTCGGTCTGCTCTTCAGCAGCGTCAGCACCATCTGCGGGGCCAGCCATCATCACTGCGCCGCCAGCGGCGGGCTCGATGCCGTATTCGTCTTTAAGGATGGTCTTGAGTTCCTGGGCTTCCAGGAGGGTCAGACCAACAATCTCTTCTGCGAGTTTCTTCAGATCAGCCATTTTTCAGGTTCCGTATGTAGGTATGGGTTCCAACGCCGCAAGGGGCGAGTCTCAACGGGTGCTTACGCCGCCTTCTCTTCGATTGTCGAAAGGATGGAAGCGATATTCGAGGCAGGCGCGCCAATGGCACCGGCGATGTTGGCGGCAGGTGCGGCGATACAGCCAACGATGGAAGCAATAAGCTCCTCGCGGGACGGCATCTTCGCAACGGCTTTTACACCAGCGGCATCCAGAATATTCTCACCCATCGCGCCGCCGAGAATGACAAACTTGTCATTGTCTTTGGCAAACTCGTCCGCAGCCTTGGCAGCTGCAACCGGGTCTTCAGAATAGGCGAGAACAGTCATGCCCTCCATCAGGTCAGCGATGCCAGCGGCAGGCGTTCCATCAAGGGCAATTCTGGCGAGCTTGTTCTTGGCGACACGCACAGATCCACCCGCGTCGCGAACGCGACCGCGCAGATCCTGCATCTCGGCAACCGTGAGGCCCTGATAGTGAGACACTACCACGACGCCAGAGCTTTCGAAGATCTGGCCGAGTTCCTCGACCACTTTCTCTTTCTGGGCTCTATCCACAGGTTTACTCCAGTTTGGCGGGTTTCCCCACCGGCTCAATTAACCGGATCGCTCCGGCGGTTTTGGTCCGTATCGTTAACGGAACCAGTCCCGCCCGGCGCTCGAACGGTCGAGCCTCGGAAACGTGTATCTGATCCCGCCTCAGGTAGGAGTTATTGGGGGTTTAGGCCCAACCCACCGTCTCGGACGAAACGCAAAAGAGCGTCCGACGAATCGCACGCTCTCTTGCAAGGGGGTGACTAAACGGGTCGGTCCGGAATGCCAACCCCTCTTGCCAAAATTGACACGCTACTTCTGCAGCGCTTTCGCTCGCTTTCAGCGAGAGTAAATCGTCAGGAACCGCGGGATGAACGTGGTGGTCCCAACCGGTGCCGCAGGCTGCGTCGTTGTGACGGGGCCTGCCGTGGACGGTGCAGTCGGATTCGGCGTGCTGGAGCCACCGGCAAAAGATGCCGTTGCGCCAACACTGGCCAAAGCGATTGCGATAAACGTCGTGCGAAGTGTGCGTGTCATACTCTTTCTCCGTTACTGAGTTAAAAGGCGTAGGCAATCGTCGCAGTCACCTGCTGGCGATCGGTATTGTCCGTCACATCAAAAATGCCAGCCGCCAGGCTTAGCCCTTCGATCTGCGGAATGCTGAGGACAGCCCCGACGTTCAACTGCGTCGCGGTGCCGGAAGCGCTGAGCGACAGGGAGTGAGTGACTCCCATGCCGATCCCGTAGAATATGCCGTCTGTCACCCGGCCTGTGCCCTCGTCAGACAAGGTTGCCCTTGTGCCGTACCCAAAGGTGATCTGCAGTGGAATCTCGGCAGATCCGGCCCCAAGTGAGGTCAGATGTGAGACATAGACGTTGTAGGATTCCCCATCCAGCGACGCATCCCCCCAGCCGCCAAGGCCCAGCGCCGAGACCCCGATGAATGTGGCCGAGCGGTCAGTGGACCCCAAAAGGCGGGATGCGCTGATGTTGAAGCTGCCGCTGTCGCCGAACGGGTCAATCCCGGTGATCGCCACCCCAACCGAGACGCTGATCGCGTCCACCGGGTTGCCAAAGGTGTATCCGGCCACCACATCGCCGTCGGCGTCACTGCCCGATATGCCGTTGCGCGGCGTCGCATAGGTCAGCGCCACGTATCCGGTTCCCCCGACCGGAGCCACGGCAGACGCGGACCCAAAGATCGCCGGGAACGCCAGATTGGTGCCTTGGTCAGCGGCGGCCAATTGCCCGATGTCAGTGGTATTTGTGCCCTGCGCTGCTGCGTCTGCGGCGCACAAACTCAGCCCCACGGCAATTGCCGGGGCAAGGCGCGAAAACTGGGTGTTGAATGCAATGGACATAGTTAGCCTGCCAAGATGGTTAAAGTTGCTTTCCGTTCTGGCAGCTACTTTTCCAAAATATCGGCTAAAATTTTATGGTCAAGTGAGTGATAGCATTCATGATTAATAGACGAAAAGGGCGGGCATTTCTGCCCACCCCTTGTTTAGGTTTTGTAAAACTGAATTCCGGGCTCAGTTGCCGGTGGCATTGTCCACATTAACTGACACGCTTGGGCCCATGGTGGAGGTCACGAAGATCTTCAACATGTACGACCCTTTGGTGCCCGAAGGCTTCGCCCGCGAAACGGCATCCACAAACGCACGGATGTTCTCAACCAGCTGGGCTTCGGTGAACGAGGCTTTGCCGACGCCGGCCTGCACAACGCCCGCCTTCTCGGCCTTGAACTGGACCTGACCACCTTTGGCGGCCTCGATGGCCTCTTTGATATCCATGGTCACTGTCCCGACCCTTGGGTTCGGCATCAGATTCCGCGGGCCAAGCACCTTACCCAGACGGCCAACAATTGGCATCATGTCAGGGGTGGCAATGCAGCGGTCAAAGTTGATGGTGCCACCCTGGACAATTTCCATCAGATCTTCGGCGCCCACGATGTCTGCACCAGCAGCCGTCGCTTCATCGGCCTTGGGACCACGGGCGAACACCGCAACGCGCACCGTCTTGCCGGTGCCATTGGGCAGGTTCACCGTGCCACGAACCATCTGGTCTGCGTGACGCGGATCAACGCCGAGGTTCATTGCAATCTCGATCGTCTCGTCGAATTTGGTCTTCGAGTTGCTTTTCAGCAGCGCGACGGCTTCTTCAACAGTCAGGTTTTCTTGGCCTTCAAAGGCTGCACGAGCAGCGGTCAGGCGTTTTCCCATTTTACCCATGGTTGTTACCCCTTCACCTCGATGCCCATCGACTTGGCGGAGCCAAGGATGATCTTCATTGCTGCTTCAACGTCGTTGGCGGTGAGATCCACCATCTTGGCTTCTGCAATCTCACGCAACTGCTTGGGGGTGATCGACGCAACCGTCTCACGGCCGGGCTTCTCAGCACCGCGGGGACGGTTACGCTTGCCCACATTTTTCATGCCAGCAGCTTTTTTCAGATAGTAGGACGCAGGCGGCGTCTTGATTTCCATCGTGAAGGACTTGTCCTGATAATACGTGATTATCGTGGGACAGGGGGCGCCTTGCTCCATTTCCTGCGTCTTGGCGTTAAACGCCTTGCAGAATTCCATGATGTTGATGCCGCGCTGACCCAACGCAGGGCCCACGGGGGGGGAGGGGTTGGCTTTACCTGCAGGGATCTGCAGCTTCATTGAGCCGACGAGTTTCTTGGCCATCTGGCCTCTCCTTTTTCCAACAGCCCCGCGACGCGTCTTGGGGCCTTTGTGGCCGTGGTCTGGTTTGCGCCTCGCGTGGCGCGCGCCTCCCACAGTAGACGTCGCATGTGCGACAAGCGCGGCAGCTATAACGCAGCGCCCTGAAATGCAAGTCCCGCGGGTTTCGGTCACGTGGACTCTGCAATACCTGCAAATTTCATCAATCAGACGACAGCACCAAGCGCGGCACGCGGTATTGTAACTTGCTTGAAGTAACCCGGACCCAACCGGACGCAACAATTATCTGCACGGAGCACCGCTCCGGCCCAACAGGCCGAAGCAAAACGCAGCGAAAATCACAATTGCTTAGACACCTGGGTGAATTCCAGCTCCACCGGGGTGGCACGTCCAAAGATCGACACCGTCACCTTCAGGCGCTGGTTGTCTTCGTCAACTTCCTCAACCATGCCGTCGAAATCTTCAAACGGACCATCGCTGACTTTGACCTTCTCGCCGATCTCATACGTGATCGTGGAGCGCGGTGAGGCCTCACCTTCCTCAACACGGTTGAGAATCGAGTTCACCTCTTCATCACGCATCGGCATCGGGCGGCCTTGCGGGCCAAGGAAACCGGTGACACGGGGGATCGAGTTAACCACGTGATAGCCGATATCGGTCATCTCCATGCGCACCAGCACGTAGCCGGGCATGAAACGGCGCGGCACAGTCACTTTCTTGCCGCGACGGATTTCGATCACCTCTTCTTCGGGAACCAGCACCTCGTCGATGACCTCTTCAAGGCCCTTCTCGACCACAGCCGTCCTGATTTGCTCCGCGATGCGCTTTTCGAAATTCGAAAGCACCGAGATAGAGTACCACCGCATTGCCATGACGTTTCCCGTTTTATCGCAGGCCCACCCGGGGCCATGTGTGTCCAATGGGCCAGAGGCAGCCCAATCCAAACCCCCGCAACAGGTAGCAGCGATCTTCGCTGTCTTGCCTGTCAGTGTCGGGGGAGTGTTGGCCGATTACAATTCGTGCCCCGGAAAATCAAGGGCAAGTGACGCAATAGCTGTCGGGTTTAGCCAAAAGAGGTCAGAAGCAGCTCAAGCGCGTTGCGGATCAGCCAATCAACCCCGAAAAAGAAGATCGCGGCCACAAGGGCCATCACGAAGACCATCGCCGTGGTGACAAGCACTTCGCGGCGTGTTGGCCAGACAACCTTCGCCACTTCGGAGCGGGTTTGCTGCAAGAACTGAAACGGGTTGGTCATGATGTGGTCACTTCAATGGATCGAGTGGCATATACCCACGGGCGCGCAGGCATGCAAGGCACGGCGTTTGCGTAAGGGCGCGGCCCATTGACCGCAATTATGATTCTCGGTGCGGCAGTTTGGGCAGATGACCCGTCCCCGACGTTGACGCGCGCCACCTTACATGGGGCCGCGCTGTTCCACACCGGACATGGGCGCGTTGTGATCGCCGGACGAAGGGGCGTTGCATTCATTTCCCGCAAAGACTGCTGTCAGCCCTTAAAACATGCCTGTTCTACAGGGCGGGCAGCCGCATGCCACGGCCTGTTGGCAAAGAGACGACGCAATCATACCCGATCAGCGGCAGCACAGCTCGATTCCTGGCGCAAGAAACTACCGACACACTCGCGTAGCGGGCCAAGCGGCGGCCCGAAGAAAGAACAACACCGCTTGGTCCCTCTGCTGCACGATGTTTGATAAAAGTTAGCGGCGGTCAGCCAACCTCAAAACCGAAAGACGATGCCCACTTCAAGCGTTGTGGTCGTGTAATCGATGAAGTCCGTCACGGTCGCTGTTGCCGAGTTACCGCCGTTAGTTTGGGTCGCCGTGGCAGGGTTAGCTACAGTGAAACTGTTGTAAATATCATGGTTCACAAACGCTCTAATTGAAAATCCATCCGCAACGCGGTGCTCCACACCAAAGCCAAGGCTAATGCCGTCGATCGAGCCACTTTCCGTCGCTATAGGAGGGGATGGTCTGAAACTCTGGGAGCGCCCCCCCCCGGCAGAGGTCGCAGTAACAACAATTCCGTTATAGGTCACATCCGCGCGGGCAATCCCGAGTGCCCCCATGACCAATGTGTTGTCCCCGACCTCATATCCACCAATCGCCCGCAGGCGAAACGTTGGATCAATAGTTGAGAATACGGATGCGTCTGCGCATGAGGGGCCGAAGGGACAAATCTGGGATGAGAAAGTTGCAACACCCGCCAATCCAGACGGGCTGCTATCAAAAAACTGCAGTTCACCGCCCAGGGTGAATGTCCCGAAATCCCACGTGTAGCCCGCAAAGACAAAAAACTGGTCGAGGTCACTTTCGCCAAGTTCGCCGTTTGTTGGTCCAACCGCAGAAAGCTCGGCCACGCTCAGGTTCGACACACCCGTGGCAAAGCCGCCGCCTGCGTAGAAACCGGACCAATCGGTGCCCGCGGATTGCGCGGAAGCTTGGCCAGTCAGGCCCGCAAAAACTGCAAGCGCGCTGAGAAAAGTGGTTTTCATGGGCGTAATTCCTTTGGGGGTTTTTAATTTCTTTGGGGTTTTTGTAAGCGGCCATCCGCCGAGTCCGCAACTTCTAGTTTGACCTCAGCGTCAGTTCAACACGCCTAGGGTGCGCGATTGCCACACAATTGCATGCGCCTTTGCACCGTCTATGCCCGACACTTTACCCGACACTTTAAACGCCCCTGGGCCAATCACTGGCCGGGGCCGATCACGATCCATGGCGTGTCGTCAGGGGTTGCCTGGGATAGGCGGCCAATACATCTTTCGAAGCCAGCCTCTACCCCTGTGTGCATCGCGCGGCGTTGTGCGGTAGGGGCCTTAACCCGTCAACTGACTGTTTTATTCAGATGACCGCTCTCTCAATCATTTGGCGTCAAAAGGCAAAACCCTAAGGCATTTTACAGATAGGTTGACCTGGCAGGGGCGGAGAGACTCGAACTCACGACCGCTGGATTTGGAATCCAGTGCTCTACCAACTGAGCTACACCCCTAGACCGAGCGAGGAGTTAGGCCGATTTGCCCTCCTTGTCCAGACGCACCTTACGGATTTCCCCACCTCGCACGCTCAAAATTTCGTGCTAGATAGCTCCCATAACCCCTTCAGGAGACTATCCAATGCGTTCTATTCTCTTCACACTTTCCCTCGCCATGGCAGTACCGGCCTTTTCCACAACCGCCGCGTTGGCTGACAACCACAGCTGCAACCAATTGCGCCAGACCGTGATCAACACGTCACCTGCAACCTTACGCAACCGGCCGTGGGCCGCGCTGAGCTGCAATGGCGTCAGCGAGATTCACCTGCTGCTGCTGACCGCTCACAACAACCGCGTCAGTGCGCAAATTGACGCCACATTCCGCCGTGAAGGCCTGATCCGCTAAACCCGGCGATATTACATGAGAAGGGGCGGCCCACCTCGGCCGCCCCTTTTTTCCTGCCTGCGAGACCCGCCTTCTGGAGGCGTCGCAAACCGAAGCCCTCTATCGCGCGCCACCCGTTTCATCATCACCGGTGAGGGACGCGGCCAACCGAAACAAACCAAACGCTCAGTTGCTTGGCAGCTCTGGGCACAGGACGTCATCGGTGGGCACACATTCGGCAGTGGCCGCTTCAATTGCGACCTCCGCCTCAGCCGCTTCTTCAATTGCGGCCTCCGCCTCAGCCGCTTCGGCCAGCTCTTCAACGCCACTTACAGCAGCAGCCGCCTCTTCTTCCGATATGTTGAACCACTCCGGGTTCTGCAACATGAACAACTGAACGCGCCGCGCCGCGTTACGGGCCAGAATTGCCATCTGTTCAGTGCGGTTACGCACAATGCCGGAGCCAAGCAGCATCGTCTCAGGGCTGGAGCCCTCAAAAATCACGATCTGCTCGGATTCCTCATGCAGCTTTTCGCCCAACTCGTCGTCCCAGATGTTCACGGACAACACCAGAATCGACCGCGGGCTGAGGACAATCGGAATCCCCGGCGGCGCCAGCGCATAGCCATCTACCGCAATGCCAATATGATACAGGCGGTCACCTTCATAAGCCCCAAAACGCCGGTCGATCTCGGATTCGAGGATCTCCTCCCATTCCTCAGGCGTCGCATTCCGCGACGGCGGGACCTGCTGCATGTTTTCGGCCACAACAATGTTGTGGGCGAGGCGAAAGTCACCCATCGGGGGTAGTTCTTCCTCCAGCGGGTCACCAGCGGCGCAGGCAACCAGCGTCAGGGCTAGTCCAATCGGGGCAAAACGGGCCAAGCGAAGCATTGGTCGGTCTCCAGGAATTAGGTTTCGGAGGAAGGTAAGCACGTGGCGGGTCAGGGTAAAGGCGTCGGTTCACCGGAATCAAGGAAGTGTTACTAAATGGCCCGCCCGGCGGATGACAGCCAGCCCCTATGAAAGCAACTGCCTTGACCTTGACGGAACATGATGCCCACGAACTTCCAGCTATTGCAGGACATGAGATCGGCAAGTTTTCGCGTATGGCGGTGGCAGAAACCCTCGCGGTACGCTGCACGTAAGGATCGGGAAAGGCCTGTTCGATGCCAGCTGCAACCCGCCGGGCCGAGGCCAATTCCATTTGGCGACGTAAAAACGCCGATCAAATTACCACATCTCTTGGGAAAACGGGGCGTCGGCTTAGGTGAACCGATTGTCACGCGGGAACCCGCGCGGTGCCATACGCCCGGCGCTGGCGCGTTTTGCGGTCCATTCCGCCAGCTCGGACTCGGTGCGTGTGCGCCCAGCCGGGTCCAGCCAGCTGAGGCCGTCTTCCAGCTTGAACGTCCGCGCGTCCGACAGGCCGCCGTCTTTGTACTTCTGCAAACGAACACCTTTGCCGCGGCCCATCTCGGGCAGTTCTTCCAGTGCGAAGACCAGCAGTTTGCGGTTTTCTCCAACCACACAAACGTGATCGTCCCCCGCAAGCACGGTCCGGCACACCATCGCCGTGACGCCGTCCTTCACGTTCAGCACCTGCTTGCCGGACCGTGTCTGCGCCAGAATATCCTCCTCCGCCACAAGGAACCCATCCCCGGCAGAGCTGGCCATCAACCGCTTCTGCCCGGCTCGATGCACAAACAGATCGACGATCTGAACTTCGTTGGGCAGATCAACCATCAGACGCAGCGGTTCCCCCAGGCCACGCCCACCCGGCAGACCGTTGGCGCCCAGCGTGTAGACCCGCCCCTGTGAGCCCAGGATCAACAGCTTGTCCGTGGTCTCGGCATGGATCGCGAACCGAGGCCCGTCACCGTCGCGGAACTTCATCTCGACGCTCAGGTCCACGTGGCCCTTCATCGCCCGGATCCAACCCATCTGCGAGCAGACAATTGTGATTGGCTCGCGCTCGATCATCGCCTCAAGTGAGACCTCTTCGGTCGCACCCGCCTCAGCAAACATCGTGCGCCGTGCGCCGCCTTTGACCTTGGCCCCGAACTTGGCGCGAACCTCGCGCAGCTCCTCCGAAATCTTTGCCCATTGCAGCGGCACCTCAGCCAGCAAATCCTCCAACCCGGCGCGTTCTTCCATCAGGCGGTTGCGTTCGGCCTGAAGCTCCATCTCTTCCAGCCGTCGCAGCGAGCGCAGGCGCATGTTGAGGATCGCCTCAACCTGAACATCCGTCAGCTCACCCTCACCCTGATCGGGTGAAACGTAGTCCGCCTCCGACGTGGCCCGCACAAAATCCCGGCCCCAGTCTTCACGCATCATCGCGGCTTTGGGGCTGTCGTCATAGCGAATGATATCAATCACCCGGTCGAGGTTCAGGAACGCGATCAGGAAGCCCTCAAGGACCTCCAGCCGATGATCGATCTGCGCCATCCGATGGCGCGAGCGGCGCAGCAACACATCCTGGCGATGGTCGAGGAACGCGCGCAAAACCTCTTTCAGGGAACACACCTTCGGCGTGCGCCCATCAATCAGCACGTTCATGTTCAGGCTGAAGCGGTTTTCCAGATCCGACTGCCGGAACAACGTTGCCATCAGCATGTCAGGGTCAACCGTCTTGGCCCGCGGCTCCAGGACAATCCGGATATCCTCAGCAGATTCGTCGCGAACATCTGCCAGTATCGGCACTTTCTTCAGCTGGATCAGCTCGGCCAGTTTTTCAATCAGCCTCGATTTTGGCACCTGATAGGGGATCTCGGTCACGATAATCTGCCAGGTGCCCCGGCCCAGATCCTCAATCTCCCACTTCGACCGCAGGCGGAAGCTGCCTTTGCCGGTGCGGTAGGTCTCAACCATGCTCTCAAACGGCTCAACAATCACACCGCCAGTGGGGAAATCAGGGCCTTTGACGTAGTTCAGCAACGTCTCGTCACGGGCGTCAGGTGTCTTGATCAGATGCAGACAAGCCGCGATCAATTCATCGAGGTTGTGGGGCGGGATGTTTGTGGCCATCCCCACGGCAATGCCACTAGAGCCATTTGCCAACAGGTTCGGCACCTGTGCAGGCAGAACCTCCGGTTCTTGGAGGGTGCCATCATAATTGTCGCGGAAGTTGACCGCGTCTTCCGCCAGCCCGTCCATCAGGGCCTCTGCCATCGCGGTCATCCGGGCTTCGGTGTAACGCGCCGCCGCCGGGTTATCACCGTCGATGTTGCCAAAATTGCCTTGCCCGTCGACCAGCGGATAGCGGATCACAAAATCCTGCGCCAAACGTGCCATCGCATCATAGATCGCGGCATCGCCGTGGGGGTGGTAGTTCCCCATCACATCGCCGGTGATCTTGGCTGATTTCCGGAAGCCGCCGTTTGAGGCCAGCCGCAACTCCCGCATCGCATAAAGGATACGCCGATGCACCGGCTTCAGCCCGTCTCGGGCATCAGGCAACGCGCGGTGCATGATGGTTGAGAGCGCATACTGAAGATATCGCGAGCCAATTGCGCGGCTCAGCGGTTCCGATACAAACCGGTCATCTTGTGTGTCATCATCATTGCTCATCTAAATCATGTGCATATCGACCACCCGCCATGCCAGCAAGGCGTGAAATGGCAATCACCCATGGATAAACCCTATTTTCGAATCGCTGGATTGCGTAAGCCAATCAACTCGGGGCCAAGGAAATGAAGGGGGCGAAATGATCCGCCTGACCGTCACGTTGATCGTGGCCATCTACGTTGTGCTGATTGTCGTTCCGGATGCGGATCACGGCGACAATGCCACCGTGTCCCGCACCGATGGGCAAAATTGGCTTCTGGCAATTATTTCCGATGCTGAGGCCGGCGCGCAGCGTCCGCCTGTGGAGCGTGCCGCCGGCTCGGCGCGGCAATTGCGGTCCTCCCTGACGGATGGGCTGATCGAAACTGAAGATGGCTTCACGTTGGAAACCGCCGCCGGAGAGCAGCTTCATATCGCGGCTGTGATTGACCCGGTTGATCTGCTTCCCGACGCGGGTTCCGCGGGCCCCACCATCGCCAGTATCTCGGTCGCGGAGCCTGCCGCGGTGGACGTGGCCGCGTTGGCCGCAGCCGGAACCGCAACCACAACCGATGTGCGTCAGATTTGGCGTGTTGCAGGTAACCGGGTGAATTTTCGCGCCGGGCCGTCAACCAACACCGCCGTCCTGACCGCGCTGACATTGGGGGCAGAGGTCGAATTCCTTGCCGAAGCACCTGACAATTGGGCGCACCTACGTGTTGTGGGGTCTGGCCTCGAAGGGTACATGGCCGCGCGTTTTCTTGAGCCTGTGAACTGATCTCCTTGCACTGCGCCCCACCGCTGTCATAGGCAGGTGCGACGTATTTCGGGCAGGGTATATTGACCAGATCCATTTTAATCACCGGCTGTTCCTCTGGCATCGGCTATGTGGCTGCCCAAACCCTCCAAACCCGTGGATGGCGGGTTTTTGCCTCGGTCCGGGCTGAGGCCGACAAGGCAAGACTGGAAGCTGAGGGGCTGGAAAGCCTCCTGCTGGATTGCCAGAACGCCGACAGTATCGAAGCTGGTCTGGCGCAGGTTCTGGAACAAACCGGCGGCACCCTTGATGCGATCTTCAACAATGCAGGCTACGGCCTGCCCGGCGCGGTTGAGGACGTCCCGGTTGAGGCCCTGCGTGAGATATTTGAAACGAACCTCTTTGGGGTGCACGATCTTACCCGGCGCGTGATCCCTGTCATGCGTGCGCAAGGCCATGGCCGAATTGTTCAGCATTCCTCGGGATTTGGCCGCCATGTGATGAAATGGCGCGGCGCCTACAACGCCTCAAAACATGCGTTGGAGGGGCTGACTGACACCATGCGCCTGGAATTGCGTGGCACCGGCATCCACGTCTCGACCCTCAACACCGGTCCCGTGACATCAAAGTTCCGCGTCAATTCGATCCCGCAATTTGAGCGTTGGATTGATTGGGAGGCCTCCGCCGACCCGGACCGCTACCGCAGGCAGCTTCTGCCGTTCCTCTACGAGGACACCGGCCCCGCCCCGTTCCAGCGAGAACCCGCCGCCGTGGTCCGCCGCCTGATCCACGCCATTGAAGCCGCCAATCCGCGTCCGCGTTACCACATCACACCCGCAACCCACATCGCCGAGGCGCTTCGCCGCGCCCTTCCCCAGCGCATGCTCGACGCAATTGCCGCGCGGCTCTAGCCTTTCGCAACACGTCTGATACCTAGCTCCCAAATGTGACTGGAGAAGACATGATAGACGATCCAATCCTTATCGCCGCGCTTGTGGCCTGTGCCGCCGTGCTGGTGATCTTGCTTCTGGGGTTCAATTCCTTCCGCAAGGGCGGCGAGGATAGTGCGAAGACATCCAATAAACTCATGCAATGGCGAATTGGGATGCAGTTTGTGGCGATCCTTCTGCTGCTCGCCTTCGTCTTTTTTCGCAGCCAAACAGGGGGCTGAGCAACAATGGTTGTTCTCAACAAAATCTACACCCGGACCGGGGATACAGGTGAAACCGCTTTGGGCGATGGCAGCCGTGTCGCCAAACATTCCCAGCGGGTAACGGCCTACGGTACCGTGGATGAACTGAATGCAACCCTCGGCGTTGCCCGCCTCCACGCCGATGACCTGGCCGATGGCCTGATGGCCGAGCGGATTGCGATGATCCAGAACGATCTGTTCGATCTGGGCGCGGACCTGTGTACGCCCAATATGGAGAAGGACGCAGACCGTGAATACGCGCCATTACGCATGGCAGAGGCTCAGGTTGACCGGCTTGAAGCCGAGATTGACGAGATGAACCCGAAACTGGAACCGCTGCGGTCGTTCATACTCCCCGGCGGCTCGCCACTGGCCACACATCTGCACATCTGCCGCACGGTTTGTCGCCGGGCGGAACGCCTGTCGGTTGAGTTGAGCGGTATGGAATCGATCAACCCGGTTGGCGTCAAATACCTCAACCGCCTCAGCGATTGGTTCTTCGTCGCAGGCCGCATCGCCAACAATGACGGTAAAGATGATATTTTGTGGGTTCCTGGAGCGAACCGCTGAAAGCGGCAAAGGCACCGCCTTTGGCGGAGGGAAGAGCGAACCGCTGAAAGCGGCAAAGGCATTGCCTTTGGCGGAGGGAAGAGCGAACCGCTGAAAGCAGGCCGCAGCGGGGGAAACGGGCCGCAACCGGGCGTTCAATTGCGGCCTGACGGTTGGAAAAGGCGTGTCTCTTCCCTGCGCGCACGGGTCACTCGCCAATGGCCCCCACACCCTATTCCCACCCCAAATGAACCCACACACAACCTGTTGAACAGCGCCTTGTTTAAGGGTGCTTTTCAGCACCAAACACCCACGCCCCACGGTAACGTTAGTAAATCCTTACAACCAACGTGCTACCCTTCTCTCCATGTCCCATGTCAAAGCCATTCGCGCTTACAGTCGGGCCGAGTACCTCTCGGACGCTGTGGTTCATGGGCTTGGCATCAGTGGCGCGCTTGTGGCCGGTCCGGTCCTTATTGCGCTGGCGGCCGTGTGGGTCGGTGACCCGAACCTTGTGGGCGCGCTGGCGATCTACACCCTCTCCCTTGTGGTGATGTGGGTCAGCTCGGCCCTCTACAATCTCGTACAACGTGAAGACCTGAAGCCGGGTTTCCGGCGCCTCGACCAATCTGCGATCTATTTCAAGATCGCAGGAACCTACACGCCGTTTGTGGCGCTGGCGTCTGGCTCTTTCGGGTTTCTTGCGGGCATCTGGATGGTTGCGCTGGCGGGAGCTTCGGTGATCCTGCTCTCCAAACGCACCTACATATGGCTGGCGATCGGGCTTTACCTTGGCCTTGGATGGGCCGGTGCCATCTTCGGCGGCCCACTTCTGTCAGGGGTCACGCCACTGGCGGTGTCCCTGCTGATCGCAGGCGGCTTGACCTATTCCTTTGGCATCATCTTTTTGATGTGGCGCCGCCTGCCGTTTCACAACACGATCTGGCACATCTGCGTGCTGGCCGGGACCGCAATATGTTATGGGGCCATTGTTGCAGAAATCTTGCACAGCGCCGCCGTCACCTAAGGTAGCGGTAACGCGGCGTCCCCGGCATCCCCCGTGTCGATTTTGGCCTATTTTCCCGCGTCAGTTGGAGCTAACACTCTGCCCATAACGCCTATCTGGGTCTGCCCCAGCCGATTACGTTGGGGTCCCCCAACGCCTGACAGAGGAGAACGCCATGAAGGTCTTGGTACCTGTGAAGCGCGTGATTGACTACAACGTGAAGGTCCGCGTGAAAGCGGATGGCTCCGGAGTTGATCTTGCCAACGTGAAAATGTCGATGAACCCTTTTGACGAGATCGCCGTCGAAGAGGCGATTCGCCTGAAAGAGGCCGGGAAGGTCGAGGAAGTGATCGCCGTCTCCATCGGCGTGAAGCAGTCGCAGGAAACGCTGCGCACCGCGCTGGCCATGGGTGCCGACCGTGCGATCCTGGTGATCGCTGCGGATGATGTGCACACGGATATCGAACCGCTGGCCGTCGCCAAGATCCTCAAAGCCGTGATTGATGCCGAGCAGCCGGGCCTTGTGCTGGCTGGCAAGCAAGCCATCGACAACGACATGAACGCGACCGGTCAGATGTTGGCTGCGCTTTTGGGCTGGTCCCAGGGCACCTTCGCATCCGAGCTGGATATCAGTGGTGACACCGCCACAGTGACCCGCGAAGTTGACGGTGGCCTGCAAACGATCAGCGTGAAGATGCCCGCCGTCATTACTGTTGACCTGCGCCTGAACGAGCCGCGTTATGCGTCACTTCCCAACATCATGAAGGCGAAGAAAAAGCCGATGGATGAAAAAACCGCCGCTGATTATGGCGTCGATGTCACCCCGCGCCTTGAGATCGTTAAGACAACCGAACCCGATACGCGCAAAGCTGGTGTCAAAGTTGCCTCTGTTGATGAATTGATTGCGAAACTCAAAGACGAAGCGGGGGTAATCTGATGGCTGTTCTTCTTCTTGCCGAAGTAACCGATGGCGCACTGGCGATGGACGCCACCGCCAAAGCAGTCACCGCGGCCGGCCAATTGGGTGAGGTGACGGTGTTGTGCGCCGGGGCATCCGCGAAAGCTGCCGCAGATGAGGCCGCAACAATTGCCGGTGTGTCCAAAGTGCTCTGCGCCGAAGATCCGTCCCTGGGTCACCGGCTGGCAGAACCCACCGCCGCGCTGATCGTTGGCCTGGCTGGCGCGTATTCCCACATCGTCGCCCCGGCCACAACTGACGCCAAAAACGTCATGCCCCGTGTGGCGGCGCTGTTGGATGTTATGGTGATCTCTGACGTGTCTGCCGTTGTTGATGCGGACACGTTTGAGCGTCCGATTTACGCGGGCAACGCGATCCAGACGGTGAAATCCTCGGACCGCATCAAGGTTGTGACCTTCCGCACATCAACCTTCGACGCCGCCCCCACCGGAGGCTCTGCCACCGTGGAGATGATCGCCGCCGCCGCCAACCCAGGGCTCAGCACCTGGGTCGAAGACAAGGTCGCGGCAAGTGACCGGCCCGAGCTGACGTCCGCAGGCATTGTTGTATCCGGTGGTCGTGGTGTGGGCAGCCAAGAGCAGTTTGCGCTGATCGAAAAGCTCGCCGACAAACTCGGTGCCGCCGTGGGCGCATCCCGTGCAGCGGTCGACTCGGGCTATGCCCCGAACGATTGGCAGGTTGGTCAGACCGGCAAGGTTGTGGCCCCTGACCTCTATGTGGCGATCGGCATCTCGGGTGCGATCCAGCACCTTGCGGGCATGAAGGACTCCAAAGTCATCGTGGCGATCAACAAAGACGAAGAAGCGCCGATCTTCCAGGTTGCCGATTACGGCCTTGTGGCCGACCTGTTCGACGCGGTTCCAGAGCTGATCAGCAAGCTCTGACAGCACTCTGTGACGCCAATACATCGCCCCGCGCGGAGCATTCCGCCGCGGGGCGTTTTTTCTTCAGGAAGCCCTAGCCCTGTAGGTGGCGCAGCAATTCCTCCGCCGCCCAGTTGTGCAATTTCGGTCCCGGCAACAGCCGCGCCACCGCCTCTTCCTTCGGGCCGAAGTACTTGCCTTTCAGGTCACTTGCCCCATCCCCGCCCCCGGTGGCGGCAATTGTCAGTGTTGCCGCGTCTGCTTTGGCCAATTCCAGCATTGCGGGTGTCACAAACAGCGGATCCTGCATCAAATTCGCGTCTTCCGGCGCATCAGGTGCGCGGTTGGACAACCACAACAGATGAACCGGGGCCACGATCTGGCTCAGGAATTTCCGCATCCGCGCGACCCAGGCCGCTTCCAGCTCTGTCCGGATGATCTCAAACCGATCTTCCGACGCGCTCCGCAGATGTTTCAGCAAATGTCGCGTGAAATGGAACTCCGTGAAATCCACCTGCGGATATATTGTGCGCAGCATTGTACTGGCCGAGACGAAGCGGTCGTTTCGGCGTGGATGTACGGTATAAAACCGGTTTGTCATATTGTGCGCCGATGTGATCTGCAAAATCACGGCATCGGCGTTACCCAAAGCGGCGGTGATGGCGGGATCGTTGCTGATCACGTCCAGACCGGCGTTGATCACACCCAGATTCAGCACCGGCATCGGCAATGCAGCGTCCAGTTGCGTCGGGAACGGCGCATCAACAAACCGCCCGAAGGTTTCCGACCCACCGATGCACACCACCGCTGGCCCAGATTTTGTTGCCAATGGCCCCCGGAACCGCAACACAGATCCCGGCAATGCCGCAGGTTGATAGTCCAGGGGCATACGCCCCCGTTGTTCAAAACTCATAATCCTCGCTCCGGTTAGACAGAGACTCACCCACAGCCACCATGCCCTGACGAACCTTTCCGAAGAGCTAACCTTCTGATTTCACTAAAATTTTACTGATATCCCACATCCCGCCCCGTGCCGAAAAGGCGCGGCGTCCATGGCTTGTGCCCGCCCCACGCCCAAGCCTATTGTTCGCCCAAGAAACCCGGCCAGAAACCCGGCGCGTGAAAAGGACAGACCATGGAGATTGAGAGCATTGGCATCGTCGGCGCAGGCCAGATGGGCAACGGCATCGCCCATGTTTGCGCCTTGGCGGGTTACGATGTCATCATGTCCGACGTCAGCCAGGACGCCCTGAATGCCGCCATCGCACTGATCGACAAGAACCTCGAACGCCAGGTCAGCCGCGAGAAGATCAGCCGGGCCGAAAAAGATACCGCCATGGGCCGGATCAGAACCACCATGCACCTGCCCGACATCGGCCCGAGCGACCTGATTATTGAGGCCGCAACCGAGCGGGAGATGGTGAAGCAGGCAATCTTTGAAGACCTGCTGCCGCATATCAAACCCACAACAATCCTGACCTCGAATACCTCGTCAATCTCGATCACACGGCTTGCGTCACGCACCGACCGGCCCGAAAAATTCATGGGTTTCCACTTCATGAACCCGGTCCCGGTGATGCAATTGGTGGAGCTGATTCGTGGCATCGCCACCGACGAGCCAACGTTCAAAGCCTGCAAAGCGGTTGTGGATCGCCTGGGCAAAACCGCCGCCACGGCGGAAGATTTCCCCGCCTTCATCGTCAACCGCATCCTGATGCCGATGATAAACGAGGCGGTTTATACCCTCTACGAGGGCGTCGGAAATGTCACCTCCATCGACTTGGCGATGAAGCTTGGCACCAATCACCCGATGGGGCCGCTGGAGTTGGCTGATTTCATCGGCCTCGATACATGTCTGGCAATCATGAATGTGTTGCATGATGGGCTGGCGGATACCAAATACCGCCCCTGCCCCCTGCTCACGAAATATGTCGAGGCTGGTTGGCTTGGCCGCAAAACCGAGCGCGGCTTTTACGATTATCGCGGTGCGGGGGACCCTGTTCCAACCCGCTAGGTGCCCCCGGCAGCGGCCTCACAAGCCCGCCAACTCCTGGTCACCAACCTTAGTGCGGGCAGTGCTGTACGACGCCCCGAATCCGCACTGCGCGCAGCGCGGTGCCACGCCCAACGTGGCGGGTGGTGCCCAACGGGCATCCGCCCTAACACGGGAGCCTACCGAGATCGGTCTGGCCGAAACGTCTATTGGTCAGGACTGGTCCCAAGCGACAAAGTCCGCTCTCGCAGCCACGCCATGAATTCACGCGGCTTGCCGATACGATCCTGCCATTCCTCTGGCCCGATCGGGTTGCCGATGATCGGCGCTTGCACCTTGTCGAAGCTATTGACCACCTCATGGATCAGCAGACCCTGACGGATCACCGGGCTGATGCGATTGGCGATCTGATAAGCCCGGCTGTTCTGCCCGGTGAAGAAACACGGCACAATGGTTGCACCCGATTTGCGGATCATCTTCGCGGTGAACACATTCCACTCACCTTCAATCGGCTGGCCCCACATCCGATCCGACGCCGCAACGGCGCCTGACGGAAACAACGAGATCAAACCGCCGTCCTGCAAATGATCCATCGCCTGCGCCCGCATGGCCAGCATCTTCTGCTGCGAGTCTGGCTCGTGGGGGAACGGGACGGATATCATATACCCTGCCGCCGCCTCATCAATGCCGGTCAGCATAGCGCGGGTCAGGATGCGGTAATCATTGCGACGGCGGCCAATCAAATCAGCCAGGATCATGCCATCCACCAGGCCGTGCGGGTGGTTGGCAACAAAGACAACCGGCCCTTCGGTCGGAATACGGTCCAGCTGCACCTCAGGGGTTTGCAGTTCAATCCCCATCACCCGCATCGTCGCGGGCCAAAACGCCTGGCCCTGAAACTGGCCCAGGTTTTCGAATTGGCGGATCCGGCGAATGATGGTGATCTTACCAGTCATCCATTCGATCGCCTTGATCGTGAAGCGTACAAACGGGTTTGGGAACGAATTGGCATAGGTCAGCGAGCGGCGGTCATAGGTGCCATTCGGCCCGGTTCCACGGCTCGGCGCGGGTGCAGAAATATTGCGGGAACCCAGATCCGTCACGTGCCCTCGTCTTTCCCAATCCGTCAAAGCCTTGCTTGCCTCCTCAGGTATTCTCGCCGAATCTGTCAGCGACCAGAGCTTCCAGCGCGTCACTCAGGCGCTCTGCCTCAGCTCCGCTGGTTTCAACCTCAATAAAGGTTCCCTGCGAGGCTGCCAACATCAAAAGGCCCATGATCGAGTCTCCGGCAGCACTCAGCCCATCCCGACGCACGGTTGCTTCGGCGTCATGCTCTTCAACAACCTCGACAAATCGGGCCGAGGCACGGGCATGCAGGCCTTTGACGTTGATGATCTTTATCCGTCGCGGAGCGGTCACATCGGTCATGGGCGCCTCCTATATATCATTCTGGGGCGCCATCGAAGCTGTTGATGTAGCGCCGTCCGGCCTCTGCCGCGCGGGCCACAGCTTCGTCCACACCCAGGTGCCGGGATTTCGCCAGTTTTACCAACATCGGCAGGTTAACCCCGGTCAGGATCTTGCGATTGGCCGGGCGGCAGGCGCGCAGTGACAGGTTCGACGGCGATCCGCCATACATATCCGTCACCACAACCACGCCAGTGCCTTGATCCACCGCATCCGCAGCGTCACAAATCTCACGGGTGCGCACCGGGCGATCATCCTCCGGCCCGATGGAGATGGCCACCATCGACGGTTGTGCGCCCACAACATGTTCCGTGGCCCGCTTCAGCTCTGCCGCCAGGCCGCCATGGGCGACAATCACGATGCCGATCACCTTTGGTTTGCCTCTCCATCCCCGGACGAGACGGCGGCCACATGTGTTGAGCCACTGTCCCGGTCATTATCCACGTTGTTGTCCCTGTCCCGGTCCGAGTTGTTGTCCACATCCCGGGCCACATCTTGGCCTACGTCCCGGCCCGGGTCTCTGGCCGAATCTCGGTCCACCCCCCGGTCCACGTCCCGGTTTACGTCCCGGTCCACATCTCTGTGCCTTTTTGACACTTGCCAGCCCACTTCCGCAAGACGCGTTGCGGTGATCTCGGCCAGGCTGACCGACCGGTGCCGCCCACCAGTGCATCCAAACGCCAGCGTCAGGTGGCTTTTGCCCTCTTCCCGGAACGCGGGCAGCAGCAAATCCAGCATGTCGTCAATCTGACCACGGAACAGGTCGAACCGGGGATCAGCGGACACATATGATTGGATCTGCGCTGAGCGCCCATCTTTGGGCCGCAGGTCCGGCTCCCAATGGGGATTGCGCAGAAAGCGACAGTCGAAAACCATGTCCGCGCCGATGGGCAGGCCCCGACGATACGAGAAGGAAAGGACCTGTATCGCCATCCCCGGTGCGCGGTCCGGGGCAAAGAACCGCCCGATCTCGGCCCGCGCTTCGTGGGGGGTCAGGTTGGTGGTGTCGATCAACACGCTGGCGTGGCCACGCAGGGGGGCCAGCATCTCCCGCTCACGTGCGATGCCATCAGCGGGGTCGGCATCAGGGGCCATTGGGTGGCGGCGGCGGGTCTCGGAATAGCGGCGCTGTAACGTGGCGGGTTCGCAATCTATGAACACCAGATCAGCCGTGTAGGCGACGTCACGTTCCAGCCGTTCATAAGCGGCGATCAGATCGTCGGCATCAAAATCCCGCGTGCGCGGGTCGATACACAGCGCCAACGGGCGATCCGGTGGCGCACCTTCCAACAGGCGCGGCAGCAGGCTGAGGGGCAGGTTGTCAATCGCCTCAAACCCCAGGTCTTCCAAAGCGTGTATCGCCGTACTGCGCCCAGCCCCGGACGGGCCGGTGACAAAGACAATATGGGCAGGTGAGGCGGCAGGTGGCATCGTGGTGGATCAATCCGAGCGGCTGAAGGTTAAGACGGCGCGGCCCTGCCAAAGCGCAACAAGTGCAGGATCGCTGGTGCCAACTTCGGCTGTCCTGCGCCAAGGATCAACGTGGCTTTTTCGGCACCCATGACAGCCATGCGTCGCGGCGGCAGGCGTTCTGGCTCTGCACGCGCCAAATCTATGACCAGTTTCAGGGGCGTGTCCTCACGGAGCGGCCCGGCGTTCAGTAACCCGATCCCGCGCGCTTCAATCAGCGCCGGCGCGCTGGCCGGGCGGCGCAACCGCCCATCCGCAAGCCACACGCCATCATCGCAAACCAGCTCTGCGCCCAAGGCGATCAATTCAAGCGCCAAGGATGACTTGCCGCTGCCAGACGGGCCAAGGATCAACACACCCGCACCATCCAGCGCAACGGCGCTTGCGTGGAAGAACACCTGCGCGCCGTCCGTGGCCGTCACCCATTGGGCAAGCGGTTCAGGCGGCGGTTCAGGCGGCGGCTCAGTCACAGATCAGATCGGCAGGCCGACGACGAACCGTGCGCCCGAAGGCTCGGACGTCACGTCAGCCTCAGTAGGGCGAATATTCTCCGCCCAGATAACCCCGCCATGGGCCTCAACAATCTGCTTGGAGATCGCGAGGCCAAGGCCCGAGTTGTTGCCGAATTGGTGTACCGGGCGTTCAGAATAGAAGCGGTTGAATACTTTGGTCAGCGCCTCTTCCGGGATGCCGGGGCCAGTGTCTTCGACCACAATCAGCACGCGGTTTTCACGGCGCCGGGTCCAGAGACGCACCGCGTCACCTTCCTCGCAAAACGAAATCGCATTGCCCAGCAAGTTCACAAACACCTGTGCAAGACGCCCCTCAAGCCCCGAAATATCAATCCGTTCAGAGGGCAGATCGGTGATAAATTCGATCCCCTGTTTACCGGCCACCTCAGCATGATAATGCGACAGGTTTTCCAGCGTTTTGACCAGGTTAAATTCTTCTTCCTCCTCCTTCACCAGCTCGGAATCGAGCCGTGAGGCGTTGGAAATATCGGTAACCAGCCGGTCCAGCCGCTGCACGTCATGTTCGATCACCTCAATCAGACGACCGCGCTGTTCGTCGGTTTTCGCCACGCCAAGGGTGCTCACCGCGGAGCGCAAAGACGCCAGCGGGTTCTTGATCTCGTGGCTCACGTCAGCTGCAAATTGTTCGTTGCTGTCGATCCGGTCATACAGGGCCGCAACCATGCCACGCAGCGCGCCTGACAAACGCCCGATCTCGTCCGGGCGACCTGTGAGGTCGGGGATGCGCACCCGCGTGGGGGACATCTTGCGCGCGTTCTTGTCACGGCCAAGCTCTGCGGCGGCCGAGAGGTCGGCCAGGGGGTTTGCAATTGTGGAGGCCAGCACCAGCGACAGCACGATGGACACCAACAATGCCACCACAAACATCTGCAACAATTGTTCCTGTTCAACCCTCACCAATTGGTCGATCTCACCCGCTGCCGTGGTCACAACCAATGCGCCAACAATCCCGCCTGCGCCTTCAATCGGCGAAGCGGCGGCGTACACTGAACCTGTGGTGTCCGAGCCCCGTTGCAGGATCGTCGCCCCGCCCATTGCGGCGGCCACCAAACTGGCGTGGGCGTCCGGGCCAGGCGGCACCACATCCGGGGCTTCACTGCCCAGAATGCCAGACAGGCCATCGAAGATCGAGATCAGGAAATCCGTGATCAGCAGCGTTTCGTTGGGTTGGCTTTCCACCCCCCGCACAGGACGGGAACCGCTACGCGCGATGTCTTGTGTGGAAGTGACGGCAACGCCATCGGCGGAAAAGATGAACACATCCACACCGTCCGAAAGGCCAATACGGGACAACACACCTTCGACGTCAATGCCATCACCAGTTGCAAGATTGGCGGGCGCTGATGCGGGCAGGTTCGCTTCAAATATGTCCGCAATCAACTGCGCCTCAACGGCCAGCGCGTGTTCGCGCTGCACCACAAGGCTGTCGCGCACCGGGTTGAGCCACAGGAAGACCATCCCGAGAACCATGATTGCGATCAGGTTGAACAGAATGATCTTGCGGGCCAGGGGTGAACTGTTGAGCGAAATCAGCGACCGCCGCGCGCGGGCGGTGCGCTGCTCAGACTCCACATTGGATTGGGGGCGGTCCCAATCCTCACCCAAGACAATATCCGCCCGCTCGGCGGCACGGCGGTTGGTCATCGAGACGTCAGCTGGCACGAGGCGCCCCTATTCTTCGTTGTAGCGGTAACCAATGCCATACAGCGTCTCGATCGCCGCGAACTCATCATCAACCGTGCGCATCTTTTTGCGCAGCCGTTTGATGTGGCTGTCGATGGTGCGGTCGTCCACATAAACCTGCTCGTCATAAGCGACATCCATCAACTGATCGCGGCTTTTTACAAAGCCGGGCCGTTGCGCAAGCGCCTGTAGCAACAGGAATTCGGTGACCGTCAGGGTCACATCGCGGCCCTTCCAGGTCACGGCATGGCGCAGGGGATCCATCTGCAGATCACCCCGGTCCAGGACCGTGCTTTCTTCGGGCACACCAGCGGCATCAGACGCAATCGCCTCCTGACGGCGCAGGATGGAGCGGATACGCTCCACCAGCAGGCGTTGCGAGAACGGTTTGCGCACGTAGTCGTCCGCCCCCATGCGCAGGCCCATCAGCTCATCAATCTCATCGTCCTTGGACGTGAGGAAGATCACTGGCATCTGGGATTTCTGGCGCAGCCGTTGCAACAGGTCCATCCCGTCCATGCGCGGCATCTTGATGTCGAAGACACCCAGATCCGGCAATTTCCGGTTGAACGCGTCCAAAGCGGACTGTCCGTCATTGTATGTTTCTACGTCGAAACCCTCTGCCTCCAGGGTCATCGACACGGACGTCAGAATATTCCTGTCGTCATCGACAAGTGCAATACGCGCCATCAGATATGTCCTCGATTACTGCTCGGTACTTTATTATTTTCCGGCAGCTTCCAGTTTTCGCGCCCGAGAATCAACGGAAATCACACCCCTGACGATCCAGCACATCACAACTGTGGCCATTTTGCGTTAACGACCCGTGAAGGTATGTGGCAAAAGTAGGGCAGGTGCGCCTTATTCTGACCGCCACAGCGGATCGCCGCCGCCCAAAAGATATTTTTTCATCCTATTCAAAGATGGTTGCGCTAACTGCGCGCTCACGTCCTGTTCAGTCCCAAAAACGTCATGTTATAGCTGCCCCACGGTGCCGCAACCCAGCCGCGCCGCCATTCAGACCAGGGCCAAAATCAGCCCTTCAGGAGCATTGACGCCATGACCGATGGACGCGTGAACCCCGCACATACACTTGATCACCAAGGTATCACGGGGCTTGGCTCGGTCTATTACAACTTGCTGGAACCTGCGTTGGTCGAGGCCGCTGTTGCGCGCGGCGAGGGTCGTATCGGCCTTGGCGGTACGTTACTTGTGTCCACCGGGCAGTTCACTGGCCGCTCCCCCAACGACAAGTTTGTCGTTCGCACCCCTGATGTCGAAGACACGATCTGGTGGGAAAACAACACCCCGATGGCCCCAGACGCCTTTGACCGGCTCCACGCCGACATGCTCACCCACATGCGGGGCGGCGATTATTTTGTGCAGGACCTTTATGGCGGTGCAGACCCCGCACATCGCCTTGATGTCCGTGTGGTGACCGAACTTGCCTGGCACAACCTTTTCATCCGCCACCTTCTGCGCCGCCCCGCCGCGGCTGAACTGGCAACATTTGTCCCCGAATTCACCATCATCAACTGCCCCACCTTCAAGGCAGACCCGGACCGCCATGGCTGTCGCTCCGACACTGTGATCAGCCTCAATTTTGCGAAGAAGCTGATCCTGATCGGTGGCACGGAATACGGCGGCGAGAACAAGAAATCCGTATTCACGCTGCTGAACTACATCCTGCCCGCGAAGAATGTGATGGCGATGCATTGCTCCGCCAACCACGCCATCGGCGACCCCGATAATGCAGCCGTGTTTTTCGGCCTGTCGGGCACCGGCAAAACCACGCTCTCCGCTGATCCAAGCCGCACGTTGATCGGGGACGATGAACATGGCTGGTCCGACACCGGCATCTTCAACTTCGAGGGCGGCTGTTACGCCAAGACCATCAACCTGCGGGAAGAGGCCGAGCCCGAGATTTTCGCCACCACCCGCAAGTTCGGCACTGTGATCGAGAATATGGTCTACAACCCCGACACCCTGGAGTTGGACTTTGATGACGATAGCCTGACCGCGAACACCCGCTGCGCCTACCCGCTCGACATGATCTCAAACGCGTCTGAAACCGGCCTCGGTGGCCATCCCAAAAGCATCGTCATGCTGACCTGTGATGCCTTCGGCGTGCTGCCCCCGATTTCGCGCCTGACCCCTGCGCAGGCGATGTACCACTTCCTCAGCGGCTTTACCGCCAAGGTTGCGGGCACCGAACGTGGCGTGACCGAACCCACCCCCACATTCTCCACCTGCTTCGGCGCGCCGTTCATGCCGCGCAGGCCAGAGGTCTATGGTGACCTCCTGCGCCAGAAGATAGCGGAACACGGCGCAACCTGCTGGCTGGTAAACACCGGGTGGACCGGCGGCGCGTTTGGCACCGGCTCACGGATGCCGATCAAAGCCACCCGCGCGCTGCTGACCGCCGCCCTTGATGGCTCGCTCATGAATGCTGAATTCCGCCGCGACCCCAACTTCGGCTTCGACGTGCCGATGTCTTGCACAGGTGTTGCCGACATCCTGCTGGACCCACGCCGCACCTGGGACCGTCCCGAGAGTTATGACCGTCAGGCGCAGCGTTTGGTGCAGATGTTCTCGGACAATTTCGCCCAGTACGTGGATCACATAGACGACGATGTGAAAGCCGCCGCGATCTGAGGGCCATCCGTCGGAGCACGCGCAGAAAATACATACGTTGTGCCTCTCCATACGTTGTGCCTCTCCATACGTTGCGCCTCAACGGCTGGCTCCTATCTTAGGGGTCAGCCCTTTCGCTTACCCGGAGCCGCCGATGACCCTGCGCGCCGCCCTGTTCTTGTTCACCCTCACCCTGCCCGCTCTCACCCTGGCCGCCCTCACCCATCCTGTCGCCGCTCAACAGGTTGATGACCCGCGCACCTCACCCGGCATCGCGGACTTCATCTATGGCGTCTATTGCGCGCAAGAGCCTGAGCGGGAGGATCCCGCCCCCAACACCGCCAGCGGCATCATCAACATCGTGCCCTTGTTGCCGGACTTCCGGTTTCGCCAGAAACTTGTGCCGGCCGAAATTGGCATTGGCTTTGGTGTCATGGTGACCGCCCCCGCGGGTGTGGTCCATGATCCGGTGACCGTCACCGTTACCCACCCGCCGTATGCCGACAGCGGGATCGAGGTCGAACAATGGCAAACCGATATCAACGCCACCGGTCCCAGCCTGATGGGCTTCAGCTTCGATCATGCGGGTGAGTTGCTGTTGGGTGAATGGAGCTTTTCAGCTCATACCTCCGATGGGACAGAGCTGTTTTTCATCACCTTCGAAGTTGTCCAACCTGAATTGATGCCGCACATCATCAGGTCCTGTTTTGGCTCTTTCATGTCCTGAAATCCGACCGCTCTGTCCCATACCCCGTACCTCGCCAACCATTTGGTAACCTTCCGCGCGCATCCTGAGCCGAAGCGAGAACGTGAGGAAGGGAGAAGGCTGGCCATGGTGAAACGTGTCGTAATGCATGTGGGTTTGGGCAAAACCGGCACCCGGACAATCCAAACCACGCTGGCCGGGAACCGGCGCTCCTTGGCGCAACTGGGCGTGGTTTATCCCGGCGCCGACCTGGCTCACCACGATCTTCTGGCGCTGATCCACCACAAAGGCGCGGGTCACTTCTGGTACACCCGCCGGGGCCTTGATGCCCGCGCCGCACATGCCGCCGCCCAAAGGCAAATGTCTGCCCTTCGCGCTGCGGCTGCCACGCAGGCTCCGACGATTATTCTATCCAGCGAATACTTCCAGACCCTGCGCGCGCCCCAGATCGCAGACTTCGACCGGCAGATTGCAGCCCTGGGGTATCAGCTGGAAACCCTCTGTTACATTCGCGCGCCGCTGGCCCATACCGCCAGCCGCATTCAGCAAGGTGTGAAGATGGCCACCGCGCGCATCGCACAAATGATGGATCGCCCCTACCCGCCGCTGGCACGTAACCATTGTGAGGCGGCACTGAAGGCCCTCGGCCCGGCCCGCGTCCACCTGCGCAAGATGGAAGATGCCCGTGATGGCCTGACCCGCGACCTGCTATGGGCGGCACGCACCCCGCTGCCCTCCGGCGCGTTTCCAGATCGCCGCCAAAACACCGGCTTCTGCCATGATGCGGTGTACCTGTTGGACGCAATCAACGCGCTTGATGCCGATCACCGGCCCGACCGGCCCACATTCCGCCTCCACCAGCAGGAATTGCGGGATTTGACCGGGCAGAAATTCACCCTGCCCCCCGATGTCGCGCGGCGCATCCAGGCCCAATCGCGGGCCGAGCAGGACTGGCTCTACCGCAACTTCTGTCTCTGTTATCCGTTGCAGGGCATCACTGATGTGCCAAGCCATTGGCAGGAAATAGAATGGGCCGCTGATACCTTGAAAGAGGTCAGCCGAACAGCCCACGCCGAACCAGATTGGCCCCCGCAACAACAAGCACAATCAGCGTGATCTTGCGAAACAGATCGGCGTCCAGCCGGTCCCCCAACAAGAACCCGATCCGCATCCCCAGAAAAGACGGGATCAACAGCAAAGCCGAAAACGGCGCGGTGCTCACGTTCAAAACACCAGATTGCAGGTGCCCCAACACCAGGGCAGCGGCCCCAAGAGAGTAAACCACGCCCTGCACCAACAATTGCCGCGCCTTCGGGGTCTCCAGCGCGATCAGATACAACACCGTCGGCGGCCCCCATGTGCCGGTGAACCCACCCAAACCACCGGCGAATGCGCCAATGCTCCACTCCGCCACGCGCCGCCGCGCGGGTGGAATGTGAAACCGCACACCAAGCAGCTGGATCATCGACAGCGCCACCACCGGGATACCAAGGATCAGGTAGAACACCCGCTCCGGCACCAAGGTGATCAATTGCGCCACAAACAGGATCATCACGCAGACGATCAGGATATAGCGCCAATGCTCTTTCAGCGCGTCCAGAATCTCGGCCCGCGAATATCGCCCGACCTGCTGGATGTTTGAAAACAGCGCCGGCAAGATCACCCCGGCAACAGCCACCAGCGGATCAAGAAACAGCGACAGGCCTGAAATGATAATCAATGGCAACGCAAAGCCGATCGCGCCCTTCACCACACCCGCGCTCAGGGTGACTGCGAAGGCGGCAATGAGCGCCCACAAGGGCATCAATTCCAGGAGATTCGCGACCATGAGGCGGTTTTACGCCCATGGGGTTGCCGCCGCACCTGCAATCGGTCGCGACACTTTTGTGCGTGTCATGACGCATTGCAGCATTTTTGTTGCGCCGCACCTGCAAACGCCTTACGCCTCCCAAGACGCAAATTGAAGGAGAGCGCTGCCCATGCCCCACGATGCCCATTCGCAGGCTGAGACACCCGTGATCCTCTCCGATCTTCTTGCACTGACCGGCGCCGCCGTCGCCCCCGCCCAGGCGCTTCTCGACAAAGCGAAGGCGCATCTGCGGGTGAAATTGTCCGAAAATGGCCGCATCTCCGGGGCGCTGATTGAACAAAACCAAACCGCCGCCCACGGCCTCGCGTGGCTTGCCACCTATGTGGAGGCCCTGCGCCAGATGCATGGTTGGGCGGACCGGCTTCAGGGTGCCGGCAAGTTTGGCGAGGTTGAGCAGTTGATCCTGCAAATCAGCTTCGGCGAATACCTTTGGCAGATATATGGCGGCATTCCGATGAGTCAGGGCGAAATGCTGCGCCCACAAGACATTGGCCTGACCCAGGATGACCAGCGCGCCCTGATGGACGATTCCGTCATCGCGCTGACGGCCTCTGGCAACACCCAGGCCGCGCGCACCCGCCTCGTGGACCTGATGCAGGAACGCAGCGCCGAACTCACCGTTGGCGCTTGCGGCCTTGATGATGAGCTCACCATGATCCGCGAGCAATTCCGCCGGTACGCGGTCGAAAATGTCATCCCTCACGCCCACGGATGGCACCTGAACGACGAATTGATCCCGATGGAGATCATCAAGGACCTCGCCGAAATGGGTGTGTTCGGCCTGACCATCCCGGAAGAATTCGGCGGTTTTGGGCTGTCGAAGGCGTCGATGTGTGTGGTCTCCGAAGAGCTCAGCCGTGGCTACATCGGCGTCGGCTCCCTCGGGACCCGCAGCGAAATCGCCGCCGAACTCATCCTTTCGGGCGGCACCGACGCGCAGAAGGCCAAATGGCTTCCCGGACTCGCATCGGGGGAGATCCTGCCAACAGCCGTGTTCACGGAACCCAACACCGGCTCCGACCTCGGTTCGCTGCGCACCAAAGCCACCAAAGACGGCGACAATTGGGTGATAAACGGCAACAAGACCTGGATCACCCACGCGGCCCGCACCCATGTGATGACCGTCCTCGCCCGCAGCGTCGCTGGCACCGATGACTACAAGGGCCTGTCCATGTTCCTCGCCGAAAAGACCCCCGGCACGGATGAGGCCCCATGGCAGGATCCCGGCATCTCCGGCGGCGAAATCGAAGTCCTCGGCTATCGCGGCATGAAGGAATACACCGTCAATTTTGACGATTTCAAAGTGAAGGGTGAAAACCTTCTGGGTGGCGAAGAGGGTCAGGGCTTCAAGCAGCTGATGCAGACGTTCGAATCCGCCCGGATCCAGACCGCCGCCCGCGCCATTGGCGTCGCGCAATCGGCGCTGGATGCCGGGATGACATATGCTCAGGACCGCAAGCAATTCGGCAAAAGCCTGATCAACTTTCCCCGCGTCTCCGGCAAGCTGGCGATGATGGCGGTTGAGATCATGATCGCCCGCCAGCTGACCTATTTCTCCGCCCGTGAGAAAGACAATGGCCGCCGCTGCGATCTGGAGGCCGGAATGGCAAAACTCCTCGGCGCTCGAGTGGCGTGGGCTGCGGCGGACAATGCCCTGCAAATCCACGGCGGCAACGGTTTTGCGCTGGAATACGGCATCAGCCGCATCTTGTGTGACGCCCGTGTCCTGAACATTTTTGAAGGCGCGGCTGAGATTCAGGCGCAGGTCATCGCCCGCCGCCTTCTCTCCTGATGCTCTGACAAATCGGCTTTCAACCCGCTGGAATTGGCCTCACCATTGGAGAACCCTGAACGGAGCCTCCATTGCCCAGCCATGTCTTCCTTACCGACTTGATCGCCAAACTCATCGTACTGGACCTTTTGAACGCGGGGCATTCCACCCGTACCGCGCCGAAATGGCTCCTTCGCACGCTCGCGCTGTTTGATCCCTCGATCCGGATGATCCTGCCGCAGCTTGGCCACCATCCGGAGTTTGACACCTCAGCCTTAACTCGTGCCCTCAGCATGACCTTCACCCCGATGACCGCCGCCCTAAACCGCGCCACAGCGGACGTCACCTGAATGCGCACCTTTCTTGCTCTGCCGATCCCCGACGCCACAATCGACGCGCTGATCCGCCTGCAATCCACCCTGCCCACCGGCAGGCCGGTGCCTGAGGATAACCTGCACCTCACCCTCACCTACCTCGGCGACACCCCGGAAGAGGTCTTGGAAACCCTCCACGACCTCCTTACTGCCAGCCGCCTGCCCGCTGCGCAGATCACCTTTGGCGGCCTCGGCACATTTGCCGAGATGGAGCGTGGCCTCACCTTCGCCGCCATCCACCCGTCCGACACCCTCGCCGCCCTGCAAGCCAAGGTTGCCCAACTTGCCCGCACCGCAGGCGCCACCCTGCCGCGTCGCCGTTTCCGCCCCCATGTCACCCTGACCCGCGCCAACCGGCAGCCCAAAGGCCCGGCCCGTGACCACCTCGCGGCCGCCATGGGCGCACAGCCGGACATTCCGGGTTTCACCACCCACGCCCTGTGCCTGTACCAGTCGCACCTGTCACCCCAAGGTGCCCGGCACGAGATCCTTGCGACCTATCCGCTCGGGTAACCCGCCCACTTTCCGTGAAAAACGCCGAAGCCACCGCTCAAGCCCCCCTGCGCCGCCAATCGAATACCCCCCAAGCGCAGCGCCCCCACACGCGACCCCGCGCCTGATGCCCGCAGGGCGAGGGCGCCACGTCCGCCGAGGCGTTGCGCGACAGCGCGACCCGAGGCGGAAACCCGCCGCCGCAATAGCTACCGATCCACCTGCCGCGCCAGCGCCTCCACAAACCGTTGCCGCGCAGCAGGCAGCGGTCGGTCACCCAAACTCCGGGCCAGATGGGTCTCCAAAAAATGCCCGGTCACACGCAGGCCATCAATAACGCCGGATAACCCGGATTCCGCCCCAACCAAAACCGGCGGCAGCGGCAACAACCGATCCGCCCACTCCCCTGCTGCGCCCTTTGCCACGGCGCGCCCGGTGCGCGGCGAGATATAGGCCAGATCCTCCACCACCCCGCTCACCGCACAGGTGCGCAGGTCCAGCCCAAAACCCATCTCGGCCAGTAAATCCATCTCCCACAACAGATAGGCCCGTGCCCAATGCTCCGCGCCCAGCCCATCCAGAATCGCAATGGTGCGGGCATAAAGCGCCGGGTACGGCGCCCGTTCCGGCAAGGTGAACGCCAGCAGGGCACACACCGTCGACAGGCCCGCCAAGGCCACCCGATTGTCCATCACCTCCGCCGCGCGGCCCTTTTGCACCTCAACGGTGTAACTGCCGATATGATCTGAAAGCCGCGCCCGCCAAGCGGCGTCCAATTGCGCACCCACTTGCAGCAGCGGCGCCATCTTGCGCGAGGCCCCGCCGCGCACCACACCCACATGACGGCCCCGCTCTGCGGTGAACAGCTCAACAATCGCCGCCGCCTCACCATGGCGGCGAACCGCCAAAAGGATACCATCTGCGCGCCATTCCATTGTGCAACTATCGCGGTTTGCAACACACAGCGCACGGAAAATCGAACCACCCCCGGTAGAAATGAACCGGATGTCGTGGCAGGGTTTCTCCCATGTTTCCGGCACTCCCCCCTCGCGCCCGCTGGTCGGCTATGGTTATCGCCCTGGTGGCGGGCGGGTCAGTTCTGGCGTTGTTCATCTACAACCTCGATACCGAACGTTACGGGGATGAACGCACAACCGCCTGGGCCATGGCACGGTTCTTCACCGTTCTCACAAACCTCATTGTGGCGGTGACCTTTGGGGCGGCAGCACTGCGTCGCAACGGTATCAACGCCTCGTGGCTTGCCGCACTGACGCTGGCCATAGTGCTGGTCGGCGCGGTTTTCCACGTTCTGCTGTCGGGTATCACAACTTATGAAGGGCTTGGAGAATGGGCCAATCAGGGCCTGCACACATTTGTGCCGATCACCTGTCTGCTTTGGTGGATCATCTTCGCCCCCAAGCGAGCCCTTCACTATCGCGACCTGCCAATTTTTATCGCATGGCCCTGCGTCTATATGGCTTACGCTCTGGCACGTGGGGCGCAGGACAGCACCTACCCCTATCCGTTTATTGACCTCACCGAGATTTCCGCGATGGCGGCGGCCCTGAACCTCGCTGGTTTGCTGATTGTGCTGCTTCTGGGCGGCGTGGTCTTCGTGATGATCGGCCGTTTTGTGGATCGTTAGGCCCTCACTCCAGCCCATCCTCATCCAGCAAATGCCGGCCCTGCCGATCTTCCACTTCGATCACCCAAAGGTCCGGGTCAAATCCCCGCTGACGTGTGATCGCGGCGTCAACCTCTGCCTCTGGTCCCTGGGTCAGCACCATCCACTCGCGGGTGCCACGCATCGGATCAAAGCTGCGCTGATGTAGCGATGCGGTGCCGTCCAGCGGGGATTGTTTCACCAGCACCGCCCCCGCTGTCCCATCACCCCGCGCCACGATAAAGGCGGGGATATCAAAGACGCGCAGGCGTGCAAGATACGCCGCTACCCAGAAATCTGCTGTCAGTCTGACCATACTATCATCGCCTCATCGCCTCGCCCCCTAGTCTCGTCATCTCGCCGCCTCGTTGCCCGCTCCGGAACCGCCCGCTGATCACACCAAAACCTTGGCCCGTGTCAACGCCCGCCTCAGATCGAGACCTGCCAATCTCGCAACAGCTATTCCTGAAAACAAAGGATGTAGTTTGGACCGGCCCGATGCCCGGATTTGAATGCAGGTCTGGCTGCGGTGGCTTTGGGGGCAAGTGAATACCGCAAATTTGAAATCGCCGATATGTTCGATATTGAGGTTTCGAGCGGCTTTCATTCCTTGAATGATGGCGGCGAATGATGGCGGTCAAAATTGAGATGATACCAACCAAACCACCTCACCCTCCGGCTGTGGCGGGGTGTTCCGCTCCGGTTTTCTTGCGCTGCGCCTCAATTCCCGTCTTTGAAATTCAGGCCCATTTCGGAATACCGCGCGGCCTCATCCAGCCAACCGGGCCGCACCTTTACCTGTAGGAACAAATGCACCGGGTGGCCGACAAATTCCGCAATCTCTTCACGGGCTGCCTTCGAGACGGCTTTGATCGTCTCGCCGCCTTTGCCCAGAAGAATACCCTTATGGCCGTCACGGGCCACATAGATGATCTGGTCGATCTTGGCTGAGCCATCTTTGCGATTCTCCCAGCCCTCGGTTTCCACCGTCAGCTGGTAAGGCAATTCCTGATGCAAGCGCAGGGTCAGCTTCTCACGGGTCATTTCAGATGCGATCATCCGCATCGGCAGATCGGCGATCTGATCTTCCGGGTAAAGCCACGGGCTTTCGGGCATTTCACCCGCCAGCCAGGTGCGCATGTGTTTCACGCCGTGGCCCTTCTCAGCCGAGATCATAAACGTCTCATCAAACGGGTAGGCGGTGTTGAGATCTTCGGTCAGCTTCAGCAATACCGGCGCTTCAACCCGGTCGATCTTGTTGATCGCCAGCGCCACTTTGCGCTTTCCTGTGCGGGCTTTCAGGCCATCGAGGATTGCCTGCACCCCTTCGGTCAGGCCCCGGGTTGCCTCAATCAGCAACACCACGACATCGGCGTCGGAAGCCCCACTCCACGCGGCTGCAACCATGGCGCGGTCAAGCCTGCGGCGCGGCCGGAACAGGCCCGGCGTATCCACAAACACCAGTTGAGCCTCACCCTCCATTGCCACGCCACGAATGCGCGCACGTGTGGTTTGCACCTTGTGGGTCACAATCGAGACCTTGGCCCCCACCATCTTGTTGAGAAGTGTGGACTTACCGGCGTTGGGCTCTCCGATCAGGGCAATGAAACCGGCGCGTGTGGGCATAGGGGTATCCTCAAAGTGGCTTGCCCGGCGACATAGCGGGAAATCAGACGCGGGGTAAGGGGCCTCCGCCTCAGCCGGCGCTAACGCGCATTGCATCGGCGGACGTGGCACCCTGGCCCTACGGGCATTGGGTGCGGGGGCCTTGGGGCGCGCTTCGCTTCGGCTTATGTGCCGAATTGGGCATCAGCGCGCTTTGATCTGTTGAAGCCTCCGGCGGGAGTTTTTCAGCCAAGATGAAAGCGCGGGCTCAGTGCAATACGGCCAGTGCAATCCGGAACGGTGCAATCCGGAACGGTGCAAATTCCAGCACTACGACGCCACCTCAACCTGCTCCAATAGTGCAGCAGCGGCCAATTGTTCGGCCTGGCGCTTGGCTTTCGCCTCTGCCTCCGCGCTTTCGCCCGAGGCTAACCGCACTGATACCCGAAAAACCGGCGCATGATCGGGGCCGCTGCGCCCAATCTCCTCGTAATGCGGCGGCTCCATGCGACGCGCCTGCGCCCATTCCTGAAGCGCCGTCTTTGCATCACGGGCGTCATCCTTCACCCCGGCGATCCGGTCACCCCAAAGGCGCAAAACAACGTCACGCGCGGCCACAAACCCAGCATCCAGATAGACGGCGGCAATCACCGCCTCCATCGCGTCCCCCAGCAGCGCCATACGACGCCGCCCTCCGGCGCTCATCTCGGATTTCCCAAGCCGCATCGCGGTGCCCAAATCAATCTCGCGGGCCACATCAGCACAGGCCTCTTTCCGCACCAGCGCGTTGAACCTCGGCGCCAGCGTGCCCTCTTTCGCAGCCGTATCAGCGGCCAAAACCGCCTCCGCCATCACCAAGCCAAGCACCCGGTCCCCCAGGAACTCCATCCGCTGATTGTCACCCCGTGTGGGAGAGGACAACGACGAATGGGTCAGCGCACGTGCGAGCAGTCCGGGGTCGTCAAAGACATACCCCAACCGGTCCATAAAGGCCGTCAACTCTCGCGAGGGTTTCACTCGATTGCCCGGAAGAACCGATCCGACCGCCAAGTCCAGAAATAAACCATTCGCTGACCAGCGGAGGAGAAGATGACACGATCGGCGCGCCCCAGAAGGTTCTCGGCCGGCACAAAGCCCACGCCGCCAATTGACTGCGGAAAACGTGAGTCGATGGAATTATCGCGGTTGTCACCCATGACGAAGAAATGCCCCTCAGGCACCACAAATTCCGGCGTGTTATCCCCACGTGTGCCGTCGTCGATGTTAAGGATCGAGTGCTCCTCACCGTTCGGAAGAACCTCCGTGAACCGCTCTTTTGAACAGACGCCACCCTCACCCACAGGCGCATTGGAACACCGCGGGACGTGGCCCTGCGGGCCCTGCGGCTCAGCCACCTCCTCAAACGCCGGCTGCGGCGTCAAACGCACCGGATCACCGTTCAGATGCAGCACCCCGTCGATCACCTGCACCCGGTCACCCGGCAAGCCAATCACACGTTTGATGAAATCGGTGCCGTTGGTGGGATGGCGGAACACAACCACATCGCCACGCTCCGGGTCCGACCCGAAAATGCGCCCCTCAAACGGGCACATCGAGAGCGGGCAGGAATAGCGCGAATAGCCATAGGCCATCTTGTTGACGAACAGGAAGTCGCCAATCAGCAACGTGTCCTTCATCGACCCCGACGGGATCCAGAACGGCTGAAAAAACAATGTGCGGAATATCCCCGCAATCACCAGCGCGAACACGACGGTTTTCACCGTCTCCATGATGCCGCCTTCGGATTTAGCCATCAGGCTGCCCTTCCCTGCAATGCAATTTGCCTCAGCGGCGTTCTTGCCCGCGTCTCGCGCGCCAAGTCAAGCAACCGCCCCACGGAATCGTGTCAAGACACACCCATTCACGCGCCCGCCCCTTCATCTGGCCAAAAATACCTCGGGGGAGTCCGGAACGGACGGGGGCAGCGCCCCCTCTTATCAAAGA
>JAESTV010000052.1 GCA_016763475.1 Roseicyclus sp.
CATCAATTGCGCCACCGCGTCGCCGTCCCGCCCGTAGGCATCAAACAACGCCCGCTCAAAGTTGGAGGACACCTGAATATCCATCGACGGGCTGATCGAAGGCGTTACACCTTCGGTTGTATATCGACCCGACACCATAGCGCGGTGCAATATGTCATTGTGGTTGGTCGCAATCACCAGGCGCTCAATCGGCAACCCCATGCGGCGCGCGATGTAACCCGCAAAGATATCGCCGAAATTACCTGTCGGCACACAGAAACTGACGGCGCGATGTGGTGCGCCCAATGACACAGCGGCAGAGAAGAAATACACCACCTGCGCCAGAACCCGCGCCCAGTTGATCGAGTTCACACCCGCCAGCCGGACGTGATCGCGAAACTCGAAGTGGTTGAACATTTCCTTCAGCCGCGCCTGACAATCGTCAAAATCACCCGTCAGCGCCAGCGCATGGGCGTTGGCCTCTGACACGGTTGTCATCTGGCGGCGTTGCACATCTGACACACGGCCATGGGGGAACAGGATGAACACATCCACATTGTCGAGGCCGCGAAACGCCTCCATCGCAGCGGACCCGGTATCACCCGAGGTCGCGCCAACAATGGTCACCCGTTCCTCGCGCCGCGCCAATGTCGCCTGGAACATTTGCCCAATCAGCTGCATGGCGAAATCTTTGAACGCCAGTGTCGGGCCGTGGAACAGTTCCAGCAAGAAGTGGTTGGGTTGCAGCTGCTTCAGGGGTGCCCGCGCGGCATGGCCAAAGCCCGCATAAGCCGCCTCAATCAACCCGCCAAACTCGTCATCACTGAACGTTTCGCCCACAAACGGCCGCATCACGCGAAACGCGATCTCCTCATAAGACAGCCCCGCCATCGCGGCGATATCGCCGTGGGACAGCGTCGGAATCTCCGCAGGCACATACAACCCACCATCCCGTGCAAGCCCCGTCAGCATCGCCTCTTCAAAGGACAAAACCGGCGCGCGCCCGCGCGTGGAGACATACTGCATGGAGACTTCCCTCAGATCGTTCGTCAGATCGTTCGGCGCGTGATACGCCACAGCAGGAACGCTGTCATCCCCAACCACACAAATGCGAGGCTAAACCATTGGATTGCATAAACCAGATGGTTGTTTGGGATACCCTCCCCGGTCACCGGCAGGGGTGTTACCGGCGTGTCGGGAACCGAGATTTCGCGGAGCACGATGAAAATCGGCTCGGCGCCCAGGTGGGCGGCCAGCGCGTCCACGTCACGGGCGTACCAAATGTTGCGCGCCATGTCAGGCGCGGGGGTGTAGCCGTCCACCTCATCAGGCCAATGTAGGTTGCCGGTTACGGTCACCTCACCCTCAGGCGCATCCGGCACATCAATCGCGTCGGCCAAAAAGCCCCGGTCCACCAGGATACTTTGCCCGGCGACCTCAAACCGAGAGATCAGCCGATACCCCGGCCCGCTGCCTTGCACGCTAACCAATACCCGAACCGGCGCCCCCGAAAACTGACCCGTGACCTCAACCGGTAAATAGCGATCCGCCTCGCGGTTCATCACCTCTGGCAACTCCACAGGGGTGGCTCCGATGCGCGCCTCGATCTCGGCCAGGACATCGGTTTTCCACGCCAGCCGTTGCATCTGCCACACCCCGAAAGACACGAGGATAGCCGCGCCAACCAGCCCAAACACAACAACCGAGATGATCCGTACAGACATGAAGCCCCCTAAAGCGTTTCGCCCTGCATTTTGGTTCAGGGCAGATGCGAAACGCGCACCCCTATGATTGTTGCGGGTGTTTCGCATCCGGCTCGGGACCCGGATTGAACGCGAAACGCTCCAAATACTCAAAAGGCCCACCTCACGGCGGGCCCCTTCTACGTCTCGATCAGCGAACCCGTTACCGTGGCACCCGACCATCAGCCACAGGCGCGAATGGAGGGGGCGCGGACGGAGGGGGCGCGGATGGAGGGCCCGGACGGAGGAGGCGGGGATCATCGCAGCGCCGGAAAGCGCCGCCTGGCCCCGGCCGCCTGGCCCCCGGTCCGATATCCGCCAATCTTTACTGGCCCCAGATATAGACCGCCACAAAGAGGAACAGCCACACCACGTCAACGAAGTGCCAATACCAGGCGGCGGCCTCAAACCCGATGTGTCTTTCGGCGGTGAAATGCCCGGCACGCACCCGCAGGTAACAGATGAACAGGAAAATCGTGCCGATGATCACATGGAAACCATGGAACCCCGTCGCCATGAAGAAGGTGGAATAGAACCGGTCGCCATCGGGGCCTCCGAACTGCCAACCATAATGGGCAATAAGCTCCCAATATTCGTACGCCTGCAGGCCGGTGAAGGCCAGGCCCAGAACCACGGCGCCAAGCAAGCCGTATTCCACGTCCTTGCGCGACCCGCCATGGACCAGCGCGTGGTGCGCCCAAGTCACAAGGCACCCCGACAACAGCAGGACCAGGGTGTTGATCAGCGGCAGGTGGAACGGGTCAACCTGATGGATCTCTGGCGGAATGTAGGTCGACGCCTCATACAGGTTCATCGGAAAGATGGCGTGTTTGAAGAACGCCCAGAACCAGGCCACAAAGAACATGACTTCGGACATGATGAACATGATGAAGCCGTAGCGCAGGCCGATGCGCACCACCGGCGTGTGATCCCCGTCATGGCTTTCAAGCACAATGTCCGACCACCATGCATACATGATGTAAAGCACCCCGGCGAACCCCATCAGGAACAACCAGGGGGAGCCGGAATGCATCCAGTTTACTGCTCCAAACAACATGGAAAACGCACTCGCTGCCCCCAGCAGAGGCCAGATCGAGGGCGGAAGGATGTGGTAGTCGTGGCGTTTTACGTGGGCCATATTCAGGTCTCCGGTCGTGTCAACTTATTCGCCAGCCGCAAGGGCCGCGTAATCTTCGGGCATGTCAGTCACGTGGAACGTGTACGACAAGGTGATGGCGGGTGTGCCGACTGTATCGGGATCGTTCTGGATCTCGGGGTCGACAAAGAAGCTCACGGGCATCTGCACCCGCTCACCGGGCTGAAGGACCTGCATTTCAAAGCAGAAGCAGGCGATTTTTACAAAATAGCCGCCGGTATCGAATGGGGCGACATTAAAGCTGGCGGTGCCTGCAATTGCGGTGTCGGTGGGATTGTAGGCCTCGTAGAAAGCCAGTCCGGTCTCGCCGATGCGGATATCCATATGGGGCACCACCGGGCGAAACTCCCACGGCATGTCACTTGCGATGGAGGCATCAAACCGGATGCGGATCACATCTTCCAGCACCGTATCACTGCCCTCATCCGCCGTGATCGTCGCGCCGCCAAAACCGGTGACCCGGCAGAACCAATCGTAAAACGGCACAGAGGCCGCCGTCAGCGAGCCCATAACCACAACCACGCCACACAACTGTAAAACTGTGCGTAGCTTGGCATCCGCCAGTTTGGACCGTTTGGGTGTCTCGCTCATTCCAACTGCTCCGTAATCGGCAGCACAGAGGCGCGCGGCACGTGATCGTTGGCTTCCAACAGCCCACCTTCGCGGACCTTGGCGATGGTCAGGCCAAAGACGATGGCGCAAAAGCCCAGCAGGCACAGGGCGGTGCCAACGTTGCGGCCAAGGCGACGTTGGTGGATTTCGTGGGTCTGGGTCAGGCCTTTGGTATCCGCCATCAGATCAGCCTCCAAATCGCATCAATCAGCAGCGCACCAAATGACAGGAAAAGATACAACAGTGAGAATTTGAACACGCGCTTCTCAACCGCATAATTATCCGCCTCGGCGGCATCCTCTTCCCGGCGCCAGATATCCCACGCACCTTTCACGAAGATCACATTCAGGACAATTGCAGTTGCCAGGTAAACCGGGCCCGCCACAGATGTGAACGCCAATCCAAGCGCCACCGGCACCAGAAGCACGGTGTATATCAGGATTTGTTTACGTGTCTCTTTGCGGCCATGGGTGACCGTCAGCATCGGCACTTTGGCCTTGTGGTAATCAGACTTCATGAACAGGGCCAGCGCCCAGAAATGGGGCGGCGTCCACATGAAGATCAACCCGAACATCAACACAGACGCCAGCGATACATCACCTGTCACAGCCGCCCAACCGATCATCGGAGGGAACGATCCAGCTGCGCCACCGATCACGATGTTCCAAGGTGTCGCGCGCTTCAGCCACATCGAATAAACCACGGCGTAAAAGAAGATGGTGAAGGCCAAAAGCCCTGCCGCAACCCAATTGGTTGCCAACCCCAGCATCGCCACCGATAGCGCGCTTAACCATAGGCCAAGCGCCAACGCCTCACCCGCCGGAACCTTGCCCGCCGGAACCGGCCGTTTGGCTGTGCGCTTCATCACCGCGTCAATGTCGGCGTCATACCACATGTTCAAAGCGCCCGAGGCCCCTGCCCCCAACGCAATGAACAAGATCGCTGTGAAGCCGATCATCGGCGATACGCCACCGGGTGCCACCAACAGACCAACCAACGCTGTGAACACAACAAGTGACATCACCCGCGGCTTCAAAAGCGCGAAATAGTCGCCAAACCCCGCTTCGCCTTCAGCGACACGGGGTTCAGATGTTACGTTTTGTGCGGTGAAATCACTCATGGTATTGGGCTTACTCCGCCGCCGCCAGTTCAAGGACCGCAGGCGCGCGCGCGCCGTCAAGGGACGCAAACTCGGATGCTTCGCCAACCAGCCACGCCTCGTATTCCTCAGGCGTCACGGCAAAGACCGTGATCGGCATGAAGGAGTGGCCTGGGCCACACAACTCGGAACACTGGCCAAAGTAGATGCCTTCCTCGCCGGGGTTCACTTCGAACCACAGCTCGGCCAAACGACCGGGCACCCCGTCCTGCTTCACACCAAACGCAGGGATCGCCCACGAATGGATCACATCCGCCGCAGTCACCTGCACCACAATTGCCTGGCCCGTGGGCACAACAACTGCCGTGTCAGTGGCCAGCAGGAATTCATCGCGGCTGTAACCGTATTCAGCCAGCTCATGTTCCGCCAACATGAAGCTGTCGTAGGAAATGCCGTGCTCGGGATATTCATATCCCCAGTACCATTGGTAGCCGGTTGCCTTCACAACCACGTCCGCCACCGGGATCGTTTGCTGGCGAAACAACACCGGCAAGGAGAATGCGCCAAGCACCACAAGGATCAGCAGCGGCACAATGGTCCACGCCACTTCGATCCGCGAATTATGCGTAAAGGTTGCAGGTGTCGGGTTGGCCTTCGCGTTGTGCTTCCATGCGGACCACAACATCAAGCCAAGGACAAACACCGTGATCACGCCCGCGATCCACAAAAGCAAGTTGTCGAGTGCGAGAATATCCAATGCGCCATCGGTTGCGGCACGCTGGAAGGCGATGCCGCCGGGTTCCGGCGCGCCGATGATCGTAAGCCCGTCGCGCATCCCTGCGGTCTGTGCGTTCACTGCGGTCGCGGTAAGTGTCGCGGAGAGTGTTGCGCCAAGTGCGGCCCAAAGGCCGCCGAGCGTCTTGCGAAGTGCCATGTGGTCTGTCCTGTTGTCGCTCCGGTCGTCCCCTGAAAGGCGCAATGCCCCTGGGTCGGCTCCGTTGTCTGTTCCGTTGCGCCAGACCATATAGCGCGCGCCCACACAAGACAGTGCTTTAAATTGTCTCACCCAATATGGGGGGGCGGGGTGTCGCACCTGCGCACAATCGGCTTATGTATGCGCCGAACCGAGGAGCCCATTTTCATGTCTGATACCCCAGCCTTCCGCCCGTTTGAAACCCATCTTGATGAAGCCGTCGCCCTGAGGGTGCTGCGCGCGGCAACGGATGGCGCTGACGACGGAGAGTTGTTTCTTGAACGCCGCCGGTCCGAGGTGTTGGTCTTTGACGATGGCCGGATCAAAAACGCCTCCTACGACGCCGCCCAGGGGTTTGGCTTGCGCGCTGTGAAAGGTGAAGTTGCCGGATACGCCCATTCCACCGAGATCTCCGAGGCTGCCCTGCGGCGCGCCGCACAAACGGCGCGGTTGGCGGTGGGTGACGGTGGCGGTACCCTTGCTGACCCGCCGCGCGGCACCAATGAGACGCTCTACACTGACGCTGACCCGATGGCCGGCGCCGACTTCGCCGTGAAGCTGGAGACCCTGGCTGAGATTGATGCCTTCGCCCGCGCCCTTGATCCCCGTGTTGTACAGGTTTCTGCCACCTTGGCCGCAAGCCACCAGGAGGTGGTGATCTTGCGCCCTGAGGGTGGCTCCGTCAGTGACGTGCGCCCGATGGTGCGCTTGAATGTGTCAATAATTGTAGAGGAAAACGGTCGCCGCGAAAGCGGCGGTGCAGGCGGCGGCGGGCGTGTCGGCCTTGCCGGATTGATGGCCCGTGACCATTGGGAAGCCACCGCGAAGGAAGCCCGGCGGGTGGCAATTGTGAACCTCTCTGCCGAACCCGCGCCTGCTGGCGTCATGGATGTGGCGCTTGGCCCCGGTTGGCCCGGCATCCTGCTGCACGAAGCCATCGGTCACGGATTGGAGGGGGATTTCAACCGCAAGAAGCAGAGCGCATTTGCAGGCCTGATGGGGCAGCGCATTGCGTCAAAAGGTGTAACGGTCCTGGATGACGGAACCATCCCCGACCGCCGCGGCTCAATCTCCGTGGACGATGAAGGCACGCCGTCCCACAAAACCACGCTGATCGAAGATGGTGTGTTGGTCGGCTACATGCAGGACCGCCAATCGGCGCGTCTGACGGGTGTCACCGCCACCGGCAACGGCCGCCGCGAAAGTTACGCCCACGCGCCAATGACCCGGATGACCAACACCTATATGTTGGGTGGTGACGTGGCCCCCGGTGATATCGTGGCGGATGTGAAAGACGGCATCTACGCGGTTGGGTTCGGCGGCGGGCAGGTCGATATCACCAACGGCAAATTTGTGTTCTCCTGTACGGAAGCCTACCGGGTAAAAAACGGCGTGGTCGGCGCGCCGGTGAAAGGGGCAACCCTGATCGGTGACGGCGCCACCGCGCTGAAGCAGATCCGCGCCATCGGCAACGACATGGCGCTGGACCCGGGCATGGGAAACTGTGGCAAGAACGGCCAGTGGGTGCCAGTGGGTGTTGGCCAGCCTACGCTTCTGATCGGCGGGCTGACAGTAGGTGGATCGGCGGCTTGAGAGTGTTGCCCCGTGGCGTCAAGTTGCCAGGCGTTTGGCCGCCGAGCGCAGCAAGACGCGAGAATAAAACCGGTGCGGGCCAATCAATGCAGTGGCAAGTCCACCAATTCCAAACCCGCCGTTTTTCTGCTGGAATGGCACAAGTATAGATCCAAACCACAATTGTGTTGCGCCCTCCACTGGCTCCACCTTCAGCCAGCTTTTTGTTCGGCCTGACAGATCACTCAGCAGAATTTCATCAGCGCGTCGGGATTCTACGCTCCACATGGCGCACCGGTCTGCATCGTCGTTGGCCAGACGGGTGACATCCTCGTCGTTGCTGCCATGTCCAGCCAGACGCAGAACCTGCCGCTCCGCCCGGATCGGGAGGGTGCGATAGAAAACCGCCAGAAATTCCCGCAGATCAATTCCCGGACGCGCCCGCGCGGTAAATGCATCAGCATAGTAATCCGGGTCGGCTCCGAATTGAGCGATAAGGCTGCCTGACGGCACATCTTTCTGAGCAATCTGAACCATCGTGGGACCACATCCCGGATCCGATGACCCAGTCAAGGTGCGCAAAGTCGCAGTTGGTAACCTCCCGTTAACCATTTAGCGCAAGCCTCTGTTCATGTGGACCGCACCCGATTCTCCGATGTCTGGCCAATGGGCTGAGACGCAGCAGCCAACGGACTGGCTGGATTCTGCGTTCTTTGAAGCACCCGTTTCCTACACGCCGCCGCCCGCCACTGGTGACGACGATCGGCTTTTGCGCCTGCGCCTGATCCGATCCCGCCGGGTTGGTCCGGCGACATATTTACGCCTGCTCTCTGAACACGGCAGCGCCGGTGCGGCGCTGGATGCGTTGCCTGACGTTGCCGCTGCCGCAGGTGTCAGAGGGTATGAGGCTTGCCCGGAACCCGTTGTTATGGCTGAACTTCGCGCCGCTGCCCGTGTCGGCGCGCGGATGATTTGCCTTGGCGATCCAGAGTACCCGCAAACCCTGGCTGATATCTCGGACGCACCTCCCGTCCTGTGGGCCATCGGGCGCACAAGCCTGATGGCACGGCCCTGTGTGGCGCTTGTGGGCACGCGTAACGCCTCCAGCCTCGGCGCGCGGATGGCGCGCAAGCTGGCGGCTGATCTGGGGGCGGCCGGGTTTACCGTCATCTCCGGCCTTGCCCGTGGCATTGATACGCTGGCCCACAAGGCCAGTCTTGAGACCGGGACAATTGCTGTGATGGCGGGTGGCGTGGATGTTGTCTACCCAACCGAGAACGCTGAAATCGCTACACAAATTTCCGAGACCGGCTTGCTGCTGTCTGAACAACCCCTTGGTCTGCAACCCCATGCCCGCCACTTCCCACGCCGGAATCGGATTGTTTCGGGGCTCACCCAGGGGGTGATTGTGATTGAGGCCGCCGCGCGATCCGGCTCGCTTATCACCGCCCGCTGCGCCGCTGAACAAGGGCGCGAGGTCATGGCGGTGCCGGGCCATCCCATGGACAGCCGCGCATCTGGCACAAATATCCTGCTGCGGGACGGGGCCACACTGATCCGGGGTGCCGAGGATGTGATTGAGGCGCTCGGTTCTCCGCCACACCCCCAACAGACTGCATCGGCGATGGTTCAGGACTTGCAGAAACCTGCGCCACGGAATGTTGATTCGGGTCACGATGGCGGGTTGGAGGGGCGCATTCTGGCCCACCTTGGCCCAACACCCGTTGCCGAAGATCAGCTGATCCGCGACCTCAGCACCGCGCCACGTGAGATGGGGCAAGCCCTGGCGGTGTTGGAGATGGCAGGCCGTGTCACACGTTCCGCCGGCGGTATGGTTAGCGCCGGTTAACAGCCGTCTTGGCGCCACAGCACCATCAGCCTGCTCACCCTCTCAATCGCCGCCCCGCCAAGGTGCTGCGCCATCCGGCGGGCAAAGGTGACATCGCCGCCCGCTGGCACCTCCAACACGCGAAACTCAATTGCTGCGCTCAGATCAAATGTCGCACCGGGGCGGAACACATCAAGCCGCGCCGCACCTAAGGCGGACCCGCGCGAAGGCTCCTTCGGACCAGCCTGTGCAAGCGGCGCAACCGGGCAAGGCGCGGCGAACATGCCAACGCTCACGTGATGAAAGCTCTCCTTAACAAATGCGCCGTACCCTGCCCCGTCTCTAAGCGCATCCCGGGGCGCATCCCGGGGCGCATCTCGGGGCGCATCTCGGGGCGCATTGACAACCGATGCCAGTACGACACATGTTCCGCCGCCAGTCCAATCCCGTTTGAAAGTGATCGTCTCATGCCCGTTGTTGTTGTCGAATCCCCGGCCAAGGCCAAGACAATCAACAAGTATTTGGGCAGTGATTACACGGTTCTTGCGTCTTTCGGCCACGTCCGCGACTTGCCCTCGAAAGACGGCTCCGTTGATCCTGAAGAAGACTTCGCGATGAAGTGGGAGATTGGGGCTGATTCCAAAAAACACGTCAAAGCAATTGCGGATGCCCTGAAAGAAGACAACGCCCTGATCCTCGCCACCGACCCCGATCGGGAAGGTGAGGCGATCAGCTGGCACCTGCAAGAGGCGCTGACAGCCCGCAAGGCGATCAAGAAGGACACCCCGGTCAGCCGCGTGACGTTTAACGCCATAACCAAAGAGGCCGTGACCAAGGCCATGGCCGAACCGCGCCAGGTTGATATGGAGTTGGTGGAGGCCTATCTCGCGCGGCGCGCGTTGGATTATCTGGTGGGCTTCAACCTGTCACCCGTGCTCTGGCGCAAGTTACCCGGTGCAAAATCGGCCGGCCGGGTGCAATCCGTCTGCCTGCGCCTTGTGGTTGAGCGTGAGATGGAGATCGAGGCGTTCCGCGCCCGCGAATATTGGTCCGTTCGCGCTGTGCTTGAAACGCCCCGTGGACAGACCCTGGAGGCGCGCCTGAACGTTCTCGGCGGCAAGAAACTCGACCGGTATGACCTGCCGAGCGCGGCAGAGGCCGGGCTGGCGGTGCAGGCGGTGTCATCACGCGCGCTGAGTGTGTCCAACGTCGAAGCCAAACCTGCCAACCGCAACCCGTCCCCGCCGTTCATGACCTCAACGCTGCAACAGGAAGCCAGCCGCAAACTCGGCATGGGAGCGCGCCAGGCCATGGGCACGGCGCAGCGCCTGTATGAGGCGGGGCACATCACCTACATGCGGACAGACGGCATCGACATGGCACCTGAGGCCATCACCGAAACCCGCGACGCGATCACGGCGCGTTACGGCGCTGATTACGTGCCCGCCAGCCCGCGTATCTATAAGAACAAGGCCAAGAACGCGCAGGAAGCCCACGAATGTATCCGCCCCACAGATTTGTCGAAGGCGGCGGATGATCTGAACCTGTCCGAGGGTGATCAGCGCAAGCTCTACGATCTGATCTGGAAACGCACGATTTCATCGCAGATGGAGGCGGCGCGACTGGAGCGGACGACAATCACCATCGGTTCTGGCGATGGTGAGGTTGAGTTGCGCGCCACCGGTCAGGTGATGCTGTTTGACGGTTTCCTGAAGGTCTACGAGGAAGGCCGCGACGATGCGAAGGATGACGAGGATAGCAAACGCCTGCCGCAAGTGACCCAAGGTGACGCACTGAAACCTTCCGCACAGGCATTGGCTGGTGACTATGCCAAGCTGGCCGGTGACGATGTAATTGAGGATGACAGTGCGGATGTCCGCCGCTCCGCCGCCGCGATCATGTCGGCCAACGGGGCGGTTCTGGGCCAACAACACCACACCCAACCGCCGCCCCGTTATACCGAGGCAACGCTGGTCAAACGGATGGAAGAACTTGGGATTGGCCGCCCGTCCACCTACGCCTCGATTATGGATACGATCCAGAACCGCGGCTATGTCATCAAAGACAAGGGCCGCCTGATCCCCGAAGACAAGGGCCGTCTGGTGACGGTGTTCCTGTCGAGTTACTTCCGCCGTTATGTGGAATATGATTTCACTGCTGATCTGGAAAACCAGCTGGATGAGGTCAGCGCAGGTGAGCGTCCCTATAAGGAGGTGCTGGAGCGTTTCTGGAAGGATTTCCACGCCGCCGTAGATGAAACCGCAGAGTTGCGCATCACCGAAGTGTTGGAAAAAATCAACGAGGTGTTGGAGCCGCATCTGTTCCCGGCAACCGAAGATGGCGGCGATCCGCGTCTGTGCCCGAATTGCGGGCTTGGGCGGCTTTCCATGCGCACCGCGCGTGCCGGTGGCGCGTTTATCGGCTGCTCCAACTATCCTGAATGCCGTTATACCCGTGCGTTTGGCCCGCCCTCTGATGAGGCCGGGGCCACCGGCGATATTCTTGGGCCAGATGGCAAGATGTTGGGTGTCGATCCCAATACCTCCGAAAAAATTACCCTGCGCACGGGCCGGTTTGGCCCTTATGTCCAGCAAGGTGATGTGACGGAAGAGGTGAAGAAGCCCCCGCGCGCGTCCCTGCCCAAGGGCTGGGAGATTGAGGACATCGACCTGGAGAAGGCGCTGACCTTGCTGAGTTTGCCGCGTTTGGTGGGGCCACATCCCGAAGATGGTGAACCGGTCGAGGCCGGGATTGGCCGCTATGGGCCCTACGTCAAACATGGTCGCATCTATGCCAACCTGCCGGATGTCGAAGAGGTCTTCACCGTTGGCATGAACCGCGCGGTTGAGTTGATTGCCGAAAAAGCTGCCGGTCGCGCCGGGCGTGGCCAGGCGGCGGCTCCGTTAAAGGAGCTTGGCGAACATCCGACAGAAACCGGGCCGGTGCAGGTCATGAAGGGCCGTTACGGACCGTACGTGAAATGGGGCAAAATCAACGCCACATTGCCGAAGGACGATGACCCTGAGGCGATCACAATGGAGCGCGCGGTAGAACTGATTGCCGAAAAGCAAGCCAAAGGCGGCAAAGGCACGGGCAAACGGAAGGCGGCCGCGAAAAAGCCGGCTGCAAAGAAGGCGACAGCCAAGAAACCGGCGAAAAAGGCCGCGAAAAAGCCGGCGACAAAGGCAGAGTGATCGCAGTTCGGGCGCATTTTTTGCGGGTAAAGGCTTGATCTTACACCCGCCGCGCCCGAA
>JAESTV010000053.1 GCA_016763475.1 Roseicyclus sp.
AAAAGATGCAAAAATAACGGAGGTGAAATCTGAAAAACCAACAATAAAATTCGATTCTATTTTCTTTGAAGTATATAATAGTAAAAATGAGTTGATTAGAAGTATTAAAAAGAAGGCTCCAAAAGAAAATGGCGTTCACAGAATGTATTGGAGATTAGGAGAAAAAGGGAAAAGAGGCCCTTCAAGAAAAAAAGTCAAAAAGAATGCAGGTGAACCTAGGGGTATAACCGTTTTACCTGGAACTTATACAATCAAAATTCATTTCGGTAATCAAACCGAAACAGAAAAAATAAACGCTGTTTATGACCTAAGAGTTGATATGCCTTTTGAAGTTTTAAAAAGTAAATATGACTTACTCAAACAACTTGAAGCTAAAACTGGGATTGCTGGTGAAGCTGTACAACGTATATTAAACTCTAAAGAAATTGTAGAGGATTATCAAAAAAGGATTAAAGATCTTGATAAAAAAGGAAAATACAAAGATTTACTAAAAACACACACTGAAATTTTAAAAACCCTTAACGGTTTATTAGATGACATGCTAGGCAAAGAAGATAAAAGACAGGGAATTACAGCTACAGAATTCCCAAGTACTATTTCTTATTTATACAAAGCGAGAAGATATGTAAGTTCACTATTACAAAAACCTGGTGAAACTGAAACTATTTTGGTTAAAAATGCAAATGCGAAAGTAAGTAACGTTATTTCAAAAATAAATACATTTTATAAAACTGATTGGATTGACTATAAAAAATCTGTTAAAGATTTGAATTTGTCTCCTTTCAAAGAATTTAAAGAAATTGTCTATTAGTAGTTTAAGATTAAAACCATCAACCTAAGTTTTGTTTAGGTTGATGGTTTTTAAATTCTAAATCTCTTTAAAAGTTAAATCTTGGATTGACTATGGTGTTAAACATTGATCCAAATGAATAACTTATGCCCGCATTAAAAAAATAATTATATCCCGATTTTACTTGTTGCTGGCTTAACAACAACTCTTCTAAAGATAAATCACCTGCGGCTAAGTTTATTTGATTATTTGTAATGTCATAGTTCCCGCTGATATTAAATGACAACCCTTTAACAATTCTAAAACTGGTTCCCAAATAAAATGAGAATGCATTTAATGAAGGATCGTTTAAAAAGCTCTCATAAGATACTTCACTTGTAATATTCCCCCACGCTTGTTTAATGCTCCCTCCTAAAGTTACATTATGCTCCCATAAAAACTCATCTTCTTTATTAAAAATCGTTTTTTCCTGGTAATTGTTATAGACTCCACCAATTTTATAAGCCAAGGTTAATTGCTTTTTAGAAGACTCTTCATATGAAAAGAAATTATATTCAATAGCTGGTTTAAACGAAGTGTAAAATGCTTTATTACGATATGTAGATTTTCCTGCATCTGCAAATGCACCAACAGACCAATTGTTATTGATACTTATTACATCGTACAAATAAAGTCTAGAGGATTTTTGATAGGAAATAATATCTATCCCTTCAAATGTATAAACAGACTTACTATCGTTAATGCTCCCTCTTAAATAAAATTTATTTTCATTGGTTACTTGTTTTGCTGAAATACTAAAGTTTAAGTTTCGGTTTTTATTCGTTTCTTGCCCATAAAAAAAACCTCTAACTCCTAAGTCAAAAACCCACTTATTCCAAACATCTTTTTCTTCTTTAATATCTGTTGCTTCTCGCTTCTTTACTTCAATAGATATTTTATCATCATCCCCATTTTTTAACCAAAATCTTACAAGTCCTAATTTAGAAAATTTTAAAATCCTTTCTCTAATTTCACTGTCTGTACTATCAGAATTAGTTGAAAAAATTAATTTATCTTGAACTTTAACGTACTCGTTTTGTCCAATAAACTCAATCTCATAAATAGTTCCTCCACTTCCATTTTCTTGAGTTCTAAATAGCAAATGTGCATCAGCATCCTTTTGATCTCTAACAAACTCTACATAATCTAAGTTTTGTTTAATATATGTAATATCACAATAATCACAATTTAGAAAAATTTTAAGTGTAGATTTATTGCTCTGAGAAAATAACTGAGAGCACGAAATTAGTGCAAGTACTAAAATAATTTTTTTCATAGTTTTTTTTATTTTTCAATCCATTTCTAACATCAAAATTTATACCAAAAAAAAACGACTAATTGGTATTAGTCGTTTCTATTATATTTTGTTTTTACTCAATATCAAAATTTTGTTCTGCACTATTTTTACCACTAGAAACTTTAATTATATAAGTCCCTTTTGGCAAATAATACTTTTCATTTTTCGCTATTTTAACTAAAATATCTTTTTTAGAGAAATACTTTTTTACGGTTTTTTCTAGCACTGAAACATCATATTCAAAATAATTAAATCCTTTGACTGCTTCATCATTAAAACTGTTTAGTTTAGTTCCATCTTCAGCTAAAATTTCAATCGTATATTTTCCTGAATTCAACACATAATATGGTATTGAAATACTTGGTTCATTTGGTTTCACCCACTTGTTCCATGAACTTCCCCAACGTTTAGAAAAACGAATTGATGGAATTTCAAAAATCGCAATTTCTTTATTTTTAATCGTATTGTATTGTTGTAAAAACGCAACATTAGTTTTATATATTGAACGACCATGTGTACCAATAACTAAATCTTTAGCTTCTTCTTGAATTACTAAATCATGAACAGCTACTTTAGGTAATCCATTTGAAAATTCTTGCCAATTCTCACCTTTATCAAATGAAATATACGCTCCTTCATCAGTTCCTACATATAAAATGTTTTCATCTTCTGTATCTTCTCTTATGACATTTATCGGTGAAAGTGGCAATTTATTATTGATACTTTTCCAAGTCTTACCGTTGTTTTCACTTACAAATAAATAAGGTTTAAAATCATCATTCCTATAACCGTTTAACGCCACAAACACTCGGTCTTTTTGGTATTGAGATGCCACAACTCTTGATACCCATAAATTCTGAGGTAAACTATTTGAAATATTAGTCCAACTTGCACCGCTATCCCTTGTGAGATTTACATAACCATCATCACTT
>JAESTV010000002.1 GCA_016763475.1 Roseicyclus sp.
CCCCCGCCGCCGCGCCTTCAGACCGCCTCCAGCGCCACCGCGATCCCCTGCCCGACGCCGATACACATCGTCGCCAAGGCCCGTTTGCCGCCACGCAGCTTCATTTCCAGAGCCGCAGAACCCACGATACGTGCGCCCGACATCCCCAGCGGATGACCCAGCGCAATTGCGCCGCCATTGGGGTTCACACGCGGGTCGTCATCAGCCACCCCAAGCCCGCGCAAAACTGCCAAACCCTGGGCCGCAAATGCCTCGTTCAGTTCAATCACGTCGAAATCACCGATGGAAAGCCCTAAGCGCGCCATCAGTTTTTGTGAGGCAGGCAAAGGCCCAATTCCCATGATCCGAGGGGCCACACCAGCAGTTGCGCCGCCCAAAACCCGCGCAATTGGCGTGAGGCCATGTTGTGCAGCCGCCGCCTCTGACGCAATCACCAACGCCGCCGCCCCATCATTGACGCCAGACGCATTTCCCGCCGTTACGCTGCCACCGTCACGAAACGGTGCCCGCAGTTTGGCAAGTGTATCCACGCCGGTGTCTGGCCGCGGATGTTCATCATCCGACACCACCACAGGCTCAGCTTTCCGACGTGGGATTGTCACCGGCGCAATCTCCTGGGCCAACCGGCCCGAGGCCATCGCCGCCCCCGCCTTCGCCTGTGATCGCGCCGCAAAGACATCCTGATCCGCCCGCGAGATCTTGTAATCCTCCGCCACATTCTCTGCGGTTTCAGGCATCGATTCCACGCCGTATTGCGCCTTCATTACCGGGTTCACGAAGCGCCAGCCAATGGTTGTGTCATAGATCTCGGCCTTTCGCGAATACGCGGCGTCCGCCTTTGGCATCACAAACGGCGCACGTGACATGCTTTCGACGCCACCCGCTATCATCAATGCGGCCTCACCCGCCTTTATTGCGCGGGCCGCCGCGATGATCGCATCCATACCGGAGCCACACAGCCGATTGATCGTTGCCCCCGGCACCACGTCCGGCAGGCCCGCCAAAAGCGCCGACATCCGCGCCACATTGCGGTTATCCTCACCTGCCTGATTGGCGCAGCCGAAATAGACATCCTCCACCGCCGCCCAATCAACGCCAGCATTCCGCTCCATCAACGCGCGCAAAGGGACGGCGCCCAAATCGTCCACCCGAACCTGGGCCAAGGCCCCGCCAAACCGTCCAATTGGCGTACGGATATAGTCGCAAATGAATGCCTCTGGCATCGGTGCCTCCCCCTCGTTTGGGTCAGGCTAACAGGGTGAAGGAACAGAGGAAAGCGTTACAACATCAAGGGAATACACCCCTCACAGTAATGCGATACGGCAAGCTTGCCGACCTTTGCAAAACAATGGGCGCTGATTTCCATAACAGCGCCTAAGGTTGTGTTAATCGCTCGCCGATCAAAGGAAACCCAATGCCGCGCCAGCACATTCACGTCTACGACACCCGCTATCACGCGGTTGCAAAGTACTCCAAAGCGATCCGCGCCAACGGGGATTTTGTCTTCATGCAGGGCCAGGTTGGCACGCTTCTGGATGGCACTCTTATCGGAGAGGGTGATCCCGGCGCACAAGCCCATCAGGCTTGCCGGAACATCAAACATTGGATGGAGGAGGCGGGCGGTTCTTTGCAGGACGTCTGCAAGCTGACGGTCTATGTGACCGATATCTCGTATCGCGCGGCGGTTTACGGGGCGATCAATGAATGGTTTGAAGGTGTCCACCATTGTTCCACCGGCGTTGTGGTCTCTGGGCTGGCTGATCCTTCCCTTTTGGTTGAGATTGATGCCATGGCGGTGATTGACCCCGATTAGAGCGTTTCGGGTTCAATCTGGCTCTCGGATTGGACGCAAAACGCCCGTAACGTTTCCAGAGAGCACGCGTTTCGCCGTATGCCCTGATACAAATGCAGGGCGAAACGCTTTAACCCAGCTCGATGGAGAAGGCAGGCACCATGGCGAACAACAGCATCACCGCCACAATAGACCTGGGCGCAGAAGGGCGGCAAATCGGCGATTTGCAGGTCAAATATTCCGATAACTCGGTCCCGCTTGGGCATCATCCGGTCCCGATCATCAGCCTGAAGAATGGCGACGGGCCGGTGGTTATGTTGATCGCGGGCACCCATGGCGATGAGTTTGAGGGGCCGTCAGCTATCATGCGCCTCGTGCGTGATCTGGCGCTGAGCCAGGTAACTGGCCAAATCATCTGCGTCCCGGCCCTGAACGCCCCGGCGGTGCAGGCATCCTCTCGGGTGTCACCACTGGACGGCGGCAATCTGAACCGCGCCTTTCCCGGCAACCCGATGGGTGGGTTCACGGATCAGATCGCGGATTATGTGCAAACGGTGCTGCTGCCGATGGCGGATGCCGCGGTTGATCTGCATTCCGGCGGCAAGGCGTCGGTCTTCGCCCCCTGCGCCCTTGCGACCCGGACCGCTGACCCCGCGCTATTTGCCCGCAACATGGCGTTGGCCGAGGCGTTTGGCCTGCCGTTGATCTGGGTGTTAAGCGGTTTCAACGACAAAAGGTCCCTCAACGGCGCCGCAGAACGCGCCGGTGTCGCGATGATTGCAACCGAGCTTGGCGGCGGCGGCGGCGGCGACCCTCAGATCACCGACGCCGCGGAGGATGGGCTTTACCGTCTAATGCGGCACATCGGCGTTTTGCGGGGGGACCTCGACCCACGCAAACCGCCGCAACAGGTAGAGATCACGTCCGGCGATCATAGCCTCTATGCCCCCGGAGACGGGGTTTTCGACCGGACCCTTGCCGCCGGAGAATGTGTCACCGCCGGGCAATTGGCAGGATGGATGCATTATGTGTCCGAGCCGCGCCGCCCGTCTGAGAAGATCGCGTTTCCCTTTGACGGCTTCATCCTCGCCCACACCAATCGCGGCTACGTCAAACGCGGGGATCTGCTGTTCCTGGTCGCGCAACCCGTGTGATCGCCGCCAAGAAGCACCGAGGCTCCGGGTTTATCAGGCCCACAACCCGCCGATCTTCTCCCGTGCAATCCGCGCCGCAACGATAAAAGCCATCACCGCACCAGTTGCCGCGGCGGTGGAGGTGCCGAACCACACTCCAATCTCGGACAGGCCGAACCAGCCGACAAAAACCCAGATGAAGAACGCCACGCCAAACGCTTGCCGATACAGGCTGATCCACAACGACCAGATCGGCCGCTTCATTGCTTGCAAAAACGCCGTGATCGAGAAGTGCAGCATATAGACAACCAACATCACGCTGCCGATCCGCAGATAGGTCAGGCCCACGCGGATCACTTCAGGGTCATCCGTGAAGGCCTCAATTGCTGTGCGCCCGAAGATCCACAGGATCGGCCCAGCCAGCACACACACAAGCGTGCCGACTTTCCAGCAATAGAACAACGCCTCACGCACCCGGTCCGCGTTGTTCGCGCCGTAATTCTGGGCCGCGATGGGTAGGAGCGCGCTGGCAAGTCCCTGAAGCGGCAGGACCACCAATTGCTCCAGCCGGATCGCGATGCCGAATCCGGCAACCGCATGTTCGCCGAAACCCTTCAGGGCGAATTGCACAACGAAACCCGCCAGGATCATGATCAAAAAGGCGATACCGGACGGAAACGCCTGCACTGCGATATCCGTGAACCGGTTCAGGCGCGGCAGAAAGTTTGCCGGCCGCAGCGACGCCATGGTGTCAAGCCGCAGGACCTGCCCGATGAGGTAGATCATCACCCCGCTCTGGCTGATAACGGTGGACAGCGCCAAACCGTCGAAGCCAATACCAGTCCACACACCCGGCACCCCAAAGATCAGCACCGGGTTCAGGGCGACATTCACACCAAACGCCACAATCAGTGCGCGCTGCATCGAGCGGCCGTCGCCATGGGCCTGAAGGATGCCGTTACATGCAAACGCCACCATGAATCCGGGCAGGGCAAAGCGTAACACCCCAAAATAGCGGATTGCGGCGTCCTGATAGGCTCCGGGTGTGGACACCAACTGGATCAGTGCGGGGGCATACCAAAGGCTCGCGACCCCCAGCACAAGCGCCATGACGAACCCAAAGCTGATACCCTGCGCAGACAGACGTCTGGCGCGGTGTCTGTCACCCGCACCAAGCGCGTTGCCAATCAGCCCTCCCATTGCCGCCCCAAGGCCAACACCCACCGCAAGGCCGATAAAGTGGATCTGGAACCCCAGCGCCAGCCCCGCCTGAGCACTGGTGGACAGCATCCCCGCAAAGAACACATCGACAATGTTATAAAGCGTGTTGAACAACATCCCGATTGCCGCCGGAATCGCCAACGCGCGGAAATGCTGCGGGATCGGACCTATCGTCAGGTCGGCGTTGATTTTGCTGACCATAAGCGCGGTCCCTAGGGACGTTCGGCCTGAACGGTCAGAAACTCGAAGCTGGGGGTCAAAACCTCAATGAAACCGTGGTTCAGTTCGGAATCGACGCTGACGCTGTCATCTTTGCGCAGCGTGAACTTCTGTTGCCCATAGCGGTAAATCGCTTCCCCACTCAGCACATAAACGAAGACAACCCCGTGGCCGATATAGGTCGGCGGCTGGCCGCTATCCTTGAGCAAAGTAACGTGGCGGGCCTGAAACCGCAGGTCACGGCGCACATGCATGGAAAGGTTCACATATTCGTGGCGGTGGTCTTCCGTGATCCGCGTGGATTTCAACCCTTCGCCGGCCCGCACAATGGTGAAGTCCGTATGTTCGGTGCGCGCCTCCCGGAACAGCGACATGATAGGAACCTCAAGAGCGGCAGCAAGGGCCTCCAGAGTAGAGATCGAGGGTGACACCAAGCCGTTCTCGATCCGGCTGACCATACCCGCAGAGATACCCGCCCGGGCAGCCACCCATCGCGCCGAATGCCCGTGTTGCACCCGCAGCGCCTTGAGAGACGCGCCAATGCTGGCTTCGATACTGGCGGCTGGTGCGGGGGCCTCCAACATCAGATCCGCCTAAGTTTCGGCATAATAGCCAACGACATCGCCGTCGGTTTTGACGCCAAGGCCGTTGAGCAGACGGTTTGCGTAGCAAAAATATCCGGTGATCTGGTTGATCTCCAGTATCTCTGCATCCGCCCACCCTGCGGTTGAAAGGGCCGCAACATCGGCTTCAACCATGTCACCGGGATGCAGCGTCAGCTTTTCCGCATACCGCAGCGCGGCCAGGTCGCGCCCGGCCAATGCGTCCTCAGGTTGACGCGCCTGAAGCGCGGCCTCAATGGCATCGGCCTTTGCCTTGATGCCAATCAAATGGCGCGCATTTGCCCAGTGATTCGCATAGGAATAGGGGCACCGGTTCAATGTGGACACGTAAGAGGCGATCACCTCCTGCAACCATTCGGGAACAGTGTTTGCACCGTCGTGCAGGCAGGCCCGGTAAAGCACCACATGCCCGTCCATCGTGCTGGGGCGCAAGGAGTGCACACGCATCACATTGTCGACCGTGCCGTGTGGCGTTTGCGCCAGTTTCAACGATTGTTGGAGCCGCACATCGGCGTCTTCATCGGAAATCATCTCGATCCATGCTGACATCAGCGCGTGCTCCTCTCAAATCCTGAAAAAGCGGTCCCAGCGGCGTTGCAATCACCCGTCGGATTCTTTTTCGTTGACGTAGTGTTGCGTATTAAGCAATCTAATTGAGTAAAGTGCAACACCTCCATTGGATCATACACCACCACGATCTGATCTACCGGAGCGGCACAATTTCGGATGTGCAGGGTATTGGGACACCAGAATGGCAAGGCTTTGGGGACGCGGTTTGGGGGCGGGCGTTTGGACGAAGACCAAAGGTGGAACCCACGCGCCTTTCCCGGTTTGTCATGACGTTTGACGCCTCAGCACATCAAAGCGCGATCAGCCGCTCGAACGCGGCTGGGCAGATCAGGACTTAGGGTGAACCCGAGATGAACGACCAGAAGCCGATGATCGAGGTCCGCAACCTCGACAAGTTCTACGGGAGTTTCCACGCGCTTAAAGGCATCAACCTGACCGTCCATCAGGGCGAGAAAATGGTCGTCTGTGGGCCGTCCGGTTCCGGAAAATCAACGCTGATCCGCTGCTTCAACGGGTTGGAGTTCCACAACTCCGGCACCTTGATCGTCGACGGCGTCGAAGTGCATGAAAACGCCAAGGAAATCCGGGCCATTCGGCAAGAAGTCGGGATGGTTTTCCAACAGTTCAACCTGTTTCCACATCTGACGGTTCTGGAAAACCTGATGATTGGCCCGATGAAAGTGCGCCGGTTAAGCAGGGCAGACGCTGACGACACGGCGCGCAAATACCTTGATCGCGTCCATATCCCGGAACAGGCCGATAAATACCCTTCCCAGCTTTCCGGCGGCCAGCAACAACGCGTGGCCATCGCACGTTCGCTTTGCATGGAAAGCCGGATCATGCTGTTTGATGAGCCAACCTCGGCGCTTGACCCTGAGATGATCAATGAGGTCCTCGATGTGATGGTTGAGCTGGTCGATACCGGCATGACCATGGTTGTCGTGACCCATGAAATGGGATTTGCCCGCAAGGTTGCCGACACCATGGTGTTCATGGAGATGGGCGAGATCGTCGAGATATCGCCACCGGAACAGTTCTTTACCAACCCATCCAGTGAACGCTGTCGGTTGTTCCTGAACCAGATCTTGGAGCATTGATCCGTGGATGCCGCGCAGCACCCTTCCCTGAAAGGCGCCGTATTACCCCGGCCCTCTGCGATGCAGCGGGTGTTCGGGTCCACGTTGATGTCTGTCCTCATATACGCCGCCGTCATGGGGTTGATCGTCTACGGTTCTTACGTGGGCGCGCAAAACATGGGGTACAATTGGCAGTGGAGCCGCGTTCCCCAATTTCTGTATTCCTTCACCGATGACGGCTTTCAGCTGGGTGAGATGATCATCGGCCTGGGTTTGACCCTGAAACTGTCAGCAACTGCGTTTGCCCTGGCAACTGCCCTGGGCCTTCTGGTTGCTCTTCTGCGCCTGTCGGGCCTTGTTATCGGTAGCGCCGTCGCAATCGGGTTTCTGGAATTTGTCCGCAACATCCCGCTGCTGGTTCTGCTGTATCTGTTCTACTACGTCCTTGGCCCGATCTTTGGGCTCGACCGTTACACGGCCAGCGTCTTGACGCTGGCCGTGTTCCATTCAGCCCTGATCTCCGAGATCCTGCGCGCCGGTATCAATGCGGTGGCAATTGGGCAGTGGGAGGCCGCAAAATCCATCGGCATGTCCACCGGGCAGACCTACCGCTACATCATCCTGCCCCAATCCATCCGCTTCATGTTGCCGCCAATGACCGGCGAAGTTGTGCATCTGGTCAAATCATCCGCCATCGTTAGCGTGATCGCCGTGGCCGAGCTGACCACCATCGGGCGCAACATCATCTCGGACACGTTTATGAGCTTTGAAATCTGGTTCACCGTCGCGCTGATCTACATGGCGGTGACGCTGATACTGTCCGTCGGCGTATCCTTCGTGGAGCGCAGATACGCCGTGGGACAATGAAACAAGCATACCAAAAACTATCCAACCAGGAGAAATAACATGACAGTAACGCGCAGATTATTCGGAGCCGCCCTTGCGGCCACCGCTGCTTTGGGATTGGCCGTTCCGGCTTCCGCACAAAGCGCAACACAAGCCTTGGCGAGTGAAAGCGTCCTCAATTCGATCCAGGAGGATGGCGTGATCCGTATTGGTCTGTCGATCTTCACACCTTGGTCGATGCGCGACATCAACGGTGATTTGATCGGCTTTGAACTGGACGTAGGCCGCCAACTGGCGGAAGACCTCGGCGTTGAAGTGGAATTTGTTCCCACGTCCTGGGACGGCATCATTCCCGCCCTTCTGGCGGGCAACTTTGATGTCATCATCTCGGGCATGTCGTGGACCGCACAGCGGAACCTGACAGTCAACTTCTCGGATCCCTATGCCTATTCTGGCATGGCGCTTTATTCGAACATCGCCATGACTGAGGGTATGACGATTGAGGATTACAACTCACCCGACATCACCTTCGCAGCCCGCCGTGGCGCAACTCCGGCGGTTGCGATCGCCTCAGAGTTTCCACTCGCCACGCTGCTGTTGTTTGATGAGGACGGCGCCGCAACGCAGGAAGTTCTGAACGGCAACGCCCACGCCACGGTAGCGTCGCAGCCCAGCCCAGACCGCGAAGTGGCGCGTTACCCCGACACGCTTCACATTCCTTTCGACGTCCTGCTTGATCCCAGCGGTGAGGCGTTTGCCATGCGCAAGGGTGACCCGGACGCGTTGAGCTTCTTCAACAACTGGATCGCCGCACAATGGCGTTCCGGCTGGCTGGAAGAGCGCCACGATTACTGGTTCGTGAGCGACGACTGGGCAGATCAGGTCCCGGCGGAATAACCACTGCTTCCCAAACGCCCTTGGGGGGCTGGCAACCGCCCCCCATCCTTCATCCAAGATAGGCGCACCGCCCTGTGAGCAGCTTTTTCCAAAGACTCCGATGGCCCGATTACCTGATCGTCGCTGTCCTGCTTACCTTCGCCGGCTACATCTATTTTTCAATTGGTGGCTCGCTGAACTACGTCTGGCGTTGGCACCTGATCCCAAACTACATCTACAGTTGGCATACAACACGGGAAGAATGGTTCGCCAATCTTCTGCTGCAGGGCCTCGCGGCGACGATCCGCATCAGCATCTATTCCTCTATTCTAGCTCTGATCCTTGGCACAATTCTTGGCATCGCGCGGTGTTCGGCAAACCTGACGATCCGTATGTTGGCGCGCACCTATCTAGAGCTGCTGCGCAATATCCCCCCCGTCGTTGTGGTCTTCATCTTCTTCTTCTTCCTGTCCCAACAACTGATTGATTTCCTCAACCTTGAACGGTGGGCGCGCGGCATTGCGCGGCAAGACGACATCGCCGTTTGGGAGTTCTTCTTTGGTGAGATGCGTCGGTTCCCATCCCTGATCTCGGGTGTGATTGTCCTGGCACTGTTTGAAAGCGCTTTTGTGGGGGAGATCGTTCGCGCCGGGATCCAATCGGTCCCGAAAGGGCAGCGCGAAGCCGCGAAATCCATCGGCATGAGCCGGTTTCAGGAGCTGCGTTATATCGTGCTGCCGCAGGCGATGAAAAAGGTTGTGCCGCCGATGGCCAACCAATTCATCACACTTATCAAAGACAGCTCCATCATCTCACTCATCTCGGTGCAGGAACTGACCTTCAAGACGGTTGAACTTGTGGCCTCGTCCCGCCTGATATTTGAGGCATGGATCACCGCGGCGGCATTCTACTTCATCATTTGCTTCAGCCTGAGCCGCGTCTTCGCACGCCTGGAGAAGGGCCGAAAACCGAAGTAGCCGCACGGACTTTACGGGCCGCACGGACCTTGCCTGCCACCACGTCAGACCATGATTTGCACCATTCCGTCTTCAACCCGCGCCTCAAACACCTTCATTTGCCGGGTCGCCGGGGCCGCAACAGCCTTGCCGTCACGCACATCAAACGCACCCTGATGGAGCGGGCATTCAATCACGTGCCCGTCAAAATACCCGTCACACAAATCAGCCCCACCATGGTTACAAAGCGCCAGTGACACGTAGATACCACTTGGCGTGTCATAGATCGCCAGATTGCGCGGTCCAAATGTGACGCGCGTAACCCACGCCGCCTCCAGATCAGCCACAGCGATCACACCTTGCCACGTTTTCTCCCGCGCCACGACTAAGCTCCACGCCTGGTGTTCGCGTGGATCTGTCGCCAGATTTCCCGGTGAGCCCCCAGATATCCACCCTCCTCCACATGAATGTGCTCCTTCAACACCTCGTGTAATCGCGGCAGGGCGTGGAACGGAACCGACGCCACATAATGATGCTCCCCGTGGTAGTTCATGTTCCAACACAGAAACCGCCACGGGGCAGAGACAAGGCTTGTCCGGGTATTGTCACTCATTTGCGCCACGGTCGGCCGCCCGACATGTTCCGTCATTCGGATGAACCGCATCACTGGTTCACCCAAGATCAGCGGAATGAACCAGTACCACACCAGCCCCCACCAGCCCGTGAGCGCCATCACTGTGATCACAAGCCCATAGAACCCCAGCATCAACCGCGCGTCGCGAAACACCGCTGGGTGCTCCTCTTTCGGGATAAACTTCAACTCCGCCTCACTGAGGTGACCCCTGGCATGGCGAAACACTTCGGTGAATTTGTTGCGCCAATAGGGCAGCGCGGACAGGTAAAGGGCGTACTGGCCAAAGGTCTTGGGCAGTGGGATCAACTCTGGATCTTCGCCGTGAAGTTGGGTGTAGGTGTGGTGATCGCAATGTTCATACCGAAAGAAACGGTGCGGCAGCAGGATGGTGTAGCCGCAAACTTGCCCCACAAGCTCGTTAAGCCAGCGGGTGCGAAACACGGTGTAATGTACACACTCATGTTGCAATGAGAAGTGGTGGACAAGGACCACACCCTGCACAAACATCGCTGGCCAAATCAGCCAGGAATCCCATGCCAGCGTTATCAAGGTGGTGGTTGCGGCCAACATCAGCGCCCACAGCGCCAAACGCCGCAATGCCGGCGCATCAGAGCGCTGCATGAATTCTTTAAGCTCCTCGCGCGAGAGTTTGCCCTCAGCCAATGCCTGAGTAAGCGGCGTTACGATCGCTTGTGCCATGGAATGTCTCGTATGATTTTCCGGTGCGCGGGTTTTGGTTCGCTGCACCGGTGCCGGAGACGGGAGTGCTCCGCACCGCAAGGCCGCCGTCGTTGGTGGCTTCGCTAAGGTAGTTATAGACGCAAAACCGCGCTGATCAAGCCATGGCAGCTGCCACCCCGGCCATCCTGCTCATCCCGATATGTCGATCAGGGTGGGCGAAAATCGCGGCTACATCCGGGTATTCATTCAAGATGGCCTGCCCTCCCGGCAAACGTTCCGGGTGGAACACCCCTTTATCCCAGATCGGCACCCCGTCGATGGTGATGGTCGGATCGACCACATTCCAGCTGATCTCACCGGGCGCATAGGCGCCACAAGTGTGGAAGTGCAGGACCCGGGGGTTGCCAAATGCGGTGCCCCCCCAACGCTCCACATTATCGTTGATATCCCAAGGGTAGCCGCAGCCGGGATGGATACCGGCATGCCAGGAATGGACAAAATTGCGGTCGATCCCAAACATCTGCGCCACGCGGTCATAATGGGCATTTGCCTTTGTGACATCCGCCGAGCCGCCATCAAACCCGGTTAACCGCCCCTGTTCCATCAGCGCCGCAACCGGCCCGTCAAACTGAAGATGATACCCGTCGTAGTACCGCGACCCGGTTCCCGTCAGAAAGCCACACAGCGCCACACGACCGGAGAAGCTGTGCGCCGGCACCGGGGCAAAGACTGACATCGGAAAGCGTTTGATCGACGTGTCGCCGCTTGGGCTCAGGTTCATCGCGGGCTGGCCGCGTACATCGCTGCCCGCAGGGCAGGTCAGGTGAACGTCAGACGCCCCATCAAGCGCGGTATCAGTCGCTGTTTTGATCCGCACGAAAGCATCATAATTGCCGGTGCCAAAGCCCGAACCCAACAGCGTTTCGTTGACGGCAAAACTGACGATGATCGTCTTGCCGGGCGGCATCTCCGAAAAGCGCAGCTGATCGCCAAGACGAGCAAGGAAAAGGATGATGTCAGCGGCTTCAAACGCACGTAGCAATGCAGGCGGAAGATGTGGGTTTTCAGGATTGAACCCGACATCAACGGTCTCGACCCTCAGCCCTAATTCCCGTCCAACCGAGGCAATACACGCCACACTTTTTTCGTCGAAATACCCGAGCTCTGCCGGTTCACTGGCGATCAGCAACCGATCACCGACACCCGCCTTTGCACAATTGACCAGCAGGTTTCGAGCCCCATTCTGTGGCGTCATCAGGGTCATTCACGTCTCCACAAGTTACCGTAGAACGCTACGCGCCGGACCGAGAGACAGCCATTTGAATTAGGTAATGGAACACATTAGGGTCACTAATATGATCCTTAGCCTTCCCTACTCAACCCTACGTGCCTTCGAGGCGGTTGTGCGCTTGGGTGGCTTTTCGACCGCCGCTGTTGAGTTGGGCGTGAGCCAAAGCGCCGTCAGCCAACACGTCAAATCCTTGGAAGAATGGTTGGGGCAAGAGTTGCTGGTCCGTGGTGCGCGGCAATCCGCGGCCACACCTTACGGGAGTATGCTGGCCGCGGAAATCGCCCAGGGGTTGGGCGGAATTTCAGACATGTGCGCCAGGATACGTGAAAACGCTCGTGACGATAAGACAATCATTATCAGCTGCTTACCCGGATTCGCGTTCTCCTGGCTGTTCCCGCGCCTGCTGCGGTTCGACCTCGCGCATCCAGACCTTTCAATCTCTATCACCACGGACACGGGGCAACGCCCCTTCAGTGCCGCCGAGGCCGATATTGGCATTCGCTATGGCCTTGGAGATTATCCGGGTCTGGAGGTCGATCACCTGATGGGAGAGCACCTGTTTCCGGTATGCGCACCCGCATTGCTGAAAGGGGATCAGGGCCTGACGGACGTGGCGTCATTGGTGCATCACACCCTGTTGCAAGATGAAATCCAGTCTTACGGGTCAGCGGGGCCAAGCTGGGACTACTGGGCACGGGCCTGCAATCTCTCGCTTCCCAAGGGCCTGCGGACACGCCAGTTCGGGCAATCCAATATGGTCATTCAGGCAGCCATCGAAGGCATTGGCGTGGCACTGGGCCGCGAACCCCTGGTATTGGACGCGTTATGTGACGGGCGCCTTGTACGGCCATTCGCCGAGGTCACAACATCCCCGATATCTTATTGGTTGGTGCGCCGAAAACAGACTGGCCAAAGCGCAAAGGTTCAGGAATTTCTGGCCTGGATCAAAGCTGAAGCCCGCGCGCAGCCGAATTTGCCCGGCCCGGTGACAAGATCAGATTAGCTCGCCTAATGGCTCATATTACCGATCTCGGATGGAATCGGCACTGCGGGCCGAGCATAATGCCCAGAGATCACACCCTGCACGGAAGGCGGCTTAAATGTTCCTGAGAAACTGTTGGTATGTCGCGGCCTGGAGCAAGGATATCACCCGCGAGTTGAAGGCTGAAACCTTCCTGGGTGAAGACGTTGTGCTGTATCGCAAGCAAGACGGAACACCTGTCGCGTTGGAAAACGCCTGCCCGCATCGCAAACTGCCACTGTCCGACGGCACGTTGGAGGGTGACGTTGTGGTCTGCGGCTACCACGGCCTGACCTTCGATTGCTCTGGCACATGTGTGGATGCACCCACCCAGAAGAACGCCGTTCCGCGCCGGGCTGTTGTGAAGTCTTACCCGGTGGTGGATCGCTACAGGTTCCTCTGGATCTGGATGGGTGACCCGGACCTCGCCGACCCCGCCCTGATCTTCAACGTCGAGAATTTTGACAACCCGGCTTGGGGCAAAACTGATGGCGGCGTGTTGGATATCAACTGCCACTACCTCTGGGTTGTCGACAATTTGCTGGATCCGAGCCACGTGGCCTGGGTGCATGTGACGTCTTTTGCGGGGGGCGGGACTGATGATGTCCCCCTGGAGGTCGAGAAGACCGAGAACGGCGTTCAGGTCACCCGTTGGATCTTCGGGCAACCACCGTCACCCTACTACGAAAACCTGCTTGCCTTCGATGGTGTGTGTGACCGGCTACAACACTACGAGATGTGCCGCCCCGCCATGGCGCTCAACAAATCCATCTACACGCTGCCCGGAACCGGCGGCTATGGATCCGAGCCGGTAGAGAAGACGTTCATCAATATCTCTTACAATTTCATGACGCCAATTGACGAGGACAACACCCGTTATTTCTGGTTCCAGCACCGAAATTCCGAACCGGACAACACCGAGATGTCCGAAACCATGAACAAGGGTGCCGTCATGGCCTTTAATGAAGACAAGAGCATTCTGGAAGCTGTGCACAAAGGTATGAAACGCCATGTGACGCCCCACATCGACCTTGGCCTGGATGCGGGTTCGAAGACGTTTCGGTTGGGGTTGGACAAGGCGATTGCGGCGGAAGGCAAAGTATCCGCCGAATAGCCCAGATCATTCCGCCATCTGCTGATCAACCTTCTGTTCCCCGTAGCTGTCCATGATGAAGGTGGTCCCGTGCTGCGGATAGCCATGAACTTTCCCGTTGGACGGGATACACCCCCTGCCCCCTGCCCCCTGCCCGGCACCCACACCATTGACCGGCGCAGTCAAAGGTCAACCCAACGTTAGCCACCCTCCGGTGATGCGCCCCCTGGACAGCGGCTGCGTGCGAAGCGGGCAGGCACCGTCCAGCGCAACCGGCTCTCCGGCTTTGGCGCGGAAGATGCAGACCTTCTGCGCCAGAACCAAAATCTGCCGCCATTGGCGCGTGACCTCATGGCCCCACGTCGCGACCTACCAGACGCTCTTCAGAAGCACTGCTCTACCTTCCCAGAATGCCGGGCAAGTTCAGCCCTTGCTCACGGGCACAATCAAGGGCGATCTCATACCCCGCGTCGGCATGGCGCATGACGCCGGTGGCGGGGTCATTCCACAGAACATTGGCAATTCGACGATCCGCATCCTTGGTCCCGTCACAACAGATCACCATACCCGAGTGCTGCGAAAAGCCCATTCCAACCCCGCCGCCGTGGTGCAGCGACACCCACGTCGCCCCGCTGGCGACGTTAAGCATCGCGTTAAGCAGCGGCCAGTCCGAGACCGCATCGCTGCCATCTTTCATCGCCTCGGTTTCGCGGTTCGGTGAGGCGACGGAGCCGCTATCAAGGTGATCGCGGCCAATCACAACAGGTGCCGACAACTCGCCGCTCCGCACCATCTCATTAAACGCCAGCCCAAGTTTGTCCCGCTGCCCCAGGCCAACCCAACATATCCGCGCCGGCAGGCCTTGGAACGCAATCCGTTCGCGCGCCATATCCAGCCAATTGTGCAGGTGTGGATCGTCGATCAGCTGTTTCACCTTGGCGTCGGTTTTGTAGATATCCTCCGGGTCACCTGACAGCGCACACCAGCGGAACGGCCCGACGCCACGGCAGAACAACGGGCGGATATAGGCGGGAACGAAGCCGGGAAAGGCGAAGGCGTTTTCCAGCCCTTCTTCCTGGGCAACCTGGCGGATGTTGTTCCCGTAATCAAATGTCGGCACGTCGGCGTTCCAAAAATCCACCATGGCGCTGACCTGGATCTTCATGCTGGCCCGCGCCGCAACTTCGACTGCTTTCGGGTCGCTTTCCTGCTTTTCGCGCCATTCAGCGACGGACCACCCGCGCGGCAGATAGCCATGGATCGGATCATGGGCCGAGGTCTGGTCGGTGACCATATCAGGCCGCACGCCACGCTTCACAAGTTCCGGGAACACATCCGCCGCATTGCCGATCAGCGCCACGGACTTCGCCTCACCCGCCGTCGTCCACGCCTCAATTATCTCCAAAGCCTGATCCAGAGAATGGGTCTTCTCATCCACATATCCCGTGCGCAGACGGAAATCGGCGCGGGTCTCATCACATTCAACGGCCAGGCAACAGGCGCCGGCCATCACCGCCGCCAACGGCTGCGCGCCGCCCATGCCGCCAAGCCCCGCGGTCAAGATCCAGCGGCCTTTGAGGTTGCCCCCGTAATGCTGACGACCCGCCTCCATAAACGTCTCATAGGTGCCCTGCACGATGCCCTGCGTGCCGATGTAGATCCACGAACCAGCGGTCATCTGCCCGTACATCGCGAGGCCCTTCTTATCCAACTCGTTGAAGTGGTCCCACGTCGCCCAATGAGGCACGAGGTTGGAGTTCGCGATCAATACACGTGGCGCATCTTTGTGGGTGTTGAACACGCCCACAGGTTTGCCCGATTGCACCAGCAGGGTCTGCGTATCCTCAAGGTCCTTCAGGGCCGCAACGATGGCGTCAAAATCCTCCCACGTGCGGGCGGCGCGGCCGATACCGCCATAAACCACCAACTCATGGGGGTTTTCGGCCACGTCGGGGTGCAGGTTGTTCATCAGCATCCGCATTGGCGCTTCGGTTTGCCAGCTTTTGGCGGTGATCTCGGAGCCGGTCGGCGGGAAGACGTCACGAGTGTTGTGGCGGGAAGAATTCATCAGGTGCCTCCTAAGGTCGGGGCCAGATCGGCCAAAGCGGACAGGATAGATGTGAGGTACGGACGCAAACGAGCGGCCTTGGCCTGGTCATACGCCCAAGGCGCTGCCTGATCCGTGAGGTAAGTGGATTGGGCCAGTTCCATCTGGATCGCGTGGATGTTCTGAGAGGGTTGGCCGTAGTGCCGCGTGGTCCAGCCGCCTTTGAAGCGACCATTGACGGTTGTCGTGTAGGCTTTCGCATCGGCGCAGATCGCCATCGTTGCGGCTTCGATATCAGGGGCGCAGGTCGCACCCATGTTTGTGCCGATGTTGAAATCCGGCAAGGTGCCCTCAAACAGGTACGGAATGCGGCCTCGGATCGAGTGGCAATCATAGAGGATCGCAACGCCGTGCAGGTCACGCACGCGGGTCAATTCCTCAAGCAAGGCTGCGTGGTAAGGGGCATGGAATGCAGCGCGCCGCGCGGCGATATCATCCGCTGTCGGGCGCGTATCCCAGATATCCAAACCGTCGAAGTCGCTCAGCGGCACCAGCGTTGTGGTGTTCTGGCCCGGGTAAAGGCTATCGCCGCTCGGGTCTCGGTTGGCATCAATCACGTAGCGGTGGACGTTGGCCTTTACGGTTGTGATCCCGGGGATCAAATCGTCGTAAAGCTGATCAATATGCCAATCCGTATCTGCCAGCTTACGCCCGTTCTCGTTCAACTTTTCCGCAACGTCGTCGGGAACAAATGTGCCGGTATGAGGCAACCCCAGGACGATCGGACCTGGCCCGCGGGTTACCGTAACGGGGCTCACCGTAACGGGGGTCATTCGCCGTGGCCCTGCACAAAGGCGGGCAGGTCGACGGCCCCGGTCAGCGCGCCGCTGGCAACCAGTGCCGCCGCGGCCTCAATTGACGGTGCCATGAAACGATCCTCCGCAATCGCCGGAACCTCGGCCCGCAGCGTCGCCATTGCCGCCTGCAATGCAGCGCTGGTCTGCAACGGCGCGCGGAACTCAACCCCCTGCGCGCCGCACATCATCTCGACACCCAGAATGACGTTGAGGTTCGCGTTCATCCGCAACAGCCGCCGCGCCGCGTGGGCGGACATGCTCACATGGTCCTCCTGGTTGGCCGATGTCGGCGTACTGTCGGTGGTGCAAGGATTGGCCAGGTGTTTGTTTTCACTCATCAGCGCCGCTGTGGTGACCTCCGCGATCATCAGGCCCGAGTTCAGGCCGGGATCAGGGGTCAGGAACGGCGGCAGATCAAAGCTCAGCGTCGGGTCAACCATCAGCGCCACACGACGCTGCGCAATCGCCCCGATCTCGGACACCGCCACCGCGATCTGGTCAGCGGCAAAACCAACGGGTTCGCCATGAAAGTTTCCGCCAGATACAATCAGCCCATCATCCACCAAAACCAGCGGATTGTCGGTAACCGCGTTGGCCTCGATCTCCAACGTACGCGCCGCGAAATGAAGGACATCCATCGCCGCGCCCGTGACCTGCGGTTGGCAGCGGATACAATATGGGTCCTGCACCCGAGTGTCACCTTCACGGTGGCTTTCGCGGATCTCGGATCCGTCCATCAACGCCCGTTGCGCACGGGCGACGGCGATCTGGCCGGGATGGCCGCGCAGGGTGTGGATGGCATCTTGCAACGGTGCGGTAGAGCCCATGATTGCGTCAGTTGACAGCGCACAGGTCACCACCGCCGTCGCCGCATTCTGCCACGCCCCCCACAGCCCAACCAACGCACAGGCGGTCGAGAACTGAGTGCCATTGATAAGCGCCAGGCCCTCTTTCGCGCCCAATACGATCGGCGTCAGACCAGCCATCGCCAACGCATCCGCCGCGGGCATCCGCACGCCCTCAAACGTCGCCTCACCTGCCCCGATCATCGCCGCCGCCATATGGGCCAGCGGTGCCAGATCACCCGACGCGCCGACCGATCCCTGCGACGGGATCACCGGTGTGACGCCAGCCGCCAACATCGCCTCCATCAACTCAACCGTCACCATCGCAATGCCCGACGCGCCGCGCCCAAGCGACAGCAGCTTCAACACCATCATCAGGCGTGTTGTGGGGGCATCCAACGCCTCCCCGACGCCACAACAATGGGACAGGATCAGGTTGCGCTGAAGCGTCGCCACGTCTTTCGCGGCGATCTTCACGCTTGCCAGTTTCCCGAAGCCGGTGTTGACGCCATAAACGGCGTCCTCACCAGCGGCAGCCTGTGCCACCATCGCAGCAGCAGCCTTGATCCCGGCATGGGACGATTGGTGCAGGGTTACGGGCCTGTTGCCGGACCAGATGTCATGGAGCTGCGCCAGGGTGGCCGCCCCGGGTGTGAGGATGACACTCATAACATGCCCCTAAAGATACGAGAATGAAGCGGGTTGAACCCGATGCGGTACGATAGCTCTGCCGGATGTGCAGCGTCCCAGACGCAAAGATCAGCGCGTGCGCCTGCAATGATCCGCCCCCGGTTTGCGGCGCCCAACGCTTTGGCGGCGTGGGCGGTCATGGCAAGGAGCGCCTCAAGCGGCGTCATGCGGAATAACGTGCAGGCATGTTCATCGTCAACAACGGCGACGTCAGTGGCGAAGAACCGGGGTTGCAATCGGTGGCCAGAGCCATCGGCACGCCATGGTCACGGAACAATTGGATCGGCGGCGCTTGGGTTTCGCGCAGCGTATAAAACGCGCCGGGAAGGATAACCGCCACACTTCCCGCTCCCGCCAGTGCCTTGGCATCCGCATCAGTTGCGTATTCCACGTGGTCGGCGCTAAGCGCCTTGTAGCGCGCAGCCAATTGTGTGCCGCCAATGTTGGACAACTGTTCTGCATGGAGCTTCACCGGCAGGCCAAGGTCCACCGCCACATCAAACACCCGCGCAATTTGTGTGGTGTCGAAGGCAATGCCTCACAGAAGCCGTCCACCGCATCAACCAGACCTTCGGCGAGGGCCGCGCGCAACGTCGGAATGCAGACGTCGTCAATATAGGCGTCAGGCCTGCCCGCGTATTCCGCAGGCGTGGCGTGTGCCCCAAGGAAAGAGGTCCGCACCTCGATCGGGCGAACCTGCGCAATCTGGCGCGCAACACGCAGCATCTTCAGCTCCGTCTCACGATCCAGCCCATAGCCGGACTTCACCTCGATCAGCGCCACACCTTCGGCGATCATCACATCCACCCGCGTCAACGCATCCGCCAGCAGCGCCGCCTCCGACGCGCCACGTGTGGCAGTCACAGTTGCCACAATCCCGCCACCCGCCTTGGCAATTTCTTCGTAGCTGGCCCCGTTTAACCGCTGCTCAAACTCCGCGGCGCGGTTGCCTCCGAACACAACGTGCGTGTGGCAGTCGATCAGGGCAGGTGTCACCAACCGCCCGCCGAGGTCGTGGACTTCGCCATTGCGGTGAACGTCCGGCACGTCGGATGCCGCGCCGACCCAAGTTATCTGCTCTCCCTCAAGGGCAATTGCGCCACCCTCGATCTGGCCAAAGCTGTCGTCCGTTTGAAGGGTAACGATGTTGGCGTTGGTCAGGAGCATCGGGGCGACTCGCTTGCAATCATACGTTCTTAATGTTTTTATGTGCATACATATTCACCTGTCAAGCGAGTGCATCATGACAAGCGTTTGGGCCAAAACCGCATTGCTACCAACTGGATGGGCGTCAAACGTACGTGTGGACATCGACAGCAACGGACGGATCAGCAACGTCCAACAGGGTGCGCCCGAGGTTGGCAAACGGGTCGCACTCCTGCTCCCCGCCCCCGTGAACGTCCACAGCCACGCCTTCCAACGGGCCATGGCGGGCCTGACAGAACGGCGCGGCCCCGACCCGCGTGACAGCTTCTGGACCTGGCGTCAGTTGATGTTCCGCTTCCTTGATCATCTGACACCTGACCATGTGCAGGCGATCACCGCCTTCGTTCAGATGGAAATGTTGGAGGCCGGGTACGCCACCAACGCCGAATTCCACTATCTGCACCACCAACCCGGCGGCGTGCCTTACGACAACCTCGCAGAGATGTCGGAGCGTGTGGCCGCAGCAGCGGCGCAAACCGGTATCGGGTTATGCCTGTTGCCGGTTCATTACCAGTTCGGTGGCTGTGACGGCCGTGACCTGACGGCCGGACAGATCCGGTTTGGCAACAACCTGGACAGGTTTCAGGCGCTGCACGAAGGCGCGGTGGCAGGCCTTGCCGGGCTGCCGCAAGACACCGGGTCTGGCGTGGCTCCGCATTCGCTCAGGGCTTTGGGCGCGGATGATCTGCGATCCTACGCGCAGCACTTCCCGAGCGGTCCTATCCATATGCATCTGGCGGAACAAATCCCCGAGGTTGACGAAGTTCGCCACCATTGGCACATGCGACCTGTCGAATGGGCTTTGGACAACATGGACCTCAACGCGCGCTGGTGTCTGATCCACTGCACCCAGATGACTCCCGATGAGACCACACGGCTGGCACAGACCGGCGCCGTTGCGGGCCTTTGCCCGATCACCGAAAGCAGCCTTGGCGATGGGATATTTGACGGCGTCCGCTGGCTGGGGGCGGGTGGTGCGTTTGCCGTGGGTTCTGACAGCAACATTCGCATTTCCCTGAGCGAAGAGTTGCGAACGTTGGATTATTCCCAGCGCCTGCGCGACGGCACCCGTGCGGCTTTGGCCTCGGCTGATCGCTCCACCGGGCGGCGCATCTATGATGGCATCCTCAATGGCGGCGCCCAGGCGACCCAGCGCAACAGCGGGCGGCTTGAGCCAGGGTGTTGGGCCGATATGCTGACCCTCGATACCGATTCCGAACACATGTGGGGGCGAGAGGGTGACTCGGCGCTCGACGCATGGATTTTCGCCGGTGACGACAGGCTTGTGAGCAACGTTTGGTCCGCCGGACGCCACATGGTCAAGAACGGCTACCATGTTGGACGCGCTGAAATTGTCGCAGGGTACAAACGCACAATCGACGCGCTGAAAGATGCCTTATGAACAGCCCCTCGTTCCGAAACTGGCAAAGCGTGCAGGATGAAGTCCTGCGCCGCATCCATGCGCGCGAATGGAAGCCGGGTGACCTGATCCCGAATGAAGTGGATTTGGCGTTGGAGTTCGGCTGCGCCCGCTCCACCGTCAATCGCGCGCTGCGCTCGCTGGCCGAAAGCGGGTTGCTTGATCGTCGCCGCAAGGCCGGCACACGGGTCACTGCGCAGCCTGTCGCCAAGGCAACGCTGGACATCGCCGTGATCCGCCATGAGGTGGAAGAACGTGGCCGGAAATACGGATATCAGCGGATTGATTGCGGCCTCAAAATACCGCCTCTCGCCATAAGTGGGGCCATGCAAACCGATGCAGACAACCCGCTGCTGCACGTCCGCGCCTTACACCTTGCCGACGATGCACCTTATGCGCTGGAGGATCGCTGGATCAACACCGGCGTTGTCCCCGATGCACTGGATGAGGCGTTTCAGACCGTCAGCGCCAACGAATGGCTCCTGAAACATGCGCCCTACACCCATGGCGATATTGCGTTCTCTGCAACGGCTGCCTTGGCTGAAGAGGCCTCTATCCTGTCGTGCCCAAAGCAAAGCGCCTTGTTTGTGATCGACCGCCTGACTTGGGACAACACCCAGGCAGTCACCAAAGTCCGCCTGTTGTTTGGCCCCGGCCATCACCTTCGCACACGGCTGTAATACGCCGTCGCAGGCTTGGGAGTCCGTGCGCCAAAGGGAAACCCCGCGCCCCTTCACGCACCACTTGCTGTTGCTCTGGGCATCAGGGGCTTAGGCCGGTTGCGGCAGGTGGCCAAATGGACAGGTGGCCAAATGGACAGGTGGCCAAATGGACAGGCGGGTAGGACGCCGCCCCGAGAACCGACCACCACAAATTCGGTCGCAATGATCCGAGATTTCGTGGCGCGGTGTCGGCAGCCGTCACATAGCTAGTGCTGCGCCAGATGTGGCATTCACCCGCTGCCCCTCTGCATTGAAATACAACGCTTCAGCGTCATCAAAATCAATTCCGATAGGTGCGTCAGGGGTGACCGAGTGCTGCCCAAACAACCGCACGGTGATCTGTGCGCCATCACCAATGTCGGCCAGAACGTTGGTGTCGCTGCCAAGGTTTTCGACGTAAGTGACAGTGGCCTGAATGCGCCCGTCTGTGGCCAGCCGCATGTGTTCTGGGCGGATGCCAATCGTCAGTCCTGGCGGCCCTCCAACCCGATCAGCGGGCAGGAAATTCATCGATGGTGAGCCAAGGAACCCCGCGACGAACTGGTTGGCGGGATTGTTGTAAAGCTCCATCGGGCTGCCGACCTGTTCCACCCTGCCGTCCCGCAGAACCACAATCTTGTCGGCCAATGTCATGGCCTCGGTCTGATCGTGGGTGACGTAGATCATTGACGCTTCCAATGTGCGGTGCAGGCGTGCAATTTCTACCCGTGTGTTCATGCGCAGCGCAGCGTCGAGGTTCGACAGCGGTTCATCAAACAGGAACAGCTTCGGTTTGCGCACCACGGCGCGACCGATGGCGACGCGCTGGCGCTGGCCACCCGACAATTCAGACGGTCGCCGGTCCAGATAATCGCCAAGGGACAACATCCGCGCGGCCTCGGCCACACGGGCCTCGATCTCGGCCTTTGGCTGGCGTTCCTGTTTGAGGCCAAGGGCCATATTGCCCCTGACTGACAGGTGCGGATAAAGCGCGTAGCTTTGGAACACCATGGCGATGCCGCGCTTGGCGGGGGGCACGGAATTCACCGCCTGCCCACCAATCATGACCTCACCGGAACTTGTATCCTCCAACCCCGAGATCACCCGCAACAGCGTGGACTTTCCACACCCTGACGGTCCGATGAACACAACAAATTCGCCCTCCTCAACTTCCAGATTGATGTCTTTCAGGACATGCACCGCGCCGAAGGATTTGTTCACGTTCTTGAGGCTTAGGGCGGTCATGTCAGCTCTCCCGAGGCTTGGGTTTTGTGAAGGGCGAAATTCATTTCACCGCCCCCGACGTAATGCCGCGGATCAATTGCCGCGAGAAGATGACGTACAGGACCATCACCGGCAGAATTGCCATGCTGAGCGCGGACAGGACTGCGTTCCAATCGGTCACAAACTGGCCGATGAAGACCTGGGAACCAAGCGTTAACGTCTTCGTCGCCTCCGACGGAGCCAGGATCAGCGGGAACCAAAGATCGTTCCAGATCGGGATCATATTAAACACCGCAACCGTCGCCATGGCGGGGCGCACCAGCGGCAGAACCAGCTTGAAGAAGATGGTGTATTCGCTCAGCCCGTCAATCCGGCCCGCGTTCTTCAGGTCGTCCGAGACCTGTTTCATGAACTCGCTTAGGATGAAGATAGCCAGCGGCAGACCCTGCGCCGTATAGACAAGGATCAGCGTCCAAAGCGTGTTTACGAGGCCGGTGGCGACCATCATTTCCAGGATCGCAACCGTGCCGATGCGGATCGGGATCATGATGCCAAGGGCCAGATACAGGCCCATCAGCGTGTTTCCCTTGAACTTGTATTCGGCCAGAGCAAATGCAGCCATGGCGCCGAACAGCAGAACAAAAAACAAGGTGGCGACGGTGACGATCAGCGAGTTCTGAAAGTAGAGGAAGAAGTCACCCTGATTAAAGACGGTTTCATATCCGATCGTCGAAAAGCTTTCGCGATCTGGCAGCGCCAGCGGCTCACGAAAGATCGACCGACGCTCCTTGAAGCTATTGATCAGGATCACAAATACCGGGAACAGCGCGATGATCGTATAGAGGATCAAGATGCCATGGGCGGCCGCGATGTTGAGCGGATTACCGCGTGCTTTGTTCATGGTCCGGCCCCCCTAAAACTGATACCGGCGCATCCGGGATTGGATGGCGAAGAGATAGAAGCAGACACCGATCAGGATGATCCCGAACATCGCGGATGCAATGGCGCTGCCCATGTGTGGGTCACCCAGTTGCAGCTGGAAGCCGAAGAAGGTGCGGTACATGAACGTGCCGAGGATATCGGTCGAATAATTCGGCCCCGCCAACGCGCCTTGAGCCGCGTAAATCAGATCGAAAGCGTTGAAATTACCCACAAACGTCAGAATTGAGATGATACCGATGGAGGGCAGGATCAGCGGCAGTTTGATCTTCCAGAAGGCCGAAAACCCGGTGAGGCCATCACATTCGCCAGCCTCCAGGATCTCATCCGGGATCGACAGCAGCGCGGCATAGATCAGCATCATCGGGATGCCGACAAATTGCCATACCGAGATCAGGGCAAGGGTTGTCAGTGACGTCTCCTCAAGCCCCAGCCATGGTTGGAAGAAATCACCCAGACCCACAGCGTCCATCATCCCGGGCGCGATACCCCAGATCGGCGACAGGATCAGTTTCCACGCGAAACCCACGATCACAAAACTCAGGATCGTCGGCACAAAGATCGCGGTGCGGTAGATCGCGCTGAACCGGAGGCGCGGATTGCTAAGGATTGCGGCCAGAAGGATGCCGATCGGGTTTTGCACCAGCATGTGGATGAAAAAGAACCAGAAGTTGTTCCCCAGCGCGTTCCAGAAGCTGTCGGACCAGCGCTGATCGCCAAACAGGGTGCGGAAATTCTCCAGCCCCACATAGACCCGCTCTTGATCCACCTCAGTGAACAGCGACAGGCGCAGCGTGTTGAACAGCGGCACAATCATGATCGCCGTGTAGACCAGCACCGCAGGTGCAAGGAACACAACGATATGCCATTTGATACGCGATTGGCGCATGTAAACCTCCGACGCTGTCAGGTGTTGGGGTGATGTGTCCCGGGCGGATCAAACCCGCCCGGAACAGGTGCATCAGATAAGTGAGGCTTACTGCTGCGGCTCGTACCAGGAGGCCAGACCTTCCTGCAGACGCGCGGCGGCATCAGCAGGGGTTTCGGCACCACGGATCACCTGAGTAGAGGCGTTCCATGTATCGTTCTCAAGGTTCGGCGTGCCACGGGACAGGATCTGGTAGGTTGACCGGATCGAGCTTTCGCACTCGCTCCGCCACGAGATCATCTCTTGCGCCAGCGGATCTTCCAACGTGACCTCAGCATTGCTGAGCGGGAAGAAACCCGGCAGCGCGTTGGCGTAGATCGACGCGAATTCAGCTGATCCAACCCAGCTCAGGAACGTGCGCGCAGCTTCTGCATTCGGCGACGCCGCGTTCAGACCGATGGCAATGTCAGTATGATCCGAGATGAAGCACTCATCCCCCGCATTCGGCACCGGTGGTGCAAAGGCCCCCATGGCGAAGTCGGCTTGCGCATTGAAACCTGTGATCTCCCACGAACCGGCAGGATAAATCGCGGCGCGGCCCAGGGTGAACAGGTTCTGGCTGTCAGGATAGGTCTGTGCCTCAAACCCGCGGCCAAGGTAATCACCCCAACGGGCCAATTGTTCCAGCGGGCCAACCCACTCCGGATCAGTCAGGGCCTGCTCACCGGCGATCAGAGCCAGGCGGCCTTCCTCACCACGCCAATAGTTCGGCCCGATGTTGTTGTAACCCATAGTGGCCGCTTCCCACTGATCAGCGGTGCCCATGGCCATGGGGATATAGGTTCCGTCTTCCTCAATCGCATCGAGGACAGCAAAGAATTCGTCAACAGTTGTCGGCTCTTCCAGGCCCAGTTCGGCGAAGGCATCGGCGTTATAGATGAAGCCATGGATCACACTTGCCATCGGCATACAGAACGTGGCCGAGCCATCATCGGTTTGCCATGCCGATTGCGCAACGGACGAGAAGTTGGACATCGCCTCAAGGTCACTAAGGTCAGTCAGCTGGCCAGCCTCATACAGCGCCAGCGAGGCGTCGAAGGGGCGGCAGGTGATCAGATCACCAGCAGAACCGGCGTCGAGTTTGGAGTTCAGCACCGCGTTATATTCCGCAGGCGCAGAGGGCGTGAATTCAACCTGAATGCCGGGGTTTTCTGCCTCAAACGCAGGAATGATCACGTCCTGCCACAGGATCAGGTCGTCGTTGCGCCAGCTTTCGATAGTCAGCGTCACGTCCTGTGCGGATGCGGCGGTGCCGACCAGCATCGTCGTCGCCAGCAAGCCGGCAGTGAGTTTCTTCATGGACATTTGGTTTCCTCCCTTAGGTCCGTTATTTTTCAGCCGTCATGTGCGGCGTTTCATCTCCGCCAAAGCAGCGCGGATATGGCCATCAGACCGCGCCAGGCGGGCAGTGGCTTCGTTCAAATCGGAGGCGCCGGACGCGAGCAGGATCGCCGCCTTCACACCTCCGTTTGCGATCCCGAGGCAGCGCGTAGCGCCCCCTTCATCAACGTTTGCGATCACCGAAACGATGCCCACGGCGCGGGCGCGCAGCTTGGCATTGTCGGCGCGTACATTGACCATCATTCCGTTGTGGACATGCCCCAACGCGACTCCCATCACCGTCGACATGATATTAAGCGCAACTTTCTGCGCCGTGCCTGCACCCATACGTGTAGAGCCCGCCAGAACTTCCGGCGGCGTCGGCAGGCACACGGCCACATCAGCCCCGACCAGCAAAGGCGCATCGGCATTGTTGGAGATGCAGATTGTCGCCGCCCCTGCGGCACGTGCGTGCCGCGCGATTTCCAGCACATAAGGCGTGGAACCAGACGCGCTAATCAGGATCACCGCGTCCTTGGCACAAATTGTGTTGGCCACTTGGCGCGCCGTGTCGAACTCATCTTCGGTATTGCCGGGCATCGTGGCGTCGTGCGGAACCCCGCCCGCCATATGGATCTTTATCTGTGCCGGGTCGATCCCAAAGGTGCCGGCTAACTCACAGGCATCCGCCATAGCCATCAGGCCAGACGACCCCGCTGCGGCGTAATGCAGACATCCGCCCCCTTTGATGACGTCGGCCATCCGCGCACCGCCTGATGCCATCACCTCCGCGGCATCAGGCATAACGGAAAGCGCATCACGCTGCGCCTCGGCCAATATCAGCGCCACACCTGACAGCGGCAACGCATCAAGGCCAATCGCGGCCTCGTGCAGATGCTCTGTCTGGCGATGGTGCATGTGATTCCCCCTCAACTTCATCAAGTGATACCTTTTTAATACCTTTGCGCCAAGAAAAATCTTTATCGCGGCAGTTTTTGCCGAAAATTCGCCATTTTGGTATCTTATTATCCGGTTTTCTCTGGCAATTGACTTATTGGTATCGTATTGGTTGCATATGGCACGTACTCAGAACAGGTCAGTGATTGGGGTCGATGGCGGCGGGACCAACTGCCGCTTCGCGATGCTCCATCAGGGGCGGCGGGTCGATTTTCAATTGGGAAGCGCAAACGCGTCTTCAGACCTCGACGCCGCGCTGGCTACGTTGCGTCAGGGGTTGAGCGGTCTGGCCGGGGCCGCTGGGCTGGCCCTGTCGGATATAACCGACGTTCCCACCTTCATCGGGTTGGCCGGAGTGCTTGATCAGGATATCGCCACGGCACTCAGCCGCAACTTGCCGCTCACATGTATTCGGATCGAGGATGATCGACGCCCCGCGATGGTCGGTGCCCTGGGCGCGTCGGATGGGTACGTGATCGGTATCGGCACCGGTTCGTTCCTTGGGCGTCGCGCTGGTGGCGTGGACCGGCTGATTGGCGGTTGGGGGCTGATCCTGGGGGATGAGGCGTCCGGCGCTTATCTTGGCCGACAGCTTCTGCGTCGGGTTCTACAGGTCGCGGACGGCATTCATGAGGCCACACCCCTGACCCGCGAAATGCTCACCCGGTTTCGAACAACAGCCGCCATCGTCGCGTTTGCCACAAAAGCCAAACCCGGTGACTTCGCCCAGTTCGCACCCCGCGTGGTTACGTCCGCCCGCAGCGAAGATCCATTTGCCGTTGGCCTGATGCAAGACGGTGCGCGATACATCTCCCGTGCGCTTGATCACCTCGGCTGGCGGCCCGGTGACCGCATTTGCCCGTTGGGTGGTCTTGCGCCTTTCTATAGCCCCTACCTCGCGCCGGACATCTCAGCCCATATGAGCAAGCCGGAAGGCACTGCCCTTGATGGCGCGCTAAGCCTTGCGGCCCAGATGGCGCACGTGAGGGAGCCCGCATGAATATCGCCAAATATCTACGGGACGCGCCCGCCATCGAATCCGGCAATGGCCCACGCTACATGCAGCTGCGCGAACG